>NZ_NYVD01000166.1 GCF_002684405.1 Parvibaculum sp. | reverse complement strand
GAAGAGCGTAGCCAGGTCGTCGAGATGCTCTGGGAAGTCGCATTGTCCGACGGCACGCTGCACCGGATGGAAACCGTGATGATCGAGACGCTTGCCAAGGAAGTGGGCTTGAGCGCGGGCGAATGCGCCTCTGCCAAGGAACGCGCGGCCGCGAGGCTTGGCCACTAAGGCAACGGATGTGGCAGTCGAAAAGGGCTCGGAGGGGGTTCTCTCCGAGCCCTTTTTTGTACCCGGATGGCCTCCCGGCGGTCAGGCGGCAGGCGTGTAGCGCACCGGCATTTCCTTGATCCCGGAAATGAAATTCGACCGCAGCCGCCGTACCGGCCCGTCGACCTCGATATCGGGGAAACGCGTCAGCAGCTCCTCGAACAGCACCTTGAGCTGTAACTCCGCAAGCCGCGAGCCGAGGCAGAAATGCTGCCCCGCCCCGAAGCCGAGCTGGGTTGGCGCATCGCCTCTCGCATAGCGCGTGACGTCGAACGTGTAGGGATCCTTCCACTTCGTTTCGTCGCGATTGGCGGAGCAGTACCACATCACGACCTTGTCCCCGGCCTTGATCTCTTTGCCGCCGAGTTCGACATCCTGCGTCGCGGTGCGTCGCATATGCAGGACCGGGCTGACCCAGCGCACGATTTCCTGAACCGCGCTCGGAATGAGCGAGGGATCGTCGAGGAGTTTTTGGCGTTCCTCGGGAAACTGCGAAAGCGCCTGCAGCCCGCCGGAAATCGAATTGCGCGTGGTCTCGTTGCCCGCCACCACCAGCAGGATGAAGGTGCCGATATAGGTGGGGAAGGTCATGGCCTCGCCACCGACCTTCGAATGCGCGAGCATGGAAATGAGGTCTTCGCCGGGGTTTTTGAGGCGTTCTTCCCAAAGACCCGCGGCATAGCCGGCCATCTCTGCCACGCATTGGCGCATATACTCATCGGAGACGCGCAGCTCCGGGTCGTCCTCGCCGACAGTCGCATTGGACCATTCGAAAAGCTTGGGCCCGTCGCTTGGTGGGACGCCGAACAATTCCGCCAGCACCTCGATGGGAAGCGCGGCGGCGACGGACGAAACGAATTCCGTCTGGCCGGTCGCGGGCATCTGGTCGAGAAGGCGCGTCACGCGGGCGCGGATACGGTCTTCCATATTGGAGATGCGCCGCGGCACGAAGCCCGGCGTGACCATGCGCCGATAAGCATTATGCGTCGGCGGATCCATCGAGATCATGCTGGCGTCGGTATCGTTCTCGTCGATTTCGTTTTCATTGAAGATCCGGTGTCCGCCCATATCTTTGGCGGATGAAAAGATTTTCGGGTTCTTCGAAATCGTTTCGATATCGTCATAGCGCGTGACGGCCCAGAAGCCTGTGCTGTCGGCTTCCGGGTTCCAGTAGACCGGCTCTTCCACCCGCAAGGCGCGAAAGATGTCGTGAAAATCATCCGTCAGATAGAGGTCGGGGTTCTTGAGGTCGGGTTTGCCGTCGAGATCGACGGCCTCCGCTTGAGGTCGCAGCATGATGGGTCTCCTCCCAGTGACCTTTTCTTTTGGGAGAAGACTATGCCTGCGGGGGGCTGCCGCTCAAGAGCAGCCTGCCGGGCCGCGTTACCGCAGCGAGAACCCTACGGCAGCTTCGAGCTCTTCCAGTGCCTGTTCGGCATTGAGCACCTTGATGGTGGTCATCCCGAGGGCGCGGGCCGGTTTCAGGTTGATGCCGAGATCGTCCAGATAGACGGATTTCGCCGGATCGACGCCGAGAGCCTCGCAGGCCATCTCATAGATGCGCGGATCGGGCTTGCGAATGCCGGCCTTCGAGCTTTCGATCACATGATCGAAAAGCGACATGACGTCCGCCACGGCGGCGGCCTTTTCATGCGAGCGCGCCATGCCGGCGCCTTCGCCTGCAGAGACATTATTGGTGATGCAGCCGACTTTCGCGCGCTCTTTGCAGCGCGTGAGAGCGGTCACCATTTCCGGGCGAATATCGCCCGAGAGCAGCGAAACGACGTCGCGGCCCGTCACGTCATGCCCCCTGGCTCGAGCTTCTTCAAGAAAGAGCTTGTCGAACTCGTCGAGCGAAATTTCATTCCGCTCGAACAGGGCCCAGGCATTGGTGTCGGGGTTGGTGGCATTGATGGAACGGATGAAATCGGCGGGCAGGCCCCGCTCGCGCTCATAGCGATTGAAGGCTTCGAACGGGCTGGAGGTCAGCACGCCGCCGAAATCCCAGATAACAGCTTCGATCATGTGATGTCCGGTTTGAAAGTCGTGAATGGCAATGGCCGGACACTACACCGCGGCCGGGCGGAAGCAAACGCCTCGAGGATCGTGAAAACGGACATGAAAACGGGGCCCGAAGGCCCCGCTATATTTCTTTCTGAAGCCGCTCTCAGCGTTGGCGGACCAGGCAATCCTGCCCGGCGCCTTTGAGTGCGCCGCAGGCCTTGGCCGCTTCGGCCTTGGTCTCGAAACCGGCGGCGCGGACACGGTAGAACGTGCCCTTGTCGCCCAGATCGGCTTTCTGGATGTCGAGCCCGTGGCCGCCAAGGATCGTCGCATGCTTGCCGGAAATCGTCTTCCAGGCGGTCTTCGCATCCGCTTCGCTGCGGGAGGCCAGAAGCTGGACAACCCAGTTGCCGCCGGTGGCGAGCGCCGCCTGAGCCGCCTTGGCAGGCGTTTCCGCCTTGGCGGCCGGTTTCGGCGCTGCGGGCGTTTCTGGCGCAGCGGCAGCCAATGCCGGGTCGAGGGCCGTGCTGCTCGTTGTCTCTTCCGGCGCCGAACTGCGCAGCGGCGCGACCTCGATATCGGCCGGGCTTTCGGCAGCAGGTGCCGCCGGCGTTTCGGGCGTCGCATCGGCTACGGAAGGCACGGTCTCAACCGCCACGGCGGGTTCATTGGCCTCGGTGGCGGCCTTGGGAGCGGTCTCGGATGCAGCCTGCTGGGAGCCGGAAGCGGTGTCGGTTTCCTGCGGCAGTACGGGCGCGGTTCCGCGGTCGCTGCCATTGAACATCAGCGCGAGCAAGACACCGCCCAAAAGTGCGACGCCGATAAAGGCCCCGGCGATAAGCTTCGTCCGGCTGCCGGTCTCCTTGTCTTCCGGGGTATAGATGATCTCCGGCTCGGGCGGGCTTGGCCGTGCGCCGTCATCCTCATTGGTCATCTCGTCCGAGCTCCCGCTTTCCTCCGGTTCTTCCGGGGACAGCGTAGAGGAAACCTGGCCCCCGACGCCAATGCCTTCCAGATGAGGCTGACGTCCGGGCAGGATTGAAATATCCGCGCCTTGAGGCCCCTCGTCATTGACGGGCTTCAGGTCGGAAGGTCGTGCTTCTCCCTTGCGGGCCAGCAGTTCGCCGGTCAGAGAAGCGGGCTTCTTTGCCATCTCAGGCAGCTCCCCTCAATGCATCGCTAAAGGCCGACGCGGCGGATTTGAGAGGCGATGTCTCTCTGCCGGCCAGCCGGTCTGCGAGGAAGGTCCAGAGCCCGGCGATTTCGTCGGGGGATTTGGTATTGGAGCCGATCTCTCGCACGGTTCGACCATCGATCATAGAAGAAGCGAAATCGATTCGCTGGTGGATAATCGACGGGGCGACAGCGCCATGCTGGGAAAGCGCGATCACCGCCTCGGTGGTGATGCGGGCCCTTGGGCTTGCACCATTGAGCGTGAAGGCGAGCGGTTTGCCCAGTTCTTCGCAGATCTGGACGGTGGCGCCCGCGGCGCGCAGATCGTGAGGGCTCGGCCGGGTCGGGATCACGACGAGGTCGGCCTGCTCGATCACATGATGAATGGTCGTGGTGATGGCCGGCGGCGTGTCGATGACGACAAGCTCGATCCCGCCAAGCCGCAGCTTGTCCAGGTCGGAGGCGAGGCCTTCGCTGGAGGGGCTGACGAAGAAGGGACGTTCCGCCTCACGGGCATTCCACCATTGCGACAGGCTGCCTTGCGGATCGGTGTCGATAAGGGCGACCGGCCCTGCTCCCTGATACTCGGCTTCAACGGCAATGTGACCGGCAAGCGTGGTCTTGCCCGATCCGCCTTTCTGCGACGCAAACGCAATGACATGCATGGGTGTGGTCCTGTCCCCTCGATCCCGCGGCCCTCTGAAGCAGGGGCCGGCAGGAAAAAATCAAAGCCCGCCTTGCGAGAGCGCCAGTCTCGGCGCTCGGCAACGCGCACAACCCGGATCTGTCCGTAATTTTGTGAAGGCGCGAATCGGCCTCTGATTCGAGCGTAATGTGTGTCTCGAATTGGCTCAATATCTGGCGTGTAAAAACACGCCTTCCACTACAAAAAGTATGTCCGGACGGATTTAGTTGCAGGAATTCAACATCAATCCGGTGCGAATTCCGCACAGACTTTGAGCATTGCGCCCGTCAGTTGGGCGAGATCGTCTTCGCCGATGGTGAAGGGCGGCGTGGTGTAGACGATGTTGCGGAAGGGGCGGATCCAGACGCCTTCCTCTACGAAACGCCGTTTCATGGCATCCGGCTCGGCGATGGACTCGAGTTCGATGACGCCGATGGCGCCCAGCACGCGGACATCGACCACACCGGGGATATCCCGGGCCGGCTCGAGCCCGGATTTGAGCTGCGCCTCGATGGCGGCGCCCTGATCGAGCCGGGGCTCGGTCTCGAAGAGGTCGAGCGAGGCATTGGCCGCCGCGCAGGCCAGCGCATTGCCGGTATAGGTGGGGCCGTGCATCAGCGCTTTTCCCGCATCTTCGCCCAGAAAAGCCTCGAAAACCGGGGCCCGCGCGATGGTCGCGGCGAGCGGCAGCGTGCCGCCGGTGAGCGCCTTGGAGAGCGTCATGATGTCGGGCGTTATCCCCGCCGCCTCGCAGGCGAACATCGTGCCGGTGCGCCCGAAGCCGGTGAAGATCTCGTCGACGAGCAAGAGAATGCCATGCTTGTCGGCAAGATTGCGCAGGCGCTTGAGCGTGATTGGGGCATGAATGAGCATGCCGCCCGCCCCCTGCACCAGAGGCTCGGTGACGATGCCCGCGATCTCGGACTTATGCTCGGCGAGGAAGGCATCGAGCGCGGCGGCCTTATCCTCATCCGTGGGTAACTCGCAGATGAACTGCTCGGCGATCGCACCCTTGAAGAGGGAGTGCATGCCCTCCTCCGGATCGCAGACCGACATGGTGGCGAGCGTGTCGCCGTGATAGCCGCCCTTGAAGCTGACGAAGCGCGTGCGGCCCGGCTTGCCTGAATTGATCCAGTACTGGACCGCGATCTTCATGCCGATCTCGACCGAGACCGAACCGGATTCGGAAAAGAAGACATGGGCGAGATCGCCCGGCAGCTTGTCGGTGAGGCGCGAGGCAAGCCGGCAGGCCTGCTCATGGGCGAGCCCGCCCAGCATGACATGCGGCATCTTTTCGAGCTGCGCGGTCACGGCCTCGCGGATATGGGGATGGTTGTAGCCATGCGCGGCGGTCCACCAGGAGGAGACGCCATCGATAAGCTCGCGCCCATCGTCGAGCGTAAGGCGCACACCGTCGGTTTTCACCACGGGCAGCGCCATGGGCGTGGTCTGCATCTGGGTATAGGGCAGCCACAAATGCGGCGCGCCCCGCGTGAGCCAGTCCGGCGGGTTGTTGATGAGCGGATTGGCGGGCGGAACGCTCAAGACGCTACGTTACTTCTCGGCCGGGCAGCTATGCGCGGGCATGGGCTCGATACCGAGCTTGCCCATGAGCCTGGCATCATGCGCGTCGCCCGGGTTCTTCGCCGTCAGCAGCTTGTCGCCGGTGAAGATGGAGTTCGCACCCGCCAGGAAGCAGAGCGTCTGCGTTTCGTCGCTCATATGCTCGCGGCCCGCTGCGATGCGGACCATGCTCTGCGGCATCATGATGCGCGCGACCGCGATGGTGCGCACGAAATCGAGCGGATCGATCTGGCCTTCGCCTTCGAGCGGCGTGCCTTCCATCGGGATCAGCATGTTGATCGGCACGGACTGCGGATGCTCTTCGAGGTTCGCCAGCGCCATCAGCATGCCGGCGCGGTCGGATTGTTCCTCGCCCATGCCGACAATGCCGCCGGAGCAGACATTGATGCCCGCCTGGCGCACGCGCTCCAGCGTGTCGAGCCGGTCCTGGAAGGTCCGGGTGCTGATGATCTTGTCGTAATATTCTTCCGACGTATCGATATTGTGGTTGTAGTAGTCGAGACCGGCCTGGGCGAGACGGTGCACCTGCTGGCCCGACAGCATGCCGAGCGTCATGCAGGTTTCCATGCCCATTTCCTTCACGCCCTGCACGATGGCGCAGATCGTGTCCATGTCGCGATCCTTGGGCTCGCGCCAGGCCGCGCCCATGCAATAGCGAGACGACCCGGCTTCCTTCGCCTTGCGGGCCTCTGCGAGTACCTTTTCGACTTCCATCAGCTTGGAGGCCTTGAGGCCGGTGTCGAATTTCGCGCTCTGGGCGCAATAGCCGCAATCTTCCGGACAGCCGCCGGTCTTGATCGACAGGAGCGTCGACATCTGCACCTGGTTCGGGTTGAACCAGCGGCGATGGGCGATCTGCGCCTCGAAGACGAGATCGTTGAAGGGCAGGGCGAAAAGCGCCTCGACTTCCTCGCGCGTCCAGTCATGACGCAGCGTCCCCGGGTCGGTCCGGGCGGTGGAAGGGGCCGGGTTTCCGGCTTTGGTTTCGGCGTCGAATTCGCTTTGAAGGCTCATGGGCGGGCCATCTTTCCTGAATGAAACGGTCGGAATTTCGCCGAGCATAGGCAGCTTGGCCCGCAATGCAAGAACCTGCTGAAAGCGTGGGGTTTTCGGCCTTTCTGTTGACAGATCGGGGCCGGCCCATAATGGTGCCGGGCGGCAGGGCGAGGGGCCCTCGGGAGACCCGGTTTGGCGAAAGAAAATTCACTCGACGCCTTTGTAAAAGGCAAACTCGACGCGCTGGAAAAGCGCGCGCTGCGCCGTGTGCTGGTTGAGACGGCGCGCGGGCCTGCCGCAGCGGCGGAGCGCGGCGGCAGAAAACTCGTCTCCTTTTGCTGCAACGACTATCTGAACCTTTCCCAGTCGGCGCGTGTGAAAGAGGCCGCGAAGGCCGCCATCGATGCCTATGGCGCGGGCTCGGGCGCATCGCGCCATATCACCGGCAATCATCCTCTTTATACGGAACTCGAAACGCGGCTGGCCCGGTTGAAGGAAACCGAGGATTGCGTGGTGTTCGGATCCGGCTATCTGGCCAATATGGGCATCGTCTCTGCGCTGGTGGGCCCGGGCGATCTGGTGCTGGCCGACGAGCTTTCCCATAACTGCCTGATGATGGGCGCGCGGCTCTCATATGCCGAGACGCATATTTTCCGCCACAACGATCTGGCGCATCTGGCTGAGTTACTGGACGCGCATCGCGGGAATGCGCGCCACTGCATGATCCTTACCGATGGCGTTTTCTCCATGGACGGCGATCTCGCACCCGTGCGCGAGATGGGCGAGCTGGCGCGGCGCTACGACGCCTGGCTGATGACGGACGATGCGCATGGCATCGGCGTGGTGGCCGATGGCAAGGGATCGAGTTTTATCGGCGGTACGAAAGCCGATGTGCCGTTGCAGATGGGTACGCTCTCCAAGGCGGTGGGCGGCTATGGCGGCTATCTCTGCGCAAGCCGAGCAGTCTGCGATTTCATTCGTACCCGCGCCCGCACGCTCATCTATACGACCGGCCTGCCGCCTGCGTCGGTCGCCGCCGCGATCGCTTCCATCGACATCATCGAAAGCGACAAAGAACTGACGCGGCGTCCGGTGGAAAAGGCGAAGCGCTTTACGCGCGCGCTGAACCTGCCCGATCCCGAAAGCCCCATCGTGCCGGTGCTGCTGGGCGATGCTGGCGCGACGCTCGAAGCGTCGAAGATGCTGGAAGTGGAAGGCTTCCTCGTGACCGGCATCCGCCCGCCGACCGTGCCGGAGGGCACGGCGCGGCTGCGCATCACCTTTACGGCGGAACATGAAGACGCCGATATCGACCGCCTTGCCGCCATCATCCGGGAACGGATCATGCCCAAACGGGCGGCCGAGTAAGAGCAGAAAACATGACCGTCATCTTCGTCACCTCTTCCGGCACCGAAATCGGCAAGACCTATGTGAGCGCCTTGCTGACGCGCCAGCTTCGCGAGAAGGGCGTGCCCGTGCGGGCGATCAAGCCTGTGGTGAGCGGCCTCGACGAAACGACCTTCCCGGAAAGCGACCCGGCGGCGCTGCTGGCCGCGATGGGCGAGGATGTCGTCTATGAAAAGGCGGCAAGCGTTTCGCACTGGCGCTTCAAGGCCGCGCTCTCGCCCGACATGGCGGCGCGGCGCGAGGGCGCGACGATCTCATTCGACGACCTGGTCGACCATTGCGTCGCGGCGGCCGGAAAAGACGATCCGCTGCTGATCGAAGGCGTGGGGGGCGTTGCCGTGCCGCTCGACGATACGCATACCGTGCTCGACTGGATGCAGGCGGTGGAGGCCCATGTCTTCATCTCGCCGCTTCTCGTCGTCGGTTCCTATCTAGGCACGATTTCACACACGCTGACGGCGATCGAAAGTCTGCGCGCCCGCAAGCTCGACCCGCGCGCCATCGTGGTGAGCGAGACGCCGGGCAGCGAAGTGAATTTCGACGAGACGGTGGAAACGATTGTACGTTTTGCTGGGGCGACGCCGGTCATTGCGCTGCCGCGCGGCGGCGAGGCGGATCTCGCGGCGCTCTATCCTCTTTGAAAAGCGGACGAGCGCATACTCGTCATTGTCATTGCCGGGCTTGACCCGGCAATCCAGTCCTGCGGTTTTGCGCTGGATGCCCTGATCAAGTCCGGCATGACAACGGTGTGGTGCAGCCCCTAATTCTTCAGCCTTTGGGACCGAAAAGGAACCAGATGATGAGGCCGAGCACAGGCAGTGCGATCACGACCACAATCCAGATGGCCTTCCAGAGCGGTTCCGCGCCACTCTGCGCGATCTTGACGATCGCCCAGATGTCGAGCACCAGAAGAATGATGCCGAGGATGCCGGTGGGTTCAAATCCCATCATGTGATCGTTCCTTTCATGAATCGCTTGAAGCGAGTCTAGCGGAATCAGAGTGGCAGTAACATCTCTCCGTTCAAGGATTTTTTTGCGCCTTCATGGACGAGCAGCCATTGTTTCGTCTCGATACCCCCGCCAAAGCCGGTGAGCTTGCCATTGGCGCCGATCACGCGATGGCACGGCACGATGACGGGAACCGGGTTCTGCCCGTTGGCAAGCCCTACGGCGCGTACCGCTTTGGGATTGCCGATCTGTCTGGCGATGTCGCCATAGCTGCGCGTCTCCCCGAAGGGGATGGTGAGAAGCGCCGACCAGACGCTGCGCTGGAAATCCGTGCCCTGCATGTCGAGCGCGATGCCGGAAAACTCTTTCCGTTTGCCGGTGAAATATTCCTCAAGCGCGGCGCGCGTCGCAGCGAGATGTTTTTGCGCCCCGGCGCTGCCTTGCCTTTCGGGCCAGGCGGTCTGCTTGTTGGGGAACAGCAGCACGCACAACCCGCGATCCGTGGCGGCGGCGCGCAACTCGCCAATCGGCGTGTCGATGACGGTCGTGGCGAGAGAAGGGTCTTCGGGGAGTTTCATGCCGCATCCTCCTTTTGGAAGGGATCGGGAATTTGCCAGAGCGCCATGGCGGCGTAGCCGCGCCAGGGCCGCCAGTGCGCCGCGCGCGCCTGCATGGCCGTTTCGCCGATCGGGTTTCCGTTTCCGGCGATCTTGCGCAATACGAGGTCGCCCGCCGGAAACGCATCCGGCTCGCCGAGCGCACGCAGCGCAATGTATTGCGCAGTCCAGTCGCCGATGCCGGGGAGTTCCTTCAGCCGGGCGACGGTTTCTTCCGGGCCGGTGCCCGCCGCGCCGTCGCCCGAAAGATCGATCCGCCGGTCGGCATGGGCGGCGGAAAGCGCCGCGATGGTTTTCATCCGCGCGCCGGTGAGCCCGATGCCGGAAAGATCGCTCGTTGCCAGCGTGGCGGGTTCCGGAAAAAGAAGCATGACGGGACCGGTCGCCCCCTCAAGCGTTGCGCCATGCGTGGCGGCGAGCCGCCCTGCGAGCGTGGTGGCGCCCTTCACCGAGACCTGCTGGCCGAGGATGGCCCGGATGGCGAGTTCATAGCCATCGAAAGCGCCGGGGATGCGCAGGCCCGGCGCAGCGGCAAGACGCGGTCCGGTGAGCTCGTCGCCTGCCAGCGCCCGGCCGATGGCGTCGGGATCGGCATCGAGGTCGAAAAGACGCTTGAGCCGCGCCACCACCATGCGCAGAGGCAGCGTGCCGCGATGCATCTGGATGCGTATGACAAGGGCATGCCGCGAGGGGTCGTCCCTCGCTTCGATGAGGCCCGCCGCCTCGCCGAGGCGGAAGCTGCGCAGATAGGTTGTCTCGCTCACCGCCTCCACGCCCGGTATGGCGCGGACCGCGAGATAGCCAAGCATGCGCGGAAAATCATAGGGCGCGCGATAGCCGAGCCGGAGCGTGATGCCGCCCTCTTCATGACGGCCGGGTCCATGGCGTCCGGGCGCATGGTCTGAGTGCTTGTTCGATTTGCGCAGCGCGCCGGGCGCGCTGCCATAGGCTTTGCGGATCGCATCGTTGAAGCGCCTGAGACTTCCATATCCGGCCGCATGGGCGATTTCGGCAATGGGAAGCTGCGTTTCGGTGAGGAGCTGTTTCGCGGTCAGCAGACGCCGGTTCGCCGCGACGGCCTGAGGTGTGGCGCCGAGCTGCGTCACGAAGAGACGCCGCAAATGCCGCCCGCCAAGGCCGAGCCTTGCGGCGAATGTCTCGACATCCTCGCGGTCGAGCGCGCCGGCCTCGATGAGGCGCAGCGCCCGGGTGACGGTGGCCTGCGTGCCTGTCCAGGCGGGCGCACCGGGGGCGGCTTCCGGGCGGCAGCGCAGGCAGGAGCGAAATCCCGCCGCTTCCGCCGCCGCCGCGCTCGGGACGAAAACGCATTGCTTCCGCCCCGGCGTCGGCGCGGGACAGACGGGACGGCAATAGATGCCGGTAGAGCGCACACAGGTGAAGAAGCGTCCGTCGAAACGGGCATCGCGTGCCGCGACCGCGCGGTAGCAAAGCTCGTCGTCGGGCAGGATCACCGTCTCGCCATCGATATGCGCCTGTTCTTCCATGCCCCCAATCTAGCGCGAACGGCTTTCCTCGGCTCGCCAAATCCGGACATGGTCGCTCCCGGTGCGGAGCGCCGCCGAAACGCCGCCGAAACGCCGGTGAAACGCGGGAGGTGACGCCAGCGTCACGATGGACGGCGGCATCTTGCCGAAACGGGAGGCGCTGTTAGGCTCGCTCCAACAGGGAATTGCCCGGTTCACGGGCTGGAGGAACTTCGGGAGGAAAATATGGAAGCTCGGCCGAGCGCGGACAGCACGACCGAGGCGCAGGGGTTTACGCCCCAGTACCGGACTTACGTTCTCGTCATTCTGACCATGGTCTACACGGTCAATTATGTAGACCGGCAGATCCTTTCCATTCTGCTGCAACCGATCAAGGACGAGCTGCTGCTCACCGATACGCAGCTCGGTTTCATCTCAGGCATCGCCTTCGCGATTTTCTATGCGACGCTGGGCATTCCGATCGCCATGCTGGCCGACCGCTGGAACCGGCGGAACGTCATCACCATCGCGCTGACGCTTTTCTCCGGCTTCACGGCGGCCTGCGCGGGCGTCACGAGTTTCTTTCAGCTCGCCGCGATGCGTGTCGGCGTGGCGGTGGGCGAGGCGGGATCGAGCCCGCCCTCGCACTCCATGATCTCGGACATGTATCCGCCGGAAAAACGCGGCGCGGCGCTGGGCGTTTTCTCGCTGGGCGTGAATTTCGGCATTCTGATCGGCTTCCTGATCGGCGGCTGGGTGTCGCAATGGTTCGGCTGGCGCGCGGCCTTTCTGGTCGTCGGCATACCGGGCATTCTGATGGCGCTGCTCGTGCGATTCACCGTGCGCGAGCCCATTCGCGGGCATTCCGAAGCGATGGTCGATAGCGGCAACGCGCCGGGCGTCTTCGAGGTGTTCCGCTTCCTCTGGGGACAGCGGTCCTTCCGCCATATCGCTTTCGGCTCGGCGCTGGCGGCATTCGTCGGCTATGGCGCGGTGGTCTGGCTGCCGGCTTTCCTGGCGCGCTCCTTCGAGCTCAATCAGGGCGTGATCGGTACCTCGCTCGCGCTCATCATCGGTATCTCCGGCGGGCTCGGCACCTATATGGGCGGCTGGCTGGGCGACCGCTTCGGCAAGAAGGACATTCGCTGGAATCTCTGGATCATCGCGATCATCTGGTTCTCCGTCGCGCCGTTCAATGTGGCGCTCTACCTCTCGGGCGACCCGGTCTGGGCGCTCGGGCTCTTCATCGTGCCGGCCTTTGCGGGCGCGGCCTATCTGGCGCCGATCCTGTCCATGACGCAGTCGCTGGTGACGCTGCGCATGCGCTCGGTCGCCTCCGCGATCCTCTTGTTCATCCTGAACATTATCGGGCTGGGGCTCGGGCCGCAGACGGTCGGTTTCCTGAGCGATGCGCTGCATCCCGAGTTCGGCGAAGAGTCGCTGCGCTATGCGCTGCTCATCACCTCTTTCGTGGGGCTTTGGGGCGCGCTGCATTTCGTGCTGGGCGCCCGCACCCTGAAGGAAGATATCGAACGGGCCAGGGTCTACGGTCAGGTCTGACAATTCGGCATGACGAGGGGCGGGCCGCCATATGCGGCCCGCCCTTTTTCATTTCCGAATATCCGACTGCAGCAGTGCGGGATTTTGCCGCGTTGTCAGGCCGCCGCGGGAGGTCCTATCTAGGGCCAGGGATATCGTCGGCAGAAGGAGCGGACATGACGCAGGAACGCGTGACGGCGCAGCGGGAGCAGCGGCTCCCGATGACGGCGACGAGCGAAGCGGAGATCGAGACGCTGGTCCGCACCTTTTACGGGCGCATCCGCGAGGACGAGATGCTGGGCCCGGTCTTCGCGCGCGTGATCGGCGAGGATTGGGAACCGCATCTGAAGAAGATGATGGATTTCTGGTCCTCGGTCATGCTCACCACGGGCCGCTATCATGGCCGCCCCATGCCCGCGCATATGCGGCTGAAGGATGTGACGCCCGCGCATTTCGACCGCTGGCTGGCGCTGTTCGGGCAGACGGTGGATGAAGTCTGCGCAGCCGAGGCCGCGCCCGCCTTCAAGGAACGCGCGCATCGTATCGCGGGCAGCCTGCAGCTCGGCATGTTCTTCAATCCCGCAACGGCGGAAGGCCGGGCCCGCGCGGCGGACTGACCCCTCCCGGTTCGTCCCTTTTCGTGGGATCATCGCAGGGAAAGGAGGGCGCAATGACCGACTTGCCCCAAACCATGCGCGCCATGGTGATGGACGCGCCGAACAAACCGCTGCGCCTGGCTGAATTGCCTGTGCCCCACCCCGGCCCGGGTGAGGTGCTGGTGAAGGTCGCGGCCTGCGGTGTCTGCCGGACCGATCTGCATGTGGTGGATGGCGAGCTGACCGAGCCGAAGCTGCCGCTCATCCCCGGCCATGAAATCGTCGGTCATGTCGCCGCGACGGGCGAGGGCGTGACGGGGTTTGAAGAAGGAAAACTCGTCGGCATTCCCTGGCTCGGCTGGACCTGCGGCGACTGCCGCTATTGCCGCAAAAGGCAGGAGAACCTCTGCGAGAGGGCACTCTTCACCGGCTATACGCGCGATGGCGGCTATGCGGAATATACCGTCGCGGATGCGCGCTACTGCTTTCCGTTGTCGGGAACGCCCGATCCGGCGGAAGCCGCGCCGCTTCTTTGCGCCGGGCTTATCGGCTACCGCTCGCTGCGCATGGCGCGTCCGACGATCGAGGGCAAGATGGGCGAAGGTGGGGGCGACATTCTCGGCATATACGGCTTCGGGGCTGCGGCACACATAGTTGCACAAGTGGCGAAAGCGGAAGGCTGGCGGCTCTTTGCTTTCGTGAAGCCGGGCGACGAGGCCGCCATCGCATTCGCCAGATCGCTGGGCGCGGAATGGGCGGGCGGATCGGACGAGATGCCGCCGGAATTGCTCGACGCCGCCATCATCTATGCGCCCGCCGGTCCGCTCGTGCCCGCTGCGCTGAAAGCCACCGCGCCGGGCGGCCGCGTCGTCTGCGCCGGCATTCACATGTCGGAGATCCCGGCTTTTTCCTACGACATTCTGTGGCGGGAACGGCCCATCCATTCGGTTGCGAACCTCACCCGGGCCGATGGCGAGGAATTCCTGAAGCTCGCGCCGCAAGTACCGGTGACGACGACGGTCGAGCGCATGAAGCTCGAAGAGGCGAATGAAGCACTGGCGCGGCTTCGCGAGGGCCGGCTCACCGGCGCCGCCGTGCTGACGATGGATTGAGGCTTATCTTCATCCCGCGGTCATACGGACTGTCGTAAGATGGCCGCATCTGTTTTTTGCCTGAGAGACTGCCGGTCCCATGAGACGATGCCCCGCCGCCCGCCTGACTGCGCTCCTGCTTGCCGGAACGGTGCTCGTGTCGAGTTTCCCCGCCTCGGCGACCATCATCGACGACCGCTACAAGCCCTATCGCGCGGTGTCCGATGTGACGGGCGATCTGCGCATAGAAGGCTCGCCCGCGCTTCGCAAATATGTGCTGCTCTGGTCCGAAGCGCTGATGGCGACCTATAAGGGCGTCAGGGCGGCAAGCCGCTTCGACGGCGACGCCCCCGCGGCCGCCGCGCTGACCGATGGCGATATCGATATCGCGGCCATGTCGCGCGAAATGAATTCGGCGGAAGAAGGCCGGTTCCGGGACGCCCATGGCTATGCGCCGACGGAAGTGCGTGTCGGCGTGGATGTGCTGACCGTTTTCGTCAACAAGGACAATCCACTCGACTGCCTGCCCATGTCGAAACTCCGCGACGCGTTCAGCGCGCCGTCGGTGACATGGGGCGATCTCGGGGCGACGGGCAATTGGGCGGCGAAGCCGGTCCTGCGGCTCGGCTACCGGCCCGGATCGAGCGAGGCCGGTTTCTTCGCCGCCAAGGTGATGGACGGACAATCCTTCGCCAGCGACATGAAAACCTTCGACAAATCGTCGGAAGTGGTCGACCGGATCGGAAAGGATGAAGGCGCTATCGGCTATGCGCCGGTCGGCTACCGGACGGGCCGCGAAAAATCGCTGCGGTTGTCGACCGACGACGGCAAATGCATCCTCGCCAACCAGATGAACGCCTATCGCCGGGACTTCCCGATCACGCGCTTTCTCTACATGTATGTGGACAAGGCGCCCGACACGCCGCTGTCCCCGCCGGTCCGGGAGTTCTTCACCTATGCCTTTTCGCTGGACGGGCAGAAGGACGCCGCGCTCGCAGGTTATTACCCGCTTCCCTATGTTTATTCCGGCCAGGAGATCGAACGGCTCGGCCTGAAGCGGCTGGACTGACAAAACTCACCGGGTCATCCCGACATTCGAGCCGACACGAATTTTCGTGTCGAGGATTGCGTCATGCCGGGCTTGATCCGGCATCCATCAGGCGCGGAAACAATATGGACCCCGGATCAAGTCCGGGGTGACGGTCTTTGTTGCGCTTGATGAAGACGATGGGAAGCTCTGTGTCGTCGCGGTATCCAGGCCGATGCGTGGCGTCCGGATGCGCCCTGCGTCATGCCCCGGCCTTCTTCAAACAAAAAATGCCCCGGCGGTTACCCGCCGGGGCATCGTCTGACTTATCCTGCGAGGATCAGATCAGAACTTGAACTGCGTACGCAGAGCAACTGCCTGGAACTGACCGTCGGTGTTCGAGATATTGTTCTCGAGGTCGACGATCTGGTAGTTCGCTTTGAACGCGATGTTCTTGTTCGGGTACCAGTTCAGGCCGAACGTCCAGATCTTCTGTTCCTTGAAGTCGGTGCTGAACGTGTTGCCGACATCCGACAGGTCGGTGTCGGAGTAGCGTACGGCCGCTTCGAAAGCGCCCGAGCCGCCGCCGGCGAGATTGAACGGATTGGCCGGGGACACGCCCTTCATGCCGCCTTCGCCGTCGAACTTGTAGCTTTCGCCGGTGATGAGCCAGGCAGCTTCCGCATACCAGGCATCGAAGTCGTAGTCGGAGCCGGTGTTGCGGTTGACGTTGTACCAGTAGTACTCACCCGAAGCGCGGAACGGACCGGCAGCGAGCGTCAGGTCCGGGCCGTAGCCATAGACGTCGTCGACGTTGGTCATCGTGCCGGTGTTCAGCAGACGATTGGCGTCCAGACGCAGTTCCTGACGGTCGCGGAAGCGGAACGAGCCGTCATTGTTGTACTGCCAGGCACCCGACGCGCCGAGCTGCATGGAAAGCGTGTCGCCGAGCGGCTGCACGAAGGCAATACGGCCGAGGAGGTTTTCACCGCCGGCGAGCTGGCCTTCATTGTCGCCGACTTCGCCCCAGGTCTGGGACACGGCAAGGAAGAGCTGCTCGCCTTCATAGGTCACGCCGAGCATCTGACGCGAGGAACCGCCGCCGATGGAGGCCATCAGCGTGGCGGCCGTCGGATCTTCCAGGAAGGTCACGTCGTTCGACGACACGGAGTCGGCGAAGGTGAGCTTCGGCTTCGCGGCACCCCAGGTGATGCCGACATTGTCGAACCCGGCATAGGTGAGCGAGGCCTGGTGGAGCGAACCGCCACCGCCGTCGCTGGAACCGCCGAAGTCGAAGATCAGCGCGTACTTCCAGTCGTTCCAGACATGGCCCTTCACACCGAAGCGGGCACGGCGGAAGTTGATGTCGTCGTCACGGCCACCGGCGTTTTCGATGGACTGGTCGACGTCGAAATACGTGCCGGCATCCATGTGGAAGCGGCCGCGGAAGTCGAGCTTGAAGGAACCGTCGGCGGAGCGGAAGCCCGGACGACCGTTCTTGAACGTGGTGAGCACGTCGCCTTTGCGGGATTCAAGATCCTTGATCTTGTTGCCGTAGTTGATCGCGAGGTCATCGACCTTCTGCTGCAGATCGTTGATCTGCTGCTTCAGGGCATCGACATCGCCACAGCAATCCTTCGAACCGGCCTGGGCCGGAACGGCAAGGAATGCAGCAGCACCGAGAGCGGTGCCCGCAAGCAGGATATTGCGCAACGTCATGAGACGTCTCCGTGTTTAATGGGTCATTCTGATCAGGATTGCGAGCAGCGGCCGTACCGCCTAACGCCCCCCATGCCCGTCGCTAATAAGGGGCCTCTGTGACGGTTCCTTACGGGTTTTATGACGGAAGAATGACAGGGCGGGGGTGTGG
Source organism: Parvibaculum sp. (assembly GCF_002684405.1). GTDB lineage: Bacteria > Pseudomonadota > Alphaproteobacteria > Parvibaculales > Parvibaculaceae > Parvibaculum. The sequence continues at coordinate 17,890 of NZ_NYVD01000166.1, read as the reverse complement.
CATTCCCGCATGTCCCGCGTGCCGCTTCTCCCCCGCCGGGGCGGCGGTTCCCTGCCGGAAATTCTCGTTTCGCGCGGAAAGGGCGGGGGGTCGGAGGGTGCGGCGGAAATGCAACTATTGTGAGTGTTTGTGAAAACCGCCCGGCGGCTCCGGGTGCAGGAGCGGTTTTTTCGCGTGGCGGGGGCGTCGGGATCGCAGGGCGCGGCGGCTATGCGGCGCGCCTGGTTTCGCGGCAGGACGCAGACATCCTTGAAGTCCGGGGAAAAGGTGTAAATTCTGGGAAGCGGCGGTATATCTCCCGCAGACGAATCGCGCCGGCCCGATCGGGTATTCGGCATCGAAGGAAAAATTCGGCCGATACTCAGGCCGGGAATGAAGAAGCAGAAGTTGACGTCACAGCCTCCCCGAAACTGTCAGTCCTGTCCGGTCCGCAAGCAGGCGCTCTTCATGCCGCTCGACCAGGAGGAACTGGAGGCCATCCAGTCCGTGAGAACGGGTACCCGCCATGTCCGGGCGGGAGAGGTGATCCTCGATCACGATACCAACGGCGAAGAGAGCATGACGCTGTTCTCCGGATGGGCCATGCGCCAGCGGGCGCTGGAAAGCGGCAGGGTACAGATCACCTCGTTTCTGATGGCGGGGAGCTTCATCGACGCCGACTTCGAGCTTGCCAATGGCGATGGCTACTCCATCGAGGCGATTACGGATGTCGAATTGTGCGTCTTCTCCACCGGGGATCTGAAGAAACGGTTCGGCGAGAACGCCGTTCTCTCTCGCGCCCTGGCGACGCTGGCGCAATCGGAAGAGGCTTTGCTGTTCGAGCATATGACCGATATCGGCCGCCGCACCGCCATGGAGCGCCTCGCCCATTTCCTGCTCGAAACCCATACGCGGCAGAAAATGCTGGGCATGGCGGGTAATGACTATTGCTCCTTTCCGCTTCGCCAGCGCCATCTTGCCGATGCGATGGGCCTTTCCTTGGAGCATGTGAACCGCATGCTGAAAGAGCTGAAGGACAAGGGGTGGGCCAGCATCGCGGATGGCCGCCTCTACATCCTGGACTTTTCAGGCCTGAGCCGATATTGCGATTTCGACGACAGCTATCTGAGGCCCCGGCCGATCTTTTGACCGCCCCAGGGAAGGGGTCGAGGGAAGGGATTGCGCAAAGCATGAGCGCCGCCGAAAAACCTCCTGTCAGAACGCCCGCCCGCGCGGAGCTTCGCACGGATACCGTCATTCATGTGCTGGGCGTGGGCGCGAGCGTGGCGGGCGGCGTCTGGCTGATCGCCTATACGGCGGCGCAAGGCAGCGCGACGCTGGTGACGGGGGTCGTCATCTATGCGCTGTCGCTCTGCGCCGCGCTCACCTTTTCCGCGCTCTACAACACGATCTCGCATGGGGGCGCGAAGGAGATTTTGCGCCGCTTCGACCATTCGGCGATCTTCCTGCTCATCGCGGGCACCTATTCGCCCTTCATGCTGGCCGATATCGGCGATCCCTGGGTCGCCACGGTTTACGCGCTGCTGCTGACAGCGGCGGTGACGGGCATCGCCATCAAATTCACCATGCCGCGCCGCTTCGATCGGCTGGCGATCCTGCTCTATCTCGCCATGGGCTGGAGCGGGGCCTTTATTCTGGGGCCGCTGTCGGATGTGATGAACGCGCACGTGCTGACGCTCATCGCGATCGGCGGCGCGCTCTATTCGATCGGCGTCATCTTCCATGTCTGGGAGAGGCTACCCTTCCAGAATGCGATCTGGCACGCCTTCGTGCTGGCCGCCGCCGTCTGCCATTTCGGCGCGGTGACCGCCTTTGCGGAGGGGCAGCTCCTTTAACGCACATGGGCAGTAAAACGGGCGGCGCCCGTGAAGGTGCCGCCCGCTGTATTGAGACGTGGCCGCTCGAGATGGCCGGCGTCAGCCGCCATTGACCTTGGAGACGGCGACGTGGTGCATGCCAGGCCAGTTCTTCTCGGCCTTTTCCAGAGTGCCGGCCTTGTCGTCTTTGTACTTTTCGAACGCCACTTCATTCAGGAAGAGATAGAGCTTGCCGTCGACGATGTCGGCAAAATGGGGGTTTGCGTCGAGCTTCTTGCCGATGGCGACACCGAAGGCGCAGAAGCCGCCATACTGCGGCATGTAGCGTTCCGGGTCCGCCGCGAACTGCTTCATCGTTTCCTTCGACGAGAAATAATAGGCGACGCCGTCGCGCTCCACGGTGAACTTGGCGGTACCGGGCAGGACGTCGAGGCCGGTGGCGAGCGCCACCGCGTCGTCGCCGCGCAGCGCGATGCCCGCATTGGTGAGCGTCGTGCCCGTGGAAACATTGTATTCGTCGACCGCGAAGGCGGAGCTGGAGGCGAAGAGAGCGCCGGCGAGAGTGGCCGTGGCGATGAGGGTGTTGATGGTCTTCATGTCGTTGGTCCTTTCGGTTTTGCCGCGAGGGTGCGGGGTTTGCTTTGCCGGGTTCGGCGATTTCGGCGCGCAGCCGTCCGTAGACGGAGCGTATCTGCGCGTCCGAACTGGTGGGTCCCGCTCTCGCGCGACCTTTGTCTGTGAAAATCGGCACCGGAAAACTACCGGTGCAGCGTGCCGGTCTTCTCGACCGTTTCGTCTGTGCTCCAGACGGCATTTGCCGTCATGCGGGCATCCAGCAGCGCGACGGGTCGGTCGTCGCGCGGGGATCTATCGGCGCGCGCAAGCGCAGCGAGGCTCATGGCCAGGAAGACCTCGCGGTCGAAGACGGTGCCATGGCGATCGACATGGAAGTGGTGGTGTCGGGTCTTCATCTCGTTTCTCCTGTGGCAGCCCTTACCGGTGACGGCCGGTTGGCGGTCGGGGGTCAAAGGCCGAGCTCGGAAAGGCCGGGGTGGTTTTCGGGGCGGGGGCCGAGGGGCCAGCGGAACAGCCGGTCGGCTTCATCAATGGGCAGGTCGTTGATCGAGGCGCGGCGCACCGCCATCAGCCCGTCGGGGGCGAACTCCCAGTTCTCGTTGCCATAGGCCCGGAACCACTGGCCCTCGGGCGTGACGGCCTCATAGGCGAAGCGCACGGCGATGCGCGCGCCGTCGAAACTCCACAGCTCCTTGATGAGGCGGTAGTCGAGTTCGGTGAGCCATTTGCGGGTCAGAAAGGCTTCGATCTCCGCGCGGCCCGTCAGGAACTCGCTGCGGTTCCGCCAGGCGCTGTCCGGTGTGTAGGCGGCTGCGACCTTGGCCGGGTCGCGGCTGTTCCAGGCGTTCTCGGCGGCTCGGACCTTCGCATTGGCGGATACCCGGTCGAAGGGCGGGAAGGGGGCGCGGGGGGACATGGCGGCTCTCCAAGATGAACTGATCTGTACACTTTCATCGGGAATATGAACAGATCGGTAAGGTTTAGCAAGCCCGTTTCTTCAGAAAAATTATGGGAAGTGTCTAAGCGTTATGTAATACGTTGTTTTATATGGATAAAAAATTTGCGCCTTGAGGTTCCGCCACCTGATAGATATATACAGATCAGTTCAGAATGAGAGGTCGAATGCGTCCGAGTAAGCGAGACGAACTGGTCCGGAGGGCCCTGAATATCTTCTACCGGGAAGGATTCCACGCGACCGGCATGGACCTTCTGTCGGGTGAAACCGGCATCTCCAAGACCACCATGTTCAAGCACTTCCACAGCAAGGACGAGCTGATCCTGGCGGTCCTTCGGCTGCGCGATCAGGACTTCCGCACATGGCTGTTTCGCCGGATGGAGGAGGCGGGCGAGCCCCGGGCCCAGCTGCTCGCCATGTTCGACGCACTGGCGGAATGGTTCGCCAAGCCCGATTTCCGCTCCTGCATGTTCATCAAGGCCGCTTCGGAATATCCCGATCCCGACCACCCCATTCATGTGCAGTCGGCCGAACACAAGCGCATGCTGTTCAGGCAGTTGCAGGCGATTGCCGCCGAGGCCGGGGCGAAAGATCCCGCGGGCCTTGCGCGGGCCCTGCTGCTTTTGAAGGAAGGCGCCATCGTGACGGCGCATCTGGGCCATGAGGCGGATCCCGCGGGCGACGCCAAGGCCGTTGCGGAAAAGCTCATCTCCGCTGCGCTGGATTGAGCCCGCGCGCGCTGTAAGCTGCCTGCTGGAGCTGCGATCAGGCCCGGCTTTGCCGATGTGCCGCTTATCCAGGAGGCCCGCATGAAGGCGTTTCCGCTCTCTTCCGTCTATCAGTTGCTGGAGCCGGGCCCGGTGGTGCTTCTCGCCACGGCGCAGCGCGGCACCCCCAATGTGATGACCATGTCCTGGCACATGATGATGGAATTCACGCCGCCGCTGATCGCCTGTGTGGTGAGCGACGGCGATTACAGCTTCAAGGCGCTGAAGGCCACGCGCGAATGCGTCATCGCCATTCCGCCCGTGGAGATGGCCGAAACGGTCGTCGGGATCGGGAACTGCTCGGGCCGGGATACCGACAAGTTCGAAACCTTCGGCCTGAAGACGAAGCCGGCGGAAACGGTCGGCGCGCCGCTCATCGCCGGATGCATCGCCAATCTTGAATGCCGCGTCGTGGATACGCGGCTCGTGAACAAATACTGCCTCTTCGTGCTGGAAGCGGTGAAAGCCTGGCACGAGCCGAAGCGGAAGAACGCCAAAACCATCCACCACAAAGGCTATGGCCGCTTCGCCGTGGACGGAGACATCATCACGCTGAAATCGAAAATGCCGTAGGCGCGCCGGGGCATCGAAAAAACTCAAGGCCCTTGCCGTAGCGTTCGTGCGTCATAGGGAGGGACCTTGCGCGCTTGTCCTTTACGCACGCCCGATCCGCCGTGAATAATGTGCAAAACGAAAAGCATGTCGCGAGCGCGACCGAGGGAGGATCAAGATGACGAAACTCAAAGGGCAATGCCTGTGCGGACAGTTCTCCTATGAGAGCAGCGCCGAACCTGTGGCGACGATGGTCTGTCACTGCAAGAACTGCCAGCGCCAGAGCGGCGCGGCCTTTTCCGTCAATGTCATCGTCCCGGCGGATGCGCTGACGATGAAAGGCGAGCTGAAGCGCTTCGACGACAAGGCCGATAGCGGCAATATCGTGGTGCGCGAATTCTGCGCGGAGTGCGGCTCGCCGATCTTCTCCCGGCTCTCGGTCAATGAGGCGATTGCGATCATCAAGGCGGGCACGCTCGACGATACCTCCATGGTGACGCCCGGCGTGGAAATCTGGTGCGACAGCAAGCAGGACTGGGTTGCGCCGATCGCGGACGCGCGCTTCCCCCAAAATCCGTCCTGACTTCGCCGCACCGAAGGAGATACTCCGATGACGGATCATATCCGTGGAAAGACGATTGTCGTCACCGGCGCGGCGGGCGGCTTCGGCAGGCTCGTCGCCCAGAAGGCGGCGGCGCGCGGCGCCAATCTCGTGTGCGGCGACGTGAACGAGGAAGGGCTTGCCGAAACGGTGAAGCTCATCGCCGATGCGGGCGGCACGGCCTCGGCCAAGACAACCGACGTCACCGATCTGGCCGCCATGAAGGCGCTCGTCTCCCATGCGGTGGACACGCATGGCGAGATCGACGTGATGATCAACAATGCGGGCGTCATGCCGCTGGCCTTCTTTGCCGATCATGAGGCGGCGGCGGGCGCATGGGGCAAATGCATCGACATCAACATCAAGGGCGTGATGAACGGCATCATCGCCGCCTATGACCCGATGATGGCGCAGGGCCGCGGCCATGTGATCAATATTTCATCGATCTACGGCAATTTCCCCGTGCTCGGCGCCGCCGTTTACGGCGCGTCGAAATCGGCGGTGAACTTCCTGTCGGAATCGCTGCGCGTGGAAGCGGCGGGCAAGATCAAGGTGACGATCGTGAAGCCGACCGGCGTGCCCGCGACAGGCCTTTCCGGCGGCGTGGTGAACCCGGAAGCCGTGGCGGGCATTCTCGGCCAGAACACGGTGACCTACACCGAGAGTATGATGGCGATCCTCGGGGGCCAGGTGCAGGACGACCGGGTGAACCCGGACAGCACCGCCTATGCGGTGCTCAATCCCGGCTATATCGCCGATGCCGTCATCACCGCCATCGACACGCCCTGGGGCGTTTCGCTCGGCGACATCACGGTGCGCGCCGCGGGAGACGGATACATTCTTTGATATGGCAGGAGAGACGGCGATGGCGCAGAAGCTGAAGCAGCATGAAAAGGTGGGCGAGGAATTCCTGTCGGCGGACACGACCCCGCCCGATGCGACGCACCGCTTTCCCTTTCCCGCCGACATGGTCTGGGCCGCCCTCCTCGATGCGAAGGCCTGGACGGAATGGCTGCCGCTCACCGGCGTGACATGGACGAGCCCGGAGCCCTTCGGCGTCGGCACCACGCGCATTGTGGAAGCGGGCAAGGCGGCCATCGAGGAAAGCTTCTACGCCTGGGAGGAAGGTCGCCGCATGGCCTTCCGCTTCGAGCGCAGTCCCCTGCCCATCAAGGCCGGCGCGGAAGACTACCGCGTGGTCGAGACGCCCGAAGGCTGCGAACTGCAATGGTGGGGCAAGGCGAAAGCCATCTTCCCGCTCGGCTGGCTCGTCACCCGCCAGCTCCGCGCTGGCCTGAAAAAAGGCATGCCCGACCTCGAAGCCCTGATCGCCAAGGACCCGGAGCGGTTCAAGCGCGGTTGATGAGGGAGAAATGGCGCACCCGTCAGGATTCGAACCTGAGACCTCTGCCTTCGGAGGGCAGCGCTCTATCCAGCTGAGCTACGGGTGCCCGGTATGAACCGGCGGGCTCGGTGAGAGCCCTTGGGGCGCGCAATATGCCCCGAAATGCGCGGCGGAAGATAGCCCAAAACCCCCGGACGCACAACGAAATGACCGGAAAATGCCGAGGGAATGCCCGGGGAATGCTGAGAGAATGCCGGGGAGATCCAAAGAACATGCGCCCCGGACCGCTCGCGGCAAGCCGCTTTCGCATGTTGGGCCACCTTGCGAGTGTGGTAGAAGGGGCATGGGCGAAGATGGGCGCTTCCGGCCGTGCGAAACGATGAAGGCTGCGCTGACATTCCCCTCATGATGCGTCGGAAGAAAGTCAGTATCACATGTCCGAGCCGATCCGGCTGGCCCCCTTCGATGTCTTTGTCGACCCCTTGCTGGGCTTCCACGATCGCCGCCTGCGCGAGATGCAGGCCTATTGGGACGGCAAGCGGCAGGGCCGGGCCATGCCGGCTCGGGCGGATGTGAGCCCGGCGGAAATCGTGTCCCACCTGCCAAGCGTCTTTCTGGTGAATGTGGCGCCGCCCATGCTGAACCCGGAAGATTTCACGGTCCGGCTGATGGGAACGGCGCTGAACGAATTATTCGCGCATGACTTCACGGGAAGAAGCTTTGCCGAGGTGCTGTCGGCCAAACCGTCATCGGCCTTCTGCAAGCTCTTCGGCATCGTCGCGCAATTGCGCCGCCCTATCCGCATCTACGGTCATGCCCGCTTCGCGCCGGGCGGGCAGGTGACGGAGGTCGAAGGCGTGCTGCTGCCGCTCTCCGGGCAGAATGGCGGCGACACGGTGGGGCTCGTCATGGGCGAACTGGTGAAGCGCGCCTCGTCGGGGCGCTGACTGTCGGGGCGCTAACTAAAGTCCGTCTTCCCAGCGTCAGTTCCCGGCGCCATGCGCGCCCGAGGTGAGCTGCAGGAACACGTCTTCCAGATCCGATTCCTCGGTCGAGATATCCGCGATCTCCAGCCCCTCGGCGGAAAGCTGGGCGAGGATCGACATGGCGCTCACCTCGACGGGGTTGTACTGGATGTCGAGCGACCCGTCGGGGCGCAACGTCACCTTCATGTCTTCCAGCGAGGCGGGAATCTGGTCCAGCGGCGAGGCCGCGCGCACGATGAGGCGCTTTTCGCTGATTCGCGACAGCAGCGTCTGGGTCGGCTCGCAGGCCACCACCTCGCCATGATTGATGATGGCGATCTGGTCGCAAAGCGACTGGGCCTCTTCCAGGTAATGGGTGGTGAGTACGATGGTTGTGCCTTGCGCATGAAGCTCCTGCACATAGTCCCAGAGCTGCTTGCGAAGCTCGATGTCGACGCCCGCCGTCGGCTCGTCGAGAATGAGCACGGGCGGATTATGCACCATGGCCTTGGCGACGAGCAGCCGCCGCCGCATGCCGCCCGAGAGGGTCCGCGCATAGGCATGCGCCTTGTCGTCGAGCCCCATGGCTTCCAGGATTTCCATGGTGCGTCGTTCCGATTTCGGCACGCCGTAAAGCCCGGCCTGCATCTCCAGCGCCTCGGCCGGCGTGAAGAAGGGGTCGATATTGAGCTCCTGCGGCACCACGCCGATGGAGGCGCGTGCGCTGCGCGGATTGACGTCGGTATCGAAGCCCCAGATGGACGCCGAGCCGGACGTCTTGATGACGAGACCGGCGAGAATGTTGATGAAGGTCGATTTGCCCGCGCCATTGGGGCCCAGCAGGCCGAAAATGGAGCCGCGCGGAATGTCGAGATCGATCCCCTTCAGCGCTTCCTTGGCGGGCTGCCCGCCCGACGCCTTGTAGACCTTGCGCAAGGCCCGCGCCGAAATGGCCGAAACCGGCTCGCTCGCGACCTCTTCGGAGGGCATGCGGCGGTCGATCGTGTTTTCGGTTTCGGCGAGCGTATCGGCCATGGGAGGACCCTTCTCGTTTCTGGTCTCGTTTCCGGTGCTTTCGGAAAGGCGGGAGCGGCGGTGGCCCGCCCCGGTGAAAGCGTTATATTGGCGGCCTGAAATGGCGGGCCCTTGTGTCGGGCTCTTTATCGCTGTGTCGGGGGCGCGGATAATGCCATGAGTACCCCTTAGATAGGAAGGCAGGCGTCTGTGACAAGCGGCAAGAAGGCGAGCGGGAAGACGGAAGAGGCGGGGAGTGCGCCGGAAAAGCGCGCCATCGGCAAGGGCAGCCACCTCTTTCTGGTGGACGGCTCGGGCTATCTTTTCCGCGCTTATCACGCGCTGCCGCCGCTGACGCGGAAATCCGACGGGCTGCCGGTGGGCGCCGTCTCCGGCTTCTGCAACATGCTCTACAAGCTGCTGGAGGATACGAAGGACGAATTCGACCCCAGCCATCTTGCGGTTATTTTCGACGCCTCCGGCAAGACCTTCCGCAACGACATCTATCCCGAGTACAAGGCGAACCGGCCCGAGCCGCCCGAAGACCTGAAACCGCAATTCGCGCTGGTGCGCGACGCGGTGCGTGCCTTCTCCGTGCCTTGCGTGGAAATGATGGGCTATGAGGCCGACGATCTCATCGCCACCTATGCGCGGCTTGCCGCGGAAGCGGGCGCGAAGGTCACCATCGTGTCGTCCGACAAGGATCTGATGCAGCTCGTCACCGACCAGGTCGACATGCTGGACACGATGAAGCTGAAATCGATCAGTCACGATCAGGTGGTCGAGAAATTCGGCGTGCCGCCGGAAAAGGTCGTCGATGTTCAGGCGCTGGCGGGCGACTCCGTCGACAATGTGCCGGGCGTGCCGGGGATCGGTGTCAAGACGGCGGCCCAGCTCATCGAGGAATATGGCGATCTCGAAACGCTTCTGTCGAAGGCCGAAGAGATCAAGCAGAAGAAGCGCCGCGAGAACCTGATCGAATTCGCCGAACAGGCGCGCATCTCGCGCAAGCTGGTGGAACTCGATCAGGATGTGCCCATCGACGTGCCGCTGGACGAGATGGGCACGCATGATCCCGAGCCGGAAAAGCTGATCGCCTTTTTGAAGGACATGGAGTTTTCCACCCTGACGCGCCGCGTGGGCGAGCGCTTCAATGTGGATGCGGAAGAGGTCGAGCCCGCGGGCGAGCATCCCGCCCAGAAGAAGAAAGCGGCGAGCGAAGAAAAGAAACCCTCGCGAACGCAGGAAGGCGGCGCGCCGGGCGCAACGCCCAAGGGCATCGACGTGGCATTCGATGTGTCGGCCTATGAAACCGTCACCACGCTCGACGCGCTTCAACCCTGGGTCGACAAGGCGAGGGATCAGGGCTTCGTCGCCGTCGATACCGAAACGGATTCGCTCGATGAAATGCAGGCGCGCCTCGTCGGCGTGTCGCTGGCGACCGCGCCGGGCGAGGCCTGTTACATTCCGCTCCTGCATGGCAAGGCGAGCGATGGCGGGCTCGACTTCGACGGCGGCGAGAAGGTCGAGCAGCTCGATCCGAAGGATGCGCTGAAGGCACTGAAACCGATGCTGGAGGACGCATCCGTTCTCAAGATCGGGCAGAACCTCAAATACGACATGGTGGTGCTGGCGCGTCACGGTGTGGAAGTCGGTCCCATCGACGACACCATGCATATGTCCTATGCGCTGGATGCGGGACTGCACGGGCATGGTATGGACGAGCTTGCGAACATCCATCTCGACCATCAGTGCATTCCCTTTTCCGAAGTGGCGGGCAAGGGCGAGAAGCAGATCACCTTCGATCAGGTGCCGGTAGACAAGGCGACGGAATATGCGGCGGAGGATGCCGATGTCACGCTGCGCCTCTGGATGCTCCTGAAGCCGCGCCTTGCCGGCGAACATCGCATGACGGTTTATGAAACGCTGGAACGCGCGCTGGTGCCCGTGGTGGTGGGCATGGAGCAGGCGGGCGTGAAGGTGGACAAGACGGTGCTGGCGCGCCTCTCGGCCAATTTCGCGCAGAAGATGGCGCAATATGAGGACGAGGTGTACGAGCTGGCGGGCGAGAAATTCAATATCGCCTCGCCCAAACAACTTGGCGAAATCCTGTTCGACAAGATGAGCCTCGAAGGCGGACGCAAGACCAAGACGGGCGCCTGGTCCACCGATGCCGACACGCTGGACATGCTCGCCGCGCAAGGCCACGACCTGCCGCAGCGCGTGCTGGACTGGCGCGGGCTGTCGAAGCTCAAAAGCACCTATACGGATGCGCTGCCCGAATACATCAATCCGGAGACGGGCCGCGTCCATACGAGCTATTCGCTGGCTGCGACCTCCACGGGACGCCTGGCTTCGTCCGAGCCGAACCTCCAGAACATCCCGGTACGGACGGAAGACGGGCGGCAGATCCGGACGGCCTTCGTGGCGGAGAAGGGCAACAAGCTCATTTCCGCGGACTACAGCCAGATCGAATTGAGGCTGCTCGCCCATATCGCCGATATCGAGGCGCTGAAGAAAGCCTTTGCCGAAGGGCTCGACATTCACGCCATGACGGCGAGCGAAATTTTCGACACGCCGATCGAGGGCATGGACCCGGCGGTGCGCCGCCGCGCCAAGGCGATCAATTTCGGGATCATCTACGGCATTTCCGCTTTCGGGCTGGCAAACCAGCTTGGTATTTCTCGCGGCGAGGCGGGCGAGTATATCGACCGCTATTTCAAGCGCTTTCCCGGCATCAGGGACTACATGGAAAGCACGAAGGCGTCCGTGCGCGAGAACGGCTATGTCGAAACGATTTTCGGACGGCGCGTGCATCTGCCCGGCATCAAGTCGAAGAGCCAGGCGGAAAAGAGCTTCACCGAGCGCGCGGCGATCAACGCGCCCATTCAGGGCGCCGCCGCCGATATCATCCGCCGGGCGATGATCCGCATGCCCGATGTGCTCAAACAGGCGAAGCTTAAAGCGCGCATGCTGTTGCAGGTGCATGACGAACTGATCTTCGAGGCCCCCGAGGGGGAAGCCGAAAAGACGGAGGAGAAAGTCGTCGAGGTGATGTCCGGCGCGGCGGAACCGGCGGTCAGACTTTCCGTGCCGCTGGATGTGGAGGCGCGCGCCGCCGACAACTGGAACGACGCGCATTAAGACAGGAAGACAGGTAGTCTGAATGGACGAACCGGCCGAAGCCGTGCAGGGCGACAAGACGGGACGCAGCTTCACCTGGGGAACGCGCTTCATGCAGGCGAGTCCCCTTGGTTTTACCTTCACGGCCCTCCTGATTTCGCTCCTGGTTTTTGCGAGCTTTCTGTTTTGCGTCTGGTGGAATGCGCTTCCCGTCATCGTGACGCATGATGGCGGGACCACACTTTCATATGACGCATGGACGGCGATTTGCGTGTCTTTGCTCTGGGGCGCCATTTTCGGTCTGAGCGAATATACGCGCGAGGCCGATCTCGCCGATCTGAAAATGCTGACAAGCCACGGCGTCATGGTCGACAAAAAGCATATCAGCGCGATGCAGTTCGGGCCGGATGCGAGGGGGCACAGGCGCAGCAGGGGGTTTGGCGCCATCGGGTTGGCGGTCGGTGCCGGATTCTATTGCCTTGTTTACCGGCCCGGCGGCCACCCGTTGAATCTGCTTGGCGCGACACTTACCGATTACTGGTTCGCCGCCATGACGCTTTTTTTGTTCGCCAAGATCTTCCGCAGTCTTTCCTATCTGCGTGTCCATACGAGCTTGCTGCTTCACGATCTCGATCATCGTATCAGGATCGATTTGTTCAATATTCACAGCCTTGACGCTCTGGGCCGCATCGCCCTTCGCCGGGCGCTGCCATGGGTGGTGGCAAGCGCTATCGTCTTTCTGATGTCCTTCGCGCAGACTGTATGGGTTTTGTTTGGACCGCTTTTCATCGGACTTATGCTCAGCGCCGCTCTGGTCTTCGGCCTGCCCATGTGGCGGATGCATGTCGCGATCGATCGGGCGAAAATGAAGGAACTGGATAAACTGCGCAGTGATATTGCTCAGTCCGCCGATGCTTTCAGGCAAAGCGAATGCAGTGAAACGGCTTCGCGTCTCGCGGCCCTGATCGCGCTTGAGCAGCGTCTTGAACGCGTCCGGGAATGGCCGTTGGATGTCTCAACCGTTGTTCGCTTCGGCCTCTACCTCGCCTTGCCGCTTGGGTCGTGGTTCGGCGGCGCATTGGTCGAAAAGGCGCTCGACATCCTGACGCGATGACCGCCGACAACTGGAACGACGCGCATTGATCCGCCATTTCGGGCGGGCTGGCATCGCCGCCATGTTCTCCCCATATTCGGGGGAAACACTCTTTCTGCTTGGACAAGGGAAAATCAGGAGGCCAGCCGATGGGAGACAAGGACAAGAAGGATCTCGACAAGGCCGTCGAAGGCAGTTTTCCGGCCTCGGATCCGGCGGGACTGACGCCGAAGGGCGACAAGGGCGCCGAAGCGGATGCCAAGGAGGCGGAGGAAAAAGCCCGCCGCAAGCATGACGACGACGCGGTGGACGAAGCCTCGGAAGAAAGCTTCCCCGCTTCCGACCCGCCATCCTGGACGCCGACGCATGCCGGCGACGGCCACGGCAACAGCAACAGCAAGAAATAGGCTGGACGCATTGGCCTGACGGAAAGGAATGCCGCAAAAGAAAAAGCCCGGGCCGTGAGGCCCGGGCTTTCTTTTCGGCAATGCCGGTTCTGTTATTCGGCAGCCTTCGCGGCGTTCGGCGCGGCGTCGCGCACATCCGGATCGACGTGATCCTCGAACTTCGCGAAGTTGGAGACGAACATGCCGACAAGCTTCTGGGCCTGCACGTCATAGGCGGCCTTGTCGGCCCATGTGCCGCGCGGGTCCATGATGGAGTTGTCCACGCCCGGCACGCTCACCGGCACTTCGAACCCGAAATTCGGATCGATGCGGAACTCGGCATTGTTGAGCGAGCCGTCCAGCGCCGCGGCGAGAAGCGCGCGCGTCGCCTTGATCGGCATACGGTTGCCGATGCCATAGGCACCGCCCGTCCAGCCCGTGTTCACCAGCCAGCAGGTCACGCCATGCTCGGCGATGAGGTCGCGCAGCAGGTTGCCATAGGCGGTGGGGTGGCGCGACATGAAGGGCGCACCGAAGCAGGTGGAGAAGGTCGCTTCCGGCTCGGTCACGCCCTTTTCGGTGCCCGCGACCTTCGCGGTGTAACCGGACAGGAAGTGATACATGGCCTGGCTCGGGGTCATGCGCGCGATGGGCGGCAGAACGCCGAAGGCGTCGGCCGTCAGCATGATGATGTTCTTCGGATGACCGCCCGTGCCCGTGTCGCTCGCATTCGGAATGAAGGAGAGCGGGTAGGCGCCACGGGAGTTCTCGGCCAGCGCCGCGCTGTCGAGGTCGAGCTCACGGCTGTCCTCGTCCATCACGACGTTTTCCAGCACCGTGCCGAAACGCTGCGTGGTGGCGTAGATTTCCGGCTCGGCTTCCGCGGAGAGCTTGATCATCTTCGCATAGCAGCCGCCTTCGAAGTTGAAGACGCCGTTTTCCGACCAGCCATGCTCGTCGTCGCCGATCAGCGTGCGGCTGGCTTCGGCCGACAGCGTCGTCTTGCCGGTGCCGGACAGGCCGAAGAAGATCGCCGTGTCGCCCGCCGGGCCGATATTGGCCGAGCAATGCATCGGCATCACGCGCTTGGGCGGCAGCTCGTAATTGAGCATGGAGAAGACCGACTTCTTGATTTCGCCGGCATAGGACGTGCCGCCGATGAGCACGATCCGCTTGTCGAAGTTACAGGCGATCACCGTGCCGGTGCGGCAGCCGTATTTCTCCGGATCCGCTTCGAAGCTCGGCAGGTCGATGATCGTGAACTGGGGAGAGAAGCTGTCCAGTTCTTCGGGCTTCGCCTCGATGAGCAGGTTCTGGATGAAGAGCGAGTGCCAGGCATATTCCGTGTAGACGCGGGTGGCGAGACGGTGGGTCTTGTCGGCGCCGCCGAAAAGATCCTGGACGAAGAGCTCCTTGCCTTCCGCATGCTTCAGCATGTCGGCATGGAGCGCGTCGAACGCTTCCGGCGTCATCGACTTGTTGTTGTCCCACCAGACCGTGTTTTCGGTCTCGTTGTCGCGGACGATGAACTTGTCCTGCGCCGAGCGGCCGGTGTGCACGCCGGTCTTGACGACGAAGGGGCCGTTGGCAGCGATCTGGCCCTCACCGCGGCGCACGCCTTCTTCGTAAAGGGCGGCGGGACGGTAGTTCCAGTGAGCGGCGGCGAGATTTTTGAAGCCGCTTTTGTCGACGCCGAACTTGCTGATATAGGGCCCGGTCTGTTTCACGCTTCTCTCCTCGTGGTCCTTGGCGGCCCCCATCCGGGCCGAAAGCTGATTATCTGTCCGCTTCCTCTCGCCGCAAGGCGCGGAAACGGAAACTTATCACTGTCGCGCGGCCATAGCAGGGTTGCGCGCCAAATTGGCGTCTTTTCGCCGAAAAACAGCAATTTCGGGGCCAATTTGGGCGTCATCGACTGCCCGCGCCCCGAATTTCGGCGCCAACATAGTGGGCAGCCCTGCCCTGCGCAACAGCTTTGCGAACAGCTTGCAGCCACTGCGGCGATGCGTCCGCCCACCCTTGTCCGGACGGAGGGAAGACGGGCCGCTACGAGGCCGCCTCGTCCTTTTCCGGGCCGAGTTCCTTCATCAGGCGGAGATAGAAGCCGACCGCCTCCCCCATATTCTCGACCGAAATCCGCTCATTCGTGCCGTGAAAACGAGCCAGGTCTCCGGGGCCCATGCGCACGGGAATGAAACGGAACACATTGTCGGTCAAGGGCAGGTAGTGGCGGGAATCCGTGCCTCCCACGGTCAGGTTCGGCACAGGCACGATTCCGGGGAAGCTCTCCTTCACCACCCGGGTGAGGGTGCGATAGGCCGGCCCGTTCACATTCGAAACCTTCGACGCTTCCCGAATGCCGGGGAGGGGTTCGATGTCGATCTCCGGATCGTCCACCGCCTGCGTCACGTGATCGATGATCTTTTCGGCGCTGTCGCGCGGATGGATGCGGAAATTGACCACGGCGGAGGCTTCCGGCGGCAGCACGTTTTCCTTCGTGCCGCCCTCGATGATGGTGGGCGAAATGGTGGTGTGAAGCTGCGCGGCGCCGGAGTGGCTTTTTTCCAGCGTGCCGCGCACCAGCGGCTCGAAGAGCCACATATTGGCGAAGACCATGCGGCGCAGGAACGGCACTGCGGGGGCCAGGCCTTCGATCATGTGGCGCGAGGTGCCTTCCATCTCGCTGTCGAAGGGCGCGCGGTCGAGCCGGTCGATGGCGCGCGACAGCCGCCCGATTGCGGTTTCCGCCACGGCAGGCGGCATGGAGGAGTGACCGCCCTGCGCACGGGCGGTCAGCCTGAGCGAGATGTAGCCCTTCTCCGCGACGCCGATCAGGGCCACTGGAGCCGAAACGCCGGGCAGGAGATGCTCGCCGATCACGCCGCCCTCATCCGCG
Source organism: Parvibaculum sp. (assembly GCF_002684405.1). Taxonomy (GTDB): domain Bacteria; phylum Pseudomonadota; class Alphaproteobacteria; order Parvibaculales; family Parvibaculaceae; genus Parvibaculum. Next base: position 1,800 of record NZ_NYVD01000166.1, on the reverse strand, counting down.
ACCCAGGCGAGTTCGACGCCCCGCTGCTTGAGCATCGCGGCGATCTGCGTATTGCCTTCATCGCCGCCCAGTTCCTCGTCATGCCCGAATGCGAACATCACGGTGCGCGCAGGCCGGAAGCCCTCCGAGGCCAGGAGGTTGGCCGCTTCGACCATGGCGACGAGCGATCCCTTGGTGTCGATGGTGCCGCGTCCCCACACATAGCCGCCGGCGATCTTGCCGGAAAAGGGCGGTTCCTCCCATTTGCTCTCGGTGCCGGGCACCACGGGCACCACGTCGAAATGCGACATGAGCAGGATGGGCTTCAGGGAAGGGTCGGTTCCCTTCCAGGTGAAAAGCAGGCTGTAGCCGCCCGCGATCTCGCGCGTCGTGGCTTTTGTAAAAGCCGGATAGGTCTCCGAGAGCCAGTTCCGGAAGCCCGTCATGGCCCGGTGCGAGGCGGCGATCTCCTCAGGCGCGGCGCCGGTCTGGTGGGAAACGGTCTTGAAGCGGACAGCCTCCGAAAGGTGCCGCGCGGCCTGTTCTGCGTGTGAATTGTCGGCGGAGGCGGTCTCTGCCGGCGGTAGCGGGGGGACCATGAGCGTGCGGACCACCAGCACGGCGACAAGAATGACAAAAAGGCCGGCTATGCCCAGCAGAGCACGTTTCAGCATCGGTTTCCCCCAGACGGCTGCCGCCCTTTTCGGGCGATTTGTAACGATGGGCCTAGAAGTGGCCGGGAAAGATACGGGATGTCAAACGTCGCTCTCCTCCAGCGCGTCATGGTAAGCCGCCCTCTTCGCCGGTATAATGCGGCCACATTTTGGGCCAAAAGCGACCCTAAGCCTCCTTGCTTGCCGGGGGGCGACGCGAAGAGCGGGGTAATTTGGAATGCCGGAAGGCCCAGACGAACAGAGCCAAAAGGAACGGGCAAATATGCCAACCATCGCGCTGGTTGACGACGACCGGAATATTCTGACCTCGGTGAGCATGGCGCTCGAGGCCGAGGGCTATCACGTCCAGACCTATACCGACGGCGCCGCGGCGCTGGCCGGACTTGGCGCGAATCCGCCCGATGTCGCCGTCTTCGATATCAAGATGCCGCGCATGGACGGGATGGAACTGCTGCGTCGCCTGCGCCAGAAATCCGACATGCCGGTGATCTTCCTCACCTCCAAGGACGATGAGATCGACGAGCTGTTCGGTCTCAAGATGGGCGCCGACGACTACATCAAGAAGCCCTTCTCCCAGCGCCTGCTTGTGGAGCGCGTCAAGGCGGTGCTGCGCCGGGCGCAGAACACCAAGGGCGAGGCCGCGAACGGCGGCGAGACCGAAGCGGCGGCGGTGCTGGAGCGCGGCAAGCTGCTGCTCGATCCCGACCGCCATGCCTGCACCTGGGGCGGGGAGGCGGTGGTCCTCACCGTGACGGAATTTCTGATCCTGCAGTCGCTGGCGCAGCGCCCCGGCTATGTGAAGAGCCGCGACTCGCTGATGGACGCCGCCTATGACGATCAGGTCTATGTGGACGACCGCACCATCGACAGCCACATCAAGCGGCTGCGCAAGAAGTTCAAGGAAGTCGACAAGGAGTTCGATGCGATCGAAACCCTCTATGGCGTCGGCTACCGCTACCGGGAGGCCTGAGGCCCCGCGGACGGCAATATCGCGGAAGCCCGTTAAACGCATGGCAAATGGCAAGTGTGAGCGAGGACGAGCTGTCGGATAGGGGCCAATCGCATGCGGACGACTTCCCGGCCGATGCGCATGATACCGCGCATGCGGCGGGAAAGGGCGGGGCCGGAAAGACGGGCCCGGGAGAGG
>NZ_NYVD01000165.1 GCF_002684405.1 Parvibaculum sp. | reverse complement strand
TCCATCACGAGCCTTCTCTCTGGGAAACGAGACCCGCCGTTACATTGCTTTGGGAAGAGGGCGCCGCCGGCGCGGCTTGATCCCGCAAGCAGCCTGCAGACTACCCCGCAAACGAAAAGGGCCGGAGCTTTCGCTCCGGCCCTTGCCGTTCTGCATATCCGAAAGGATTAGCAGGAATAGTACATGTCGTATTCGACCGGATGCGGCGTCATTTCGTACCGCATGTTTTCTTCCCACTTGAGCTCGAGGTAACCCTCGATCTGGTCGTCGGTGAACACGCCGCCCTTCTTCAGGAAGTCGCGGTCCTCGTCGAGCGCGACAAGCGCTTCGCGCAGCGAGCCGCAAACGGTCGGGATGTCCTTCAGCTCTTCCGGCGGAAGATCGTAAAGGTTCTTGTCCATCGGCGCGCCCGGATCGATCTTGTTATCGATGCCGTCAAGGCCGGCCATCATCATCGCGGCGAAGGCGAGATAGGGGTTCGCCGTCGGATCCGGGAAACGGATCTCGATGCGCTTGGCCTTGGGCGACGTGCCATAAGGGATACGGCAGGAGGCCGAACGGTTGCGGGCCGAATAGGCCAGCAGCACCGGCGCTTCGTAACCCGGCACCAGACGCTTGTAGGAGTTGGTGGACGGGTTGGTGAAGGCGTTCAGCGCCTTGGCGTGCTTCAGGATGCCGCCGATGTACCACAGGCATTCCTCGGAAAGGTCGGCATACTTGTTACCGGCGAAGAGCGGCTTGCCCTCTTTCCAGATCGACTGATGGCAATGCATGCCCGTGCCGTTGTCGCCGAAGACCGGCTTCGGCATGAAGGTGGCCGACTTGCCGAAGGCATGCGCCACGTTGTGGATCGCATACTTGTAGATCTGCAGGTGGTCGGCGACCTTGGTGAGGGTCTGGAACTTCATGCCGAGCTCGTGCTGGGCCGCGGCGACTTCGTGATGGTGCTTTTCGATTTCGACGCCCATCTCGCCCATGACCGTCAGCATTTCGCCGCGCAGGTCCTGACCGCTATCGATCGGGTTGGTCGGGAAATAGCCGCCCTTGGTGCGCGGACGATGGCCGAGGTTGCCCGTCTCGTATTCCGTGTCGGAATTGGTCGGCAGCTCGACGCTGTCCACCGCGAAGCCCGTGTTGTAGGGCTCGGTGGAGAACTTCACGTCGTCGAACACGAAGAATTCGGCTTCCGGGCCGAACACGACCGTGTCGCCGATGCCGGTGGACTTGAGATAGGCCTCGGCAAGCTTCGCCGTGCCACGCGGGTCGCGGCCATAGGGCTCGCCGGTGGAGGGCTCCAGAATGTCGCAGAAAATCGCGAGCGTGGTCTGGGCGTAGAAGGGGTCGATTACCGCGGTTTCGATGTCCGGGAGCAGGATCATGTCGGACTCGTTGATCGCCTTCCAGCCGGCGATCGACGAACCGTCGAACATCGTGCCCTCGGCGAAAAAGTCTTCGTCGCACATGTTCACGTCGAACGTGACGTGCTGCATCTTGCCGCGCGGATCGGTGAAGCGCAGATCGACGTATTTCACGTCCTTCTCTTTGATCAGCGCCTGGACCGAATTGAAGTCAGCCATTTGATCCTCTTTCCCTGTTCTCGATGGGGGCTGCTCATGATCTGGCCGCCCCCTCAACTTGAAACGATACAGCAACCCGGGGGCTGTTCCCCCTGCAAGGATGCTGCGATGTGCCTCCAATATTTTTGAGGTCCCGGAGTTCACCGGTTGGGACCTTGTGAGCCATGTCGCCGGTTGGCCGGCCGTTACGCTCTGTTAGATCGCTTCCGAGCCGGTCTCGCCGGTACGGATGCGGATCGCCTCTTCGACATTGGAGATAAAAATCTTGCCGTCGCCGATGCGGCCCGTGCGGGCAGCCGCCTGGATGGCTTCCACGGCTTTGCCGACCGTATCGTCATTCAGCACGACTTCGATTTTCACCTTGGGGAGAAAATCGACGACATATTCCGCACCTCGATAAAGTTCCGTATGGCCTTTCTGTCTGCCGAAGCCTTTCGCCTCCGTAACTGTAATGCCCTGAAGACCGACTTCCTGAAGGGCCTCCTTTACCTCGTCGAGTTTGAACGGCTTGATGATCGCCTCGATCTTTTTCATCCGGGGTTCCTTGTGGTTGGGCCTCAGTGCCCGCCGTCATGTGATGTCTGAATAGCATGGGCCGTGCCAACTGGGACGCGGCACGATTTCATATATTTTTCAGCTGGTTAGTGGCACATCACCCGATGCCTTGCCTTTTTGTTGAGCAGCGTGGATGCACATAAAAAAGGCGAAATGAACAATTTGCAGGCAACAACATATCAATGGTTTTGCGCTCGTTCCAGCGGCCTTTGACCAGGAAGGGGATCGGCGCGCGGTTGACAGTGTTTTCGGCGCCCGCGACAAGGACAGCAGGCCGCGAAAAGCGGTCCCTGCAAACGAAATGGCACGGATACGGAGCCGATATGAAACCCGCCAATCCCGTCTTCGCCTCTCTCGGCACCACGATCTTCACGGTGATGTCCGCCTTGGCGAACGAACATGGCGCCATTAATCTCGGACAGGGGTTTCCGGATGATGAAGGGCCGGCCGATATTCGAGAGGCGGCGGCGAAGGCGATCCTGGATGGCCCCAACCAGTATCCGCCCATGATGGGGCTGCCCGCGCTGCGCGAAGCGGTAGGCGAGGCCAACAGGCGCTTCTACGGCCTCGATGTCGATTGGCAGAAAGAAGTGATGGTCACTTCCGGCGCGACGGAAGCGCTGCATGACAGTATCACCGCGCTCCTCCAGCCCGGCGACGAGGCGATCCTGATCGAGCCCTGCTACGACAGCTACCGGCCAGTGATAGAGGCGGCGGGCGCGACGGTGAAGGCCGTCTCCCTCCAGCCGCCGCACTGGTCGCTGCCGGTGGAGGCGCTGGAGGCGGCTTTCAGCGACAGGACCAAGCTCATCGTCCTCAACACACCCATGAACCCCATCGGCAAGGTCTTCACCCGTGAGGAGCTGACGGCGATTGCGGGGCTTCTGGAAAAATACGACGCCTATGCCGTCTGCGACGAGGTCTATGAGCATCTCGTCTTTTCCGGCCATGAGCATATTCCGCTGATGACGCTGCCCGGCATGCGGGAGCGCTGCGTACGCATCGGCTCGGCGGGCAAGACCTTTTCCCTGACGGGCTGGAAGATCGGCTACGTCACCGCGCCCGCAGCGCTGATGGAGGTCATCGCCAAGACGCATCAATTCGTGACCTTCACCACGGCCCCCGGCCTGCAATCGGCCATCGCCTACGGGCTGGGGAAGGACGACGACTATTTCGCAGGGCTTGCCGGCGCGCTGGAGGCAAAGCGCGACATTCTCTCGAAGGGATTGGCTGAGGCCGGGTTCGAAGTCCTGCCCGCCGACGGCACCTATTTCGTCACCGCCGATTTCCGGCCTCTCGGGTTCAACGGCACCGACGAAGAGTTCTGCCGCGCGATCACGGAACAGGCCAAGGTCGCCGCCGTGCCCATGAGCGCGTTCTACTCGAACGATTCCGGCGATGCGCCGACCCATCTTGCCCGCTTCTGCTTCTGCAAGCAGGACGGCATCCTGACCGAAGCGAGCAAGCGCCTCGCCGACTGGGCGAAAGCCCGCGCCGCATGAGCGGGGAGCGCAATATCCTTCGCCGCGACGCCGCCAGCGGCAAGGCGAAATGGCTGGTCGTTTTCCTGCACGGCCTCGGCTCCAACGGGGCCGACCTCATGAGTTTTGCCGACTACTGGCAGGGCTCGATGCCTGATATCGCTTTCGTTGCGCCGGATGCGCCCACGCCATGCCCCGATGGCGGCTATCAATGGATGCAGCGCCTGCCCGCCGGCCATCCCCGCATGTTCGACGAGGCGGACGCTGCGCGCGGTGGTATTGATACACTCATAGACGAGGAACTTTCCCGGCTCGGGCTCGACGGCTCCCGCCTCGTGCTGGTCGGCTTCAGCCAGGGCACGGTGATGGCGCTCCACGTCGGTCTCAGGCGTGAGCAAGCCCCGGCGGCGATCCTGGGCTATGCGGGCGGCCTCGTCGGCGCGGACCGGCTGGCCGCCGACATGAAGTCGAAACCGCCCGTCATGCTCATTCATGGCGAGCAGGACGAGATGGTGCCGGTCTACGCCATGATGGAATCGGTGAAGGCCCTCACCGATGCCGGTCTCGTTGCCGCCGGGCAGGCCATGCCGGGGCTCGGCCATGCGGTGAACGAGCAGGCGCTGGTGATCGGCGCCCGCTTCATCCTTTCCGCCATCGCCTATCGCGAGAAGCACCCGATCTAGTGTGCCCCTGCGTCATGCGGCCCGGACGCCCTCCTTTGCTGGACAGGGTGCAAGCAATCCTTATTCTCGCGCCAACGAATAACCAATAGCGATGCGCCCGCAAGAGGCGCGGCAGGGAGAGGCAGTTATGTCAGATGTGAAACTCGACGATCGCATGCCCGTGCTGGTCGGTTGCGGCCAGAACGTCCAGAAGGAAAAGGATGTCGAGAAGGCAAAGTCGCCCATGCATCTGATGGCGGACGCGGCCGAAGCCGCCGCCGCCGATACCGGGCTCGGCAAGAAGCTCTGGGATGTGGTCGATACCGTCACTTGCGTCCGCTTCATCACCGACAGCCCGGACAGTGCGCGCCTTCCGTTTGGCCGTTATCCCAATGCGGCGAAAACGCTGTCGAACCTCATCGGCGCCAATCCGGCCAAGACCTGTTACGGCCCCACCGGCGGCAATACCCCCCAGTATCTGGTGAACTACACCGCCGAGCAGATTGCGCAGGGCGAGACGGATATCGCGCTGGTCGCGGGCTCTGAATGCTTCGCGACCATGATGCGCGCGCTGGGGCAGGGCAAGGTGCTCGACTGGCATGACGAGAACCCCGGCCAGGACCGTATCGACATCGGCAACGAGAAGGCCGGCGTCACCGAAACGGAAAAGCGCCACAAGCTGCAATACCCGGTGAACATCTATCCGATGTTCGAAAACGCCATTCGCGGCCAGCAGGGCCGTACCGTGGAGGAGCACAAGCTCGCCGTCGGCAAGCTGATGGCGCCCTTCACGAAAGTCGCCGCGCAGCATCCGCAGGCCTGGTTCCCGGTCGAGCGGACGCCGGAGGAAATCGCCACCGTCACCGATGCCAACCGCTATATCGGCTTTCCGTACACGAAGTATATGAATGCCATCATGCAGGTCGATCAGGCCGCCGCCGTCGTCATGATGTCGGTCGGCAAGGCGCGCGAGCTGGGCATCCCGCAGGAGAAATGGGTCTTCCTGCATGGCTGCGGCGATGCGAACGACCTTTGGTTCCCCACCGAGCGCGTGAACTATTACACCTCGCCTGCCATCAAGAAGATGGGTGAGAAGGCGTTCGGCATGGCGGGTTGGGACATCTCCCAGATCGACTATATCGATCTTTATTCCTGCTTCCCCTCCGCCGTGCAGATCGGCCGCGACGCGCTGGGCATTGCGGAAGACGATCCGCGCGAGCTGACCGTCACGGGCGGCCTGCCGTACTTCGGCGGCGCGGGCAACAACTACGTCATGCACTCCATCGCCACCATGATGGACAAGCTGCGCGCCAAACCCGGCACCAAGGGGCTTTGCACCTCCAATGGCTGGTACGTGACCAAGCACGGCATGGGCCTTTATTCGACCCTGCCGAAAGAGGGCAAATGGGAGCGCGAGGCGCCCGCCACCTATCAGGCGGAAATCGACGCCGAAAAGCACCCCGTCGTGGACGAGACGCCCAACGGCAAGGCGAAGATCGAAACCTATACGGTGGTCCATGGCCGCGACGGGCCGGATTTCGCCATCGTCTTCGGCCGCCTGGACGATACCGATGCCCGCTTCGTGGCGCATACGCCAAACGATCCGGCAACGCTCAAGGATATGGTCGAGCGGGACCAGCTCGGAAGGCCGGGCACGGTCGTCGCCGACCCGGAAGGCGTCAACATCTTCACGCCGGAATAAGAACTGGAACAAGAAAAAGGGGCCCTTCGGGGCCCCTTCGTTTGTCCGGTCCGTTGTGCCTTAGTCGGCAAACCATCTCGGATCGACGGGGAAGTGTGGGAATACACATGTCTCGTATATTGAAGTATCTGGCGCTTGGCGGGGCGTTGTTGCTCGTTCTGGCCGTAGCGTATGGGGCGAAAGGATACTTCGATGCGCTACATGATGCCGATGGACTGCGACAACGTGCCGACAGGCTAATCGCAGCGGGGTTGGGAGGAAGTGATCTTGGCCCCGGACGACTGGACATCTTGCTCAAGGTTCAAGACCCTGCTTTCGCAGAGCATGCCGGCATAGACTTCACGACCGCGGGGGCCGGGGCGACCACCGTCACCCAATCTCTGGCAAAACGATTGGCCTTTGACCGGTTTCGTCCTGGAATAGGCAAGATACGCCAGACCGGCTATGCCCTCGGATTGGAAAGGCGGCTCGACAAGGCGCAAATCATGGCGCTCTGGCTTGATACCCTGGAAATGGGGCGCGGGCCCAACGGCTGGATGACCGGCTTTTATCGGGCGAGCGAGGCGATCTTCAAGCGCCCTCCCGCCGAACTTACCGAAGATGAGTTTCTGCGGCTGGTCGCTGTCCTTATTGCTCCGGCAAATTACGATTTGAGAGGTGAGGACATGGCACTCGATGACAGGGTCGAGAGGATTAAACGTCTTGTCGCCGCGCAATGTGCCCCAATGGATCGTGGCGATGTCTGGCTGGAGGGGTGCCGGTAAAAGCCATGTCATTGCGAGGAGCGATAGCGACGAAGCAATCCAGCGCGAGACTCATCGCTTCTGGATTGCTTCGCTTGTGCTCGCAATGACGGGATCGGGTCGGCTAAAGACTCGCTCTCACCAGAGCCATGTTTCCGGATCGGGAATGGGCTTGTCGTCGCTCGCGAGCATGAAGCCCTTGATGAGCCGGATCAGTGCCCAGACGACGGTCGCGAAGAGGATGATCACGCCGATAACGATCATCGATGTGATGGCGCCGATGAAGCTGAATAGCAGTCCGATCCAGAAGGTCCGGATCTGGAACGTGAAATGTGTCGTGGCGTTCGGCCCCGCCTCGCCGCGTTTCAGATAAGCGACGATAAGGCCGGCAAGCGCGGTAATACCCACCACGAAGCCGATGAAATACAGAATGTAGACGAGCTTGGGCCCGTCCATATTGTCGCCGGTCGATGTGACGGCACTCTGCACGGGATCGGGCGAATCGGTCATGTCGTCCTCCTTAACGGCCTGTAATGTGGAAAGCGTAGTGCCCTCTCCCGGTCATGTCGATATAAGGGCCGCATCATGGTTCACAGAACGTAACGCGCCGAAAACGGGGAGAAGACATGCCCACCATCTACATGATCCGTCATGGCGAAGCCGCCGCCGGATGGAACGCCGACGCCGATCCCGGCCTGAGCGAACTCGGCCAGTCGCAGGCCGAAGCCGTGGCCGATGAAATCGAAGCGCGGGCAGGGGGCAGGCTTCCCATTCTCACCTCGCCGCTGAAGCGCTGCCGCGAGACTTCCATGCCGCTTGCGGCGCGCTGGAACCACGACCCGGCGGTCGAGCCGCGCGTCGCCGAAATCCCGTCGCCGATCGACGACCTCGAATCCCGCGGCGAATGGCTGCGCAAGATCATGGCCGGCACCTGGGCCGAGGCCGTGGCGGGCGAGGGGCATGGCGGGCACCTGTCCAAGAATGTGGATTTGCTGGCCTGGCGGCAGGGCGTCGCCAATGCGCTGCTGGAACTGCCTGGCGATACGGTGATCTTTTCCCATTTCATCGCCATCAATGTCGCGGCGGGCATCGCCATGGAAGACGACCGCCTCGTGACCTTCAAGCCGGACAATTGCTCCGTCACGGTCTTCGAGACCGGCGGCGGCAAGCTGCGGCTGATCGAGAAGGGCCGCGAAGCCGTCACCAAGGTGAACTGAGGGGCGAATTGAAGCTTCCTTGCCAATTGGCGGCCACAATCGCCCGGCTATGATAGGCGCATGGCCACTTCATTGATTCCCCACGCCCCGGCAAAAACGCCCGCCGCGCTCCTCACGGTGGAGGAGATGGGCCGCGCCGACCGCCTCACCATCGAGGGCGGCAAGCCCGGCATCGTTCTTATGGAGAATGCCGGTCGCGGCGTCGCGGAAGCGGCGGTGGCGCATTTCGAAAAGGCGCCGGTGTCCGTCCTTTGCGGGCCGGGCAACAATGGCGGCGACGGCTTCATTGCCGCCCGCCTGCTACGCGACTGGGGCTGGCAGGTCTCGGTCTTCCTCATGGGTGCGCGCGAAAGCCTCAAGGGCGATGCCGCCGAGGCGGCCCATCGCTGGGCAGGCCCCGTCTATCCCCTCACCGCGGATGCTGCGAAAGGCGCATCGCTCGTCATCGACGCGATCTTCGGCGCCGGGCTTTCCCGCGACGTGGAGGGAACGCCCGCCGAGATCATCCGCCATGTCACGCAAGAGGGTATTCCGGTCCTTGCCGTCGATGTGCCGAGCGGCCTGGACGGCGATACCGGCCTTGTGCGCGGGGCTGCCTTCAGGGCGGCGCACACTGTTACCTTTTTCCGGGCAAAGCCGGGGCACCGGGTACTGCCGGGCCGCGCGCTATGCGGCGAGGTCCATGTCGTCGACATCGGCATAGAAGACAAGGTGCTGGAGGAGATTGCGCCGCGCCGCTTCGACAACACCCCCGGCCTCTGGTGGCCCGCTTATCCGAAGCCCTCGATGGAGCTTCACAAATACGATCATGGCCATGCGGTGGTGGTCTCGGGCGATGCCGCTCATACCGGCGCGGCGCGCCTTGCAGCGCGGGGCGCGCTTAGGGCGGGGTCGGGGCTCGTCACCGTCGCCACGCCGCCCGATGCGCTGGCGATCAATGCGGCCCATCTCACCGCCATCATGCTGGCCCCCTTCGAGGGCGCGGACGGGC
>NZ_NYVD01000164.1 GCF_002684405.1 Parvibaculum sp. | reverse complement strand
GCGCAGCCGGTCCGGACCGATCTTCACGCCCTGCTCCGCCAGCCGGGAAATCTCGTCCAGCAGCGCCCAGGGGTCGACAACGACGCCATTGCCGATGACGGAGAGCTTGCCTTCGCGCACCACGCCGGACGGCAGCAGCGACAGCTTGTAGGTCACGCCGTCGATGACCAGCGTATGGCCCGCATTGTGCCCGCCCTGGAAACGCACCACCACATCGGCGCGCTCGGACAGCCAGTCCACAATCTTGCCCTTGCCCTCGTCGCCCCATTGGGACCCGACAACCGCTACATTCGCCATCGCTTTAGCCTTTGAAATCCAGTGGCCGGCGCTCCGCGGCCATGGCCCACGAAAAACCGGGCCGCCAGACACGCCAAAAGCCCCGCGCATCTTCCGCCCGGGGCTTTTCGGGGTTCTACCCCATGGGGACGGGAAAGACCAGAGGGCTTTGCAGTGCACGGAAAGCCACCAAAAAGCGGCATTAGGTAGCAAACGGGACAAGAGGTAATAGAGCCTCCCGGCTATCTTGTCCGCATGGCAGAGATTAGAACCGTCACGACTCTCAAGAGCAAGCGCCACCAGATAGAGGCGGCGATCTCGGGATACGAGATGGCCTTAAATCAGGCCCGCGCCGATCTCGCCCATATCAACGCAGCCATAGCGATATTTGAGGCTCCGGGAGAGCCCGGAGAGATAGCCCTTACGTGGACATTCACCGCCTGTTCAAGCGCGGGGAAGTCGTCAACATCTGCAAAGCAGCTATGGCGAAGGAAGGCCCGCTGGATACGCGAGAACTGGCGCAGCCTGTCATGGCTGAGAAGGGCCTAGACGACGGGGATAACGTGCGGCCATCACGCTTCGCATCGTTCATACGCTGAGGCAGCAAGAGAAGCGAGGGAAGGTAAAGGGGGTGGTGGGGAAGCGTCGGGGCGTGAGGGTGTGGGGCCAATAGGCCCCACACCTTGCGATCAGCGCGTGAAGCGCTTCTGCCTGTTCTTGCGATCAGACTCAATGGCGTCTCGGATCGAGGTGGAGGCACGCAATGTGGCTTGCCTGCACTCCGAATAGCCAAGCGAGTCCTCATCAGTCATGCGCTCAACAGACAGGGCCTCCGCCGCTGCGACGAAGGCAATTTCCGACATGGACATCTTGTCCCGGAGATTGTCATTTTTCGCCAAACCCTTTGCCTGCTTAAGCTGCTTTGCCGTTGACCCGAATAGCCCCTGATAGGTTGCGTTTGTGCAATTGCCATACTGAAAGCCGGTTTTGACGCCACGCCTATCAAGTTGATCCGTGTACTCGCTACGAATCGCCCGTCCCATGGCACGCTTGGCCACCCATTCGTTGGCCTCGGCGCTCGCCTTTTGCAGCACTTCATCTGCGAGTGTCGGGTCGGATCCCCTGTACCTTAAGAAGACCTCTTTTACTTCAATCGCCAGTTTTGGATTGAGGTATTCCGCATATGCGAGAGCGAGCCTGACGTCAGCAAATGTGCCAGACCCGCGTTTCACACAAAGCACTGATTTTATTTCGCTTTTTGTCCAGTTGCGGGATTTTCCCGTAACTTTCTCGCAGACAGCATCAACGAAATTCGCAGTGCTCCTAAGGCGCAGCCAATCATTCGGCTTCTGGTTTTTTGAAAATCCGGCGGCTTTCCAAATGTCGCCGAGGCAAGCAAGCCCATTTTCATCGAAATTAATGTTCTTGCCACGTACTTTTAGAGTATTTTTATTTTTCATTTAGGAGATAGTCCCTTTCTTTGCTTACAACAATTTACGTTTTCTTGTTGCCGCAGGGACTTGATCTCCACGAGTCACTGTGTCATAACTCGCCATACCAAAGAAATGTAGGGGCCCCTGAGGCTCCAAGGCTCAGGCCGCCCCGGCAAGGGCGGCCTGAGTGTAATTATAACACACTTTTTGGTATTCTCCGAATCTATACCACTTTCCGCTGCCAGTGGCTCTTCACCGACGACTGACCGGATGCGTCAGCCAGCGGCGCCGCGACGGCCATAGTGCCACGACAAAGGGCGGCCCGAAGGCCGCCCTTTGCGCATTCCGTAAAGCCTGTTCGGCTCAGAACTTCATGCTCTTGGCCTGAACCACATTCGGCAGCGCCTCGATCTTGTCGAGCACATCCTGCGGCACGTCGCTGTCCACCTCGATGAGGCAGATGGCGCCGCCGCCTTCCTTTTCGCGGCCGAGGTTGAAGTTGGCGATATTGATGCCCGCTTCGCCCAGCGTGGAACCGATGGAGCCGATGAAACCCGGCTTGTCGTTATTGGTGACATAGAGCATATGCTCGCCAAGCGCGGCTTCCATATCCACGCCCTTCACCTGAATGATGCGCGGCAGGCCGCCGGTGAAGACCGTACCGGCGACCGAACGCTCCTGACGCTCCGTCTTCACGGTGAGGCGGATATAGGTCTCATAGGCGCCCTGCTGTTCGCGCTTCACCTCTTCCACCTTGATGTCGCGTTCCTTCGCGATCACCGGGGCGGAGATCATGTTGACGTCCGACAGAAGCGGCTTGAGCAAGCCGCAGAGCAGCGCATTGGTGAGCACGCGGGTATTCATCTCCGCGACATCGCCTTCATACTCGATCTTGATACCGGAGATACCGGTTTCCGTCGCCTGACCGGCAAAGGAACCGAGCTGCTCGGCAAGCTTGATGAAGGGCGAAAGCTTCGGCGCTTCGTCCGCGGAAACGGCCGGCACGTTGATCGAGTTCACGATCGCGCCCGTCAGCAGATAATCGGAAATCTGCTCGGCGACCTGAAGCGCCACATTCTCCTGCGCTTCCGAGGTGGAAGCGCCCAGATGCGGCGTGCAGACGACGTTTTCCATACCGAACAGCGCATTGTCCTTGGCCGGCTCTTCCTCGAACACGTCGAGCGCCGCGCCCGCGACCTGACCGCTTTCCAGCGCCGCCTTCAGATCGGCTTCGACGATGAGGCCACCACGCGCGCAGTTGATGATGCGCACGCCCTTCTTGCACTTCGCAAGCGCCTTGGCGTCGATGATGTTGCGCGTCTTGTCGGTGAGCGGCGTGTGCAGCGTGATGAAGTCCGCGCGGCCCAGCAGGTCGTCCAGTTCCACCTTCTCGATGCCCATATCGGACGCGCGCTCCGGCGTCAGGAAGGGATCGAAGGCGATGACCTTCATGCGCAGGCCCTTGGCGCGGTCGATGACGATGGAGCCGATATTGCCGGCACCGATGACGCCCAGCGTCTTGCCGGTGACTTCGACACCCATGAACTTCGACTTTTCCCACTTGCCCGCATGGGTGGAGGCATTCGCATCCGGGATCTGGCGGGCGAGCGAAAGCATCATCGCCACGGCATGTTCCGCGGTGGTGATGGAGTTGCCGAAAGGCGTGTTCATCACGATGACGCCGGCCGCCGTCGCGGCGGGAAGGTCGACATTGTCGACGCCGATGCCGGCGCGGCCGACGACCTTCAGCTTCTTCGCGGCTTCGATGACGGGCGGCGTCACCTTGGTCGCGGAACGGATGGCAAGACCGTCATACTCGCCGATGATCTTGATGAGTTCTTCCTTGTCGAGGCCGGGCTTTACGTCGACCTCGATGCCGCGATCCTTGAAGATCTGCGCGGCGGCGGGAGAGAGCTTGTCGGAAATAAGAACCTTGGGCATTCATGCCTCCTGTCTTGAACCTTTTTCGTCCGGCGCGGGATTTCGCTGCGCGATGACGAAGGGAAAATCAAAGGGGATTGGATGTCCTGCCCCACCGCCGCGAAACACTCGGTCGTCGGCGCAAGGGGCAGAACCTTGTTCGTTCGGAAACTCAGGCCGCTTCGAGCGAGGCGAGCGCTTCGGCAAAGGCCCAGTCGAGCCAGGGCATCAGCGCCTGCATGTCGGACACCTCGATGGTGGCACCCGCCCAGATGCGAAGACCGGCCGGCGCGTCGCGATAGCCGTTCACATCCATCGCCACGCCTTCGCTTTCGAGAAGCGAGGACATCTTCTTGGCGAAGGCCGCCTGGTCGTCGTCGGAAAGCGCGGCGACCTTGGGGTCCACGACCTTGAGGCAGACGGAGGTGTTGGAACGCGTCTCGACCTTCTCGGCGAGGAAGTCGACCCACGGGGTGCGTTCCGCCCACTCAGCAATAACGGCCGTGTTGGCATCGGCGCGCGCAATGAGCGCCTTCAGCCCGCCGATGGAATCGGCCCAGTCCAGCGCATCGATATAGTCTTCCACGCAAAGCATAGACGGCGTGTTGATCGTCTCGCCCTTGAAGATGCCTTCGATGAGCTTGCCGCCCTTGGTGAGGCGGAAGATCTTCGGCATCGGCCAGGCGGGGGTGTAGCTTTCCAGCCGCTCCACCGCGCGCGGGCTGAGGATCAGCACGCCATGCGCGGCCTCGCCGCCCAGCACCTTCTGCCAGGAGAAGGTGACGACATCGAGCTTCGGCCAGGCGAGATCCTGCGCGAAGGCGGCGGAGGTCGCATCGCAGATCGTCAGGCCTTCGCGGTCGTCGGCGATCCATTCGCCGTTCGGCACGCGCACGCCAGAGGTGGTGCCGTTCCAGGTGAAGACGACATCGTTCTTGAAATCGACGTCGCCGAGATCGGGAAGCTGACCGTAATCGGCTTTCAGGATACGGGCATTTTCAAGCTTGAGCTGCTTGGCAACGTCGGTGACCCAGCCCTGCCCGAAGCTTTCCCAGGCGAGCATGTCCACACCGCGCGCGCCGAGAAGCGACCAGAGCGCCATTTCGACGGCGCCCGTGTCGGACGCGGGAACGATGCCGATCTTGTAGTCGGCGGGCACGTTCAGCACCGCGCGCGTCTTCTCGATGGCGTCGGCAAGACGTGCCTTGCCAAGCTTCGAGCGATGGCTGCGGCCGAGAACGGCGTTTTTGAGATTGTCGAGGGCCCAGCCGGGGCGCTTTGCGCAGGGGCCGGAAGAAAAGTGCGGATTAGCCGGACGCACAGCCGGACGCTCTTGAGCGGTCATATAGCTATCCTCTCAGATAGTTTGCCCCTCGTTGGGGAGGGGTGTCCCGCCGCAATAGCTATGCTTGCGCCCGGTGGAAGTCAAATGGATGTCGCGTGAAACGGGGCCGCAGGAATGTGAAACAATCGCCCCGGCCCTTCGCCACCGAGAAAAAACCGCATTACGCTGCCAAAAAGCTGCAACTTCCCGATCGACGAAATTTTCATGACCTCACACCCGCTCTATCGCTGGATCCTGCTTGCCCTGCTCGTCTTCTGCTGGGGGTCGGCCTTCGCCTTCACCAAGCTGGCGCTTCGGGGCATGACGCCGGAATGGGTCATGGCGCTGCGGCTGAGCTTCGGCGGATTGCTCCTTATCGCTATTCTGTTGTTCAGGAACGAGACGCTGACCGCTCGCCTGCAGAACTGGAGCTGGTTCGCCGCGCTCGGCCTCGTCGGCAATATCCTGCCCTTCTTCGCGATCAGCTGGGGACAGCAACAGATCCCCTCCTCCGTGGCGGGCATCCTGATCGGCTTCGTCCCGCTCGCAACGCTGGCGCTTGCCCATTTTTTCGTGCCGGAAGAACGGATCACGCTCCCCCGATTCGCAGGCTTCGGGATCGGGTTTGGCGGCCTTGTCGTGGTGATCGGTCCGGCCGCCCTTGCCGATGTGACCGGCGACGGCTCGAAACTGATGGGAGAACTGGCCGTTCTCGCGGGCGCATTCTGCTTTGCCTGCAACAATGTGATGGCCCGCCGCGCGCCCGACATGCCACTCGTTACAAAGGCCGCCGGGGTCCTGACGGCGGGCGCAACCATGGGCGTCGTGCTCGCCGGCACGATCACGCCGCCCGCTGCGCTGCTGGACGCAGGCACGATCCCGCTCCTGAGCGCCGCCGGGCTCGGCTTCCTCTCCACCGGGCTTGCCACGCTGCTTTTCTTCCGGATCGTCGACCAGGCAGGTGCAACCTTCGTGGCGTTGAGCAACTACCTCGTCCCCGCCTTTGCCGCGCTGGCGGGTTTCCTCCTCTTCGGAGAGGAACTTCAACTCCGTGTACTGATCGGGCTGGCACTCATACTTGTCGGCATTGCGGTGAGCGAGTGGCGCCACCGCAAAGGCTAGAACAGCAGCGCCGCTCCGACGCTTGCCACCATCAGCACAGACGCCAGCACGGCCGTTGCGCGCATGACGCCTTCGTTCTGCACGAAGCGGCGAATGGCATCGCCGCCCGCGCCCCAGAGCGAGGTCGCCGCCACCATGGTGACGAAGCAGAACCCGCCGAGCAGCAGGGCTTGCGGAAAATAGGCCGCCTCCCGCGTGACGAAGGTGGAAAAGACCACCCCCACCTGCACGAAGGCTTTCGGATTGACGGGATGAAGCCCTGCGCCCGCCCAGAAAGACGGCGCGATGTCATGCGTCTTCCCGCCGAAGCCCGCCCGCGCAAGCTTCCAGGCCAGCCAGCAGATATAGGCAAAGCCGACAATCTTCAGCCCGAGAAAGAGCTGCGGCGCAGCCACGAAAAGCGCCCCGAGCCCCGCAGCGCCCGACACGATAACGATAAGCCCGCCGAGCCAGATGCCGACGAGATAGGGCATCGCGCGCGCGAGCCCCACCGAGGCGCCGACCGAGAGCATGCTCAGATTGGCCGGGCCCGGCGTGAAACTCATCGTCGCGATGAAAAGCGCAGCAAGCGCCAGGGCGTCGCCATGCATGACCACACCTGCCTTCGATTGAGAAGAGACATAAAACTCAGAGGGAGAATTCGCCCTTGAGATAGTCCGCACAGCGCCCGCGAATGATCACGCGCTCGCCCGCATCCGTGCACCAGACCGTGCCGCCGCGCGCCGAGACCTGCCGGGCAACGAGATCGGGTTTGCCGAGCTTCTTCGCCCAATAGGGCACGCTGGTGCAATAGGACGATCCCGTCACCGGGTCCTCGTCGATGCCATGCGCGGGCGCGAAGACGCGCGAGACGAAATCGAATTCCGAGCTCTCTTCCGCTTCCGCACTGGCGATCAGCACCGCGTTGAACGGCGTCATGATCCGTTTCAGCGCCGCGAAATCCGGCTTCAACGCACGCACTTCATCGGCGCTGTCGAAGATCACCATGACATTGGGCGTGCGGACATAGATGCGCGGCTTGATCCCCAACGCATCCGCAAGCCCCGCGGGCTCGGGCATCGGCTTTGCCTTGGCCGCCGGGAAGTCCATCGCATATTTGTCGCCCTCGCGCTTCACGATGAGTTCGCCGCTGCGCGTCTGAAAGGAAATCTGCGGGGCGTCGTACCCCAGATGCGTGTAGAGCACATGCGAGGTCGCCAGCGTCGCATGGCCGCAAAGATCGGCCTCCACCGTCGGCGTGAACCAGCGCAGATGGAACCCCTTGCCCTCCGGCACAAAGAAGGCGGTCTCGGCGAGATTGTTCTCCGCGGCGAGAGACTGCATCACCTCATCGGGCAGCCAGCTTTCAAGCGGCACCACGGCGGCGGGATTGCCCTCGAAAACGTGATCGGCAAAGGCATCTACCTGATAGAGGGGCGTTGTCATCTCTGAACTCCTCGCCAAATTGTATCGATACAATTTGGTCGTATTAGCTTGGTTTCGACCATTTTTCGGTGCAATTTCACCGTTCAGGCAATATGATGGGGACAATATCCGCGCACAATGCATTTATTGTACCCATGACAATTTACGGTTTCGACCTCGACGATATTGCCGCCCGCCCCGGCCCGCGCTACAGGGCCATTGCCGATTCCCTGCGCGACGCCATCGTAAATGGCTACGCCGAACCGGGCATGCAATTACCGCCCATGCGCCGGCTTGCCTATGCGCTCGGCGTCACCGT
>NZ_NYVD01000163.1 GCF_002684405.1 Parvibaculum sp. | reverse complement strand
TCGGTCGCGGTGCCGGTGGGCGAGGAAACGGCGGACCGTCTCGTCGCCGCTCTGAAGCCCCGCGTGGAAGGTCTGAAAGTCGGTCTCTCGACCGAGCCCGACAGCGATTACGGCCCCGTGGTTTCCAAGGCGCATCTGGAAAAGGTGCAGGGCTATATCGATCTCGGCCTCAAGGAAGGCGCGGAGCTGGTGGTCGATGGACGCGGCTTCTCGCTGCAGGGCTATGAGAACGGCTATTTCATGGGCGGCTCGCTCTTCGACAAGGTGACGCCCGACATGAAGATCTATAATGACGAGATCTTCGGCCCGGTTCTCTCGGTCGTCCGTACCAAGACGTTTGAGGAAGCCGCCGCCTTGCCGACGAAGCATCAATATGGCAATGGCATCGCAATCTATACGCGCGATGGCGATGCGGCCCGCAGTTTCGCCTCGCAGGTTCAGGTCGGCATGGTCGGCATCAATGTGCCGATCCCGGTGCCGCTCGCCTATCACACCTTCGGCGGCTGGAAGCGGTCGGCCTTCGGCGATACCAACCAGCACGGCACGGAAGGCGTGAAGTTCTGGACCAAGGTCAAGACCGTCACTTCCCGTTGGCCGAGCGGTGTGAAGGAAGGCGCGTCTTTCGTCATTCCGACGATGGAATAAGAACTGTAAGCTGCGCTGAATCTTCCTTGAAGGGACGCTCATGCAGCCGGACGGTTTCAATCTCGATGCTTACTTTGCGCGGATCGGTTATGCCGGTCCGCGCGATGCGTCTGTGGGGACGTTGCGGGCGCTCCACTGGGCGCAGGCGACGCGCATTCCCTTCGAAAATCTCGATGCGCTGCTGAGGCGGCATGTGCCGCTCGACCCGCCGTCGCGCAACGGCAAACTCGTCGGTGCGATGCGGGGCGGATACTGCTTCGAGCATAACGCGCTGCTGGCCGAGGCGCTCCGTGCGCTGGGCTTCAAGGTAACGGGCCTCATTGCACGGGTGCGCTGGATGACGCCACCGGAAGATGCCACGCCGCGCAGTCATATGATTTTGAAGGTCGAAACCGACGAGGGGCCTCATATCGCCGATACGGGCTTCGGCGCGGCGACGCTGCCCGTGCCGTTGCGGTTTGTCGGCGACGAAGCGCAGGAAACACCGCTGGAGCCCTTCCGGCTTGCGACCCGGGACGACAGCTATGAGATGCAGGCGCTGCTCGGCGAGGACTGGACGCCGCTTTATCGCTTCACGATGGAGCCGCAGGCGTCGGTCGATTACGAGGCGGCCAACTGGTACACCTCCACCCATCCGCGCTCGCTCTTCACCAATCATCTCGTTGTCTGCCGTCCGGATGAGGGCGTGCGTTATGCGCTGATGAACGACCGGCTGACGGTAAGGCCGCTGGGAGGGGAGCCCGAGACGCGGCGGCTTGGCGATGTCGACGCGCTTGTTGCGGCCTTGCGCGATCTCTTCCTGATCGAGGTGAGCGCGGAGGACCGCGCCGCGCTTGGCGGGTGGATGAAGCTCTGGGCGGCTGCCGGCGACGGCGAGGTTCAGGCGTCAGGCGATGTCGTCCGCGAGCGGATCGAACCGCCACTTGCGGGCGATGGCGGCCGGTAGGTCGATATCGTTGCGCCGGGCGAACAGCAGGATATGGCCGAGCAGGTCCGCCGTTTCATTGGCCAATTCTTCCCGCAATGCGGTATCGTCGAGACCGCGCCGTCTCCCGCGCGCCGTCAGTTTCATCCAGACCTGGGTGAGTTCGCCCAGCTCCTCCTGCATTTTCAGGACGAACCAGTCCTCGTCGCGCGCGATGCCGTTGGAGGACGCATAGTTTTGGGATGCTTGTTCGAAGCGGTCGGCGAGTTTAAGGAGAGGCGGCATTGATCGGGCTCCCGATTGGCGGGCCCGATATTGGCCGATTCTTTTTGTTCACTCAATGTTCCAGTTCTGACGAGATTTCATGAGTTCAGGTCCCCTCAAGGCTTACAAGCAACTGGTCGCGGCGGGGGAGCTCACCGAAGACCGCGCGCAGGCATATGTCGCGCAGCGCCTGCAGCATCTGGCCGACGAATTGAAAAACTGGACGCCGGGCAAGAAGGCCGGGCCGCTTTCCTTCATCGGTATCGGCAAGCCCGTCACCTCGCCGGAGGGGCTCTATATCTGGGGCGCGGTCGGGCGCGGCAAGTCCATGCTGATGGACCTCTTCTATGAGCATGCGCAGATAGTGCCCAAGCGGCGTATCCATTTCCATGCCTTCATGGCGGAAACGCATGACCGTATCTTCAAATGGCGCCAGCTCGAAAAGGAAGGGAAGGTGAAGGGGAGCGATCCGATCCCGCCTGTCGCGAAACAGATCGCGGATGAGGCGGCGCTTCTCTGCTTCGACGAGTTCCAGGTGCATGACATTGCCGACGCCTCGATCCTCGGCCGGCTCTTCACGCAGCTTTTCGATCTCGGCGTGGTCGTTGTCGCGACCTCCAATCGCGAACCGGACGAGCTTTACAAGAACGGTCTCAACCGGCACCGCTTCCTGCCCTTCATCGATCTCGTGAAGCAGCGCATGGACGTGCTGAAACTCGATTCCGACACCGATTACCGTATGGACCGCATCAAGGGCATGCCGGTTTATTATGCGCCGCTCGATGCGCGCGCCGACGCCGCGCTGGCGGATGCCTTCGAGAGGCTGACGGACCGCAAGCAGGGCGATCCCATGGTGCTGGAGGTCAGGGCGCGCGCCGTCTCCGTGCCGGAAGCGGCGCATGGCGTGGCGCGGTTTCATTTCAACGATCTTTGCGCCAAGGCGTTGGGCGCATCGGACTACATCAAGATCGCGGAAGCTTTCCACACGGTCATATTGCGCGATGTACCGAAGCTGACGCCGGACAAGCGCAACGAAGCGAAGCGCTTCGTCACGCTGATCGATGAGCTTTACGAGGCGAAGACACGGCTCTTCATGTCTGCCGAGGCAGAGCCCGGCGACCTTTACCCGAAAGGCGACGGCGCGTTCGAGTTCGAGCGCACCGTCTCCCGACTGATGGAAATGCAGAGCACGGAATATCTGGCGCTCCGCGAAGACATCTGACGGCTATAGAGCGTCAGGCCGCCGGTTTCATTTCTTGCATGCCATCGTCACGCTCTCGCCGATGGAGATGGGAGCTTTCGACGGGGTCGCCAAGCGCCTCCTTTTGGTTTTGTCCGGTCAGCCGTTCTCGATGTCGCGCGCGGCGCGGTCGAGCGTTTCGGCAATGCGCTTGGCTTCGTCGCGGTCGATGGGGCCGCGTTCCCCGCGCATGTAGAGGACGTTGCGCAAATTCTCGATGGCGCGCTGGATTTCCGGCGCGGGCCGGTCGGCCTGTTCGGACGCGACTTCGCGCATCCGCGCCTTCACCGCCTCGGCGGCGCTGCGGTTTTCCGCGAGATAGGCTTCGCCCTCCGCCGTGATGGCGAATTGTTTGCGATTGCCGTCGCCTTCGGTCGCCGCGATCTGGCCCATCTCTTCCAGAAGGGTGAGGGTGGGGTAGATCACGCCCGGGCTCGGGGTATAGGCGCCGCCCGTTTCCTCTTCGATGGCCTTGATGATCTCATAGCCATGGCGCAGCTTTTCCGCGATGAGGCCGAGGATCAGGAAGCGCAGATCGCCCTGTTCGAAAATCCGGCCCCGGCGCCGCCTGTGCCGTCGGCCCCAGCCGCGTCCGCCGCCCATTTCCTCGAAGCCCTCGAAGCCGTCGCCGGGGCCTCTTCCGTGCCGATGCCTGTGGGCATGGCCGAACATTTTTCTGTTACGCATTAGATGTTCTCCGATACAGTTTAGATATATCGAAAAATAAGATATGTTTAGATATATCTAAATTCAAGACCGAATTTACCCGGCGCAGCAAAACAGCGAAAAAAGGGGAGAAATCAGCGGCCGCCGACGCGCAGGCCGTATTCGTTCAGCGGCGTTTCGGCCTCCGCCACGCGCTTGCCGTCATAGCGAAGCTCATAGGAGAAGGACTGGCCGAAGCTCGCGGAGAGCATGCCGAAGGACAGCGACTGGTCCTCGGAGCGGGCGTCGCGGGCGATCTCCAGCGAGAACGCCCTGGCGGCGTCACGGTTCACCGGCATGAAGCCCAGAAGCTGCGGGTCGAGATCCGCGGCGGAGGCGACCTGAACCGGCTCACCTTCATTGTCCTTGTCGGCGCTTTCCAGCAGCGCAATCACGCCATGAAAGTCGTCCTGCGTGGCAATGGTGCCCGGCGTCTCGCAGAAATCGCGGGTGTCGTTGAGCAGGGATTCCAGGATGCGGCAGTCCTTGCCGGTCACTTCCGACAGCGCATGTTCGGTGAGGTCGCGGCCTGTAAAGACGGTGGAGACGAGGCCGGCGATGCTCCAGGCCTGTCCGATCGTGACCGCGCCGATCAATGGCGCGGCGCAGCCGGAAAGCGAGACCGAGAGGGCGGCGATTGCGCCCAGCCGGAGCAGTTTCCTGCCGGATATCAGTGCTGAAAAGCTGTTTTCGAATTGCCCGGTCATGTCACGCACCCCACTTGCGTGATGTGGAGACCGCCCCCTGCGGCCTCGAAACGGCCGCGGCCCTGCTGCCCGTTCGGGCGCTGGCCGCATTGCATCCAATCTGTTGAAACACAGCGTGTTTCAGCTTCAAAGGATGCGCCCCCACGCAGCCAAAAGTTTGCGCCCCATTTTGAGACAGAGTCAATCTGCGATCACGGATGTGGTTAATGGGCGACAAGACGGCAACCTGTTCGTTCGGGGGACGGTGCTCATGTCCGCTGCAAGTATCGTTCCGTGCTCTTAATGTCCCGTAAAAGCGCGTTTTCTGCTTGATGCGTTGCGGAAAGGGCGGATTCAGGCTAGTAGGCTGCCAGAATTTCCCACTTAGACCGCCGGGCCCGTCCGTCTTCAGGACATTCCCTCCCGGCAGCATCTCCGGAGGCATCAACATGGCGCGTAACAAGATCGCTCTTATCGGCGGCGGCCAGATCGGTGGCACGCTCGCCCTTCTCTCGGGCCTGAAGGAACTTGGCGACGTCGTCGTGTTCGACATTGCGGAAGGCCTGCCCCAGGGCAAGGCGCTGGACCTGGCCGAAGCGTCGCCCGTCGAAGGGTTCGACGCGGCGATGTCCGGCACCAACAGCTATGAAGACATCAAGGACGCCGATGTGGTGATCGTCACCGCCGGCGTGCCGCGCAAGCCCGGCATGAGCCGCGACGATCTGCTCGGCATCAATCTGAAGGTGATGGAGCAGGTCGGTCAGGGCATCGCCAAGAATGCGCCGAACGCTTTCGTGATCTGCATCACCAACCCGCTCGACGCGATGGTCTGGGCGCTGCGCCAGTTCTCCGGCCTGCCGCACAACAAGGTCGTGGGCATGGCGGGCGTGCTCGACAGCGCGCGCTTCCGCTATTTCCTCGCCGAAGAGTTCAACGTCTCCGTGGAAGACGTGACGGCCTTCGTGCTGGGCGGCCATGGCGACACGATGGTGCCGCTGCCGCGCTACTCCACCGTTGCCGGTATCCCGCTTCCCGATCTGGTCAAGATGGGCTGGACCACGCAGGAGAAGCTCGACCAGATCATCCAGCGCACGCGCGACGGCGGCGCGGAGATCGTCGGTCTGCTGAAGACCGGGTCCGCCTTCTATGCGCCCGCCTCCTCCGCCATCTCGATGGCCGAGGCCTATCTGAAGGACAAGAAGCGCGTTGTGCCCTGCGCGGCCTATCTCGATGGCCAGTACGGCGTGAAGGACATGTATGTCGGTGTGCCGACCGTGATCGGCGAGGGCGGCATTGAGCGCATCGTCGAAATCGAAATGGATGCAGACGAAAAGGCCCAGTTCCAGAAGTCGGTCGACTCGGTTCAGGGGCTCGTGGATGCCTGCAAGAAGATCAATCCGGAAGTCGCCAAGGGCAAGTAAGTCCTTTCTGCGTTTCGGATGAATTCAGGGCGGCCCTAAGGGGCCGCCCTTTTCTTTTGCTCTTGCCGTCTCCTCTCTCCCGACCTATTTTAATGATAGTCATTAATCCATGGCTCTTCGGGAGGATGCGGAATGGGGCGAAAGATCGGGATTGCGCTGGCGGGCCTCGCCGGGGTTGTCGTTCTTGCCGGGGGGCTTGCCTGGGCGGTTTTGTGGTTCTCGCCTTCCCTGCAGGACGCCGCCATAGAGCGCCGGGCAACCGCCATGGTGACGCCCGAAAACGAGGTTCTGTCGAAGAACGCGCTCCATGTCGTCTTTTGCGGTACGGGTTCGCCGCTGCCGGACCCCGACCGGGCAAGCGCCTGCTACGGCATATATGCGGGCGGGCATTTCTTTCTGCTGGATGCCGGGCCGGGTGGGTGGGCAAAGCTTGCGCGGATGCGCGTGCCGGTAGGCGGCATAGACGGCGTGCTGTTGACCCATCTCCATTCCGACCATATCGGCGGTCTGCCCGATATTGCGCTCAACACATGGGCCGCGGGCCGAAAGGCGCCGCTCAGGGTCTATGGCCCCCGCGGGACCGAGATGGTAGTTGAGGGGCTCGACGAGGCCTATGCGATCGATAATGGCTACCGGATCAAGCATCACGGGCCGAAGCTGCTGCCGCCCGAGGCCGCGCATATGGAGGCGGTTATCGTCGATGTGCCGGACTACGACAAAGCCGTCACCGTCTTCGACAGGGAC
>NZ_NYVD01000162.1 GCF_002684405.1 Parvibaculum sp. | reverse complement strand
CCCGCCGAGCCTGCGCCGTTCACGACCACCTTGATGTCTTCGATCTTGCGGTCTGTAAGATAGAGCGCGTTGATGAGACCCGCGGCCGTGATGATCGCCGTGCCGTGCTGGTCGTCATGAAAGACGGGAATATCCATCAGCTCGCGCAGGCGGCTCTCGATCATGAAGCATTCCGGCGCCTTGATGTCCTCAAGGTTGATACCGCCGAAGGACGGCCCCAGATAGCGCACGGCGTTGACCACCGCATCGGCGTCTTCGGAATCGATTTCCAGATCGATCGAATCCACATCGGCAAAGCGCTTGAAGAGCACCGCCTTGCCTTCCATCACCGGCTTGGAGGGCGGCGCCCCCAGATTGCCGAGCCCCAGAATGGCCGTGCCGTTGGAAACGACCGCCACCATGTTGCCCTTGGCGGTGAAGTCGTAGGCGCAGTCGGGGTTTTCCGCGATGGCGCGTACCGGTACCGCCACGCCGGGGCTGTAGGCCAGCGACAGGTCGCGCTGTGTGGCCATCGGCTTTGTGGCGTGGATTTCGAGTTTGCCGGGCTTGCCCTCGCTGTGAAACAGCAGGGCCTCTTCGTCGGTAAACTGACGGCGCTTCTTGCTCATGGGCGTATGGATCGGTATCTGGCCGGGGCCTGCGAAAGACGGGCGCATCCGCCCCGGATGGTGAAAAACAGCCCGCTTTGTAGGCGTTGAAATAACCGGAAACAAGGTCATTCTGATTATTTTTTTATTATTTTTGCCTTAAGGCGGTAATTTTCTTTCGTTTCCGTGACGGTAACTTGCTGGAAATAGTCGTTTGGGCGTTGAAAATTTCAGGATTTTCGACGCCGGATGCCCTATCCGCGGCCGTCCGTTCTGCTAATTTCCCTCTCCATGTCCGAACCGTCCGAAATATCAGAGCCCCCCGAAAAACAGCCCGCCCGGCCATCCGGCAAGGCCGATCCGGGCGTGACGCCGATGATGGCGCAATATCTGGAGATCAAGGCGAGCCATCCCGGCGCGCTTCTGTTCTACCGGATGGGGGATTTCTACGAGCTGTTCTTCGACGATGCCGTGTCGGCGGCGGGCGCGCTCGATATCGCGCTGACCAAGCGCGGCAAGCATCTGGGCGAGGACATCCCGATGTGCGGCGTGCCGGTGCACAGCCATGACACCTATCTGGAGCGGTTGATCCGCAAGGGCTTCAAGGTCGCCGTCTGCGAGCAGACGGAAGACCCCGCCGAAGCAAAGAAACGCGGCGCCAAATCCGTGGTCCGCCGCGAGGTGGTCCGTCTCGTCACCCCCGGCACGCTGACCGAAGACACGCTGCTGTCGCCGGGCGTGCATAATTATCTCGCTGCCATCGCCCGCATCGGCTCGGAAGCCGATTACGGCCTTGCCTGGGTCGATGTCTCGACCGGCGACCTTGCCGTGACGGCGCTCAATGCGGCCGCGCTGGGCGCAGAGCTTGCCCGCCTCAGGCCCGGCGAATTGCTCGTGCCGGAAAACCTGCTGGAGGCCGACGAGCTGGAAGGGCCGCTTCACGCGGGCGGCGCGGTGACGCCCTTGCCCGCTCCCCGCTTCGATAGCACGCAGGCCGAACGGCGCCTGAAAGATCATCTGAATGTCGGCGCGCTGGAAGGCTTCGGCCAGTTTGCCCGCGCCGAGATCGCGGCCATGGGCGCGCTGATCGACTATGTGGAGCTGACACAGGTGGGCCGCCTGCCGGCGCTGAAACCGCCCCGGCGCATCGCCGTCGCCGATACCATGGCGATCGACGCGGCGACCCGCGCCAATCTCGAACTGGTGCGCACGCTCTCCGGCGAGACCAAAGGCTCGCTGATGGCGACCGTCGACCGGACGGTGACGGCGGCGGGTGCGCGGGAACTTGCGGCGCGTCTCACCGCGCCGCTCACCGATCCCGCCCGCATCAATGCCCGCCTCGACGCGGTGGAATGGTTTCTCGACGCGCGGGACCCGAGGGCCATGCTGCGCGACCATCTGAAATCCGCGCCCGACATGGCCCGTGCGCTCTCGCGCCTTTCGCTGAGGCGCGGCGGCCCGCGCGACCTTGCGACCGTGAAGAACGGCCTTTCGGCGGCGCATGCCATCGCGTCGCATCTGAACAATGCGCATCCGACGCTGCTGCCGCTGCCCGACGACATAGCCTCTGCCGCCGCGGCGCTCGACGGCGCGGCGCTGCCGCTATGCGAAGAGCTGGGCAAGGCGCTTGCCGAAGAGTTGCCGCTTATGGCGCGCGACGGCGGCTTCGTTGCCAAAGGCTATTCCGCCGATCTCGACGAGACCCGCACGCTGCGTGACGACGCACGCCGTCTCATCGCCGGGCTTCAGACGCAATATGCCGAAAAGACCGGCGTGTCGGCCCTGAAGGTCCGGCACAACAATGTTCTGGGCTATTACATCGAAGTGTCGCCGCGCCATGCCGACAAGCTGACCGCCTCGGACGAGTTCATCCATCGCCAGACCATGGCGAACGCGATGCGATTTACGACCGCCGAACTTGCCGATCTGGCAAGCCGTATCGCCGATGCGGGCGGCCGTTCGCTCGCGCTGGAGCTTGAGCTGTTCGATACGCTCACCGCGCAGGTGCTGGCCGAGCATGAAGTGATCGCGACGGCGGCCGAGGCGCTAGCCGCGCTCGATGCCTCCTCCGCGCTGGCCGAACTTGCCGCCGAGCAGCGCTATACGCGGCCCCTTATCGATAACTCGCTCGCCTTCCACATCGAAGGCGGCCGCCATCCGGTGGTCGAAACGGCGCTCAGGCGCGAGGCGAGCGGCGGCGATTTCGTGCCGAACGACTGCACATTGTCCGCGGACAGTGGAGCGTCGAAACACATCTGGCTGCTCACCGGCCCCAACATGGCCGGTAAATCGACCTTTCTCCGGCAGAACGCGCTGATTGCCATCATGGCGCAGATGGGCGGTTTCGTTCCGGCGGCGTCGGCGCATATCGGCGTGGTGGACCGGCTCTTTTCGCGTGTCGGCGCGGCGGACGATCTGGCGCGCGGGCGCTCCACCTTCATGGTGGAAATGGTCGAGACGGCGGCGATCCTCAATCAGGCCGGCCCGCGTTCCCTCGTCATCCTCGACGAGATCGGACGCGGCACGGCGACCTTCGACGGTCTTTCCATCGCCTGGGCTGCGGTCGAACATCTGCATGAGGTGAACAAGTCGCGCGCGCTTTTCGCGACGCATTACCACGAACTCACTTCACTGGCGGAGCGGCTCGCCGGTCTCGCCAATGCGACCATGCGGGTGAAGGAGTGGGAGGGCGACGTGGTCTTCCTGCATGAGGTCGCGCCGGGCGCGGCGGACCGGTCATACGGCATTCAGGTGGCGAGGCTTGCGGGCCTTCCCGCGCCGGTCATCGCGCGCGCGCAGGATGTGCTGACCGCGCTGGAAGAGGGCGAGTTGAGCTCCGGCGGCGGCGCCAGGGCGGCGGCCCTGGTGGATGAGCTGCCGCTCTTCTCCGCCGCGAAAGCGCCTGCCCCCGCGGCCATGCCGAAAGAGAGCGAAGCGGAAAGAGCGCTCAAGGATATCGATCCCGATGAGCTGACGCCCAAACAGGCGCTCGAAGCGCTCTACCGGTTAAAGGCGCTGGACGACGGGAGCTAGCCTATTTCCGCGCGACGTAGACGCATTCGTCGCGCAACAGGCCCCACTTCACTTCCTCGTCGGGCGAGCGGCGATAGGGCTCCACCTTGAAGCCGGCCTCGCTCAGCTTCTGCTGGAAGTCGCGTCCATAGAAGCGCTTGTGGTCCGTTCCGCCGAAATGCACGAAGCGCAGATCGGGATCGGTGATCTGCGGGTTCTCATAGGTCTTGTCGCGCGACAGATTGATCGGCACGGAGAAGAAACCGTAGCCGCCGGGCTTCAGCACCCGGTACATCTCCTCCATCGCCTTGCGGTCGTCGTCGATATGCTCGAACACGTGATGTGCGATCACCACGTCGAAATAATCGTCGGGCCGGTCGATCGCGGTGATGTCGAGGCGGAATTTGGCGATGGGCGCATAAAGGTCCGCGGGCTCATAGCCCTCATTGTCCTTCATCAACTTCATCAGCCATTTCTCGGGGCCGAAATGAAGGATCTTCTTGTCCGACAGGTCGATCCCGTGATCCTGAATATAAAGCCACATCAGCCGGTGCCGCTCGCGCGAGCCGCAATTGGGGCAACGTGTATCCCAGCGCGACGGGCGCCCGACACTCACGAAAGTGCCGTGATAGCCGCAGATCGGGCAGCTGCGGGCGATCTTCTTGCGCGAGAACTGGCCGCGATCCTTCCACCAGGCCTGCAACAGACGGCTGAAGATCTTGTGCTTGTCGAGCGGCGGATGGGGAAGCTGGCCTTGCTGTGACACGGGGGCTGAAACCTGAAAATGGAGTGGGCTGCCCCGATACCGACCGGGGCGAATTCGCGCCCAGTGTTGGGATCGGCGTCTCCTTGTCAAGCAAACCATGACTTGCACAAAAAAAGCGATGAGACCCGGGGAGCTGCCCGGGACCTCACCGCATTTTTCGTCAGTCGAAGCAGTTAGCCGTTTTCGCTCTTCCGGTCCGTATCCGGGACCACATACATGTCGCGGATCGACTGATCCATCGCCGTGGCGCCCTTCACCGGATCGCCGTTATCGCAGGCCTTTTTCCCGGCCTGGAATTTCGACTGGGCGTCTTTCCAGTAGGGCAGCCCCTTCTTTGTGGGCTCCAGAAAGTTGAACTGTTTCGTCAGGGTCGTGCAGGCATTCTGCGCGTCGCCCTTGGACATGTTGGCACTCACGGCCGCATGCGCGGAAACCGCAAAACCGGACGCAATGGCCAGGCTCATCGCCGAGGCGGTGAGGACGGCTCTTGTTCGGTCAAGCATCTGATCCTCTCCCATTCGTCCTGCGCGGGCCCCCCATTCAAATAAAGTCCCGCTTGATTGAAATGTGCGCCGGCGGGCAGTCCCGGGAGCGGGGGGATGAGAGACCGCCTCTATCGCCGGCGCGTTATGGATATGATCCCGAGGCTTGGCGGAAACCGGACGATTTCATGGCAAAAATACGGCGCGTAATGAAAAGATATTAATAATTACAACGGGTTAACAGGTCGGACATCTTCAGCCACCGGCCCGCTGGAGGCCAGACGTCGTCCCTTCCGCAAAGAATTCCGGCCTGCGGGGATGGCAAGCGCCGCCCTCTGACGCCATTTCCTGCATGACATGTTATGGTGCAGTTGCGTTCGGACAGGATGCCGCGGCACCTCGCGCCGACACAATTTTCAGGACGATGGGAGTTTTCATGGGCCGTACCATGCCCAGCCTGCTTGAGATCGCCGATCCCGATCAGATCCGGGCCGATCTCGAAGCGGTCTATCGCGAGCACAAGGGAAACGATACGGCGCTTCAGCGCGGTGTCGTGGAGGTGCTGAAGCGCAATCTGCATGAAGGCCGCGCCAAGGCGCGCGAGCGGCTGGAGCAGGGCGCCCATCGCGGGCGGGCCTGCGCGGAATCGATCTGCTATCTCGAAGATGTGCTCATCAAGGAGCTTTACGATTTCGCCACGGCCTATGTCTTCCCGGCCAACAATCCGAGCGAGGCCGAACGGCTTGCCGTGGCGGCGGTGGGCGGCTATGGCCGCGGCCTGCTGGCGCCGGGCTCCGACATCGATCTCCTTTTCCTGCTTCCCTACAAGCAGACGCCCTGGGGCGAAAGCGTGGTCGAGTACATGCTCTATGTGCTCTGGGATCTCGGCCAGAAGGTCGGCCATGCCACGCGCTCGATCGCGGATTGCATCAGGCTCGGCCGCGAGGATTTCACTATCCGGACCGCCCTTCTCGAAGCCCGTTTCATTCACGGCGACAGGGCGTTGTACGACGAGCTGGAAGAACGTTTCGGCGAGGAAGTGGTGAAAGGCACGGGCAACGAGTTCGTGGACGCCAAACTTGCCGAGCGCGACGAACGCCACCGGCGCAGCGGCGAGAGCCGCTATCTCGTCGAGCCCAATGTAAAGGAAGGCAAGGGGGGTCTGCGCGACCTCAATACGCTTTTCTGGATCGGCAAATATGTCTACCGCGTGAAGCAGCCCTCCGACCTCGTCAAGGCGGGCGTGTTCACGAAGGACGAATACCAGACCTTTCGCCGCGCCGAAGATTTCCTCTGGGCGGTACGCTGCGAGCTGCATTTTCTCACCGGCCGCGCGGAAGAGCGCATCACCTTCGATATCCAGACCGCCATGGCCGAGCATCTCGGCTACCAGCCCCACCGGGGTCTGAAGGCGGTCGAACGCTTCATGAAGCACTACTTCCTTGTCGCAAAGGATGTGGGCGATCTCACCCGTATCTTCTGCGCCGTGCTGGAAGAGCAGGAACGCAAGAAGCAGCCGTCCATCGGCCGTTTCATGCAGGCGCTGCGGCGCAAGAAGGCGATCGAGGACTTCACCGTGGAAGCAGGACGCCTGACGGTTTCGGGCAGCGAGGTCTTCGAGAAGGATCCGGTGAACCTGATCCGCATCTTCAAACTTGCCGACGAACACGGCCTCGACATTCATCCCGACGCGCTGAAACTCATCACGCGCTCGCTGAAGCTGATCGACGCAAAGCTGCGCAAGGATGAAAAGGCCAACAGCCTCTTCCTCAAGATCGCCGCCTCGCGGAAAAATCCGGAGGGCACGCTGCGCCTGATGAACGAGGCGGGCGTGCTGGGCCGCTTCGTCACGGATTTCGGCCGCATCGTCGCGTTGATGCAGTTCAACATGTATCACCACTACACGGCGGACGAGCATCTGCTGCGTGCCATCGGCATTCTGTCGGAAATCGAAAAGGGCGAGCACCCCGAAGACACGCCCCTTGCAACGGAACTCATGTCCAAGGTGAAGAGCCGTAATGCGCTCTATGTCGCAATGTTTCTGCACGACATCGCAAAGGGCCGACCGGAAGATCATTCGGATGCGGGCGCTGCGATCGCGCGCAAGCTCTGTCCGCGTCTCGGCATGGGCCCCGGCGAAACGGAAACGGTCGCCTGGCTCGTGCAGAACCATCTCGTCATGTCCGATGTTGCGCAGAAGCGCGACATCGCCGATCCGCGCACGGTGAAGGATTTCGCCAGCGAAGTGCAGAGCCCGGAACGTTTGCGCATGCTCTATGTCCTCACCGTCGCCGATATCAAGGCGGTCGGCCCCGGCGTGTGGAATGGCTGGAAGGGCCAGCTTCTCCGCCAGCTCTACTTCGAAACCGCCTCCGTGCTTCAGGGCGGCGACAGCGCGGTCAATCGCGAGGGGCGCATCAAGGCCGCGCGCGAGGCGCTGGCCGAGCGCTTGTCGGACTGGAGCGAGGCGTCCCGCAAGCGCTATCTCAAGCGCCATTCCGAACAATACTGGCTCGCCATGGATACCGATACGCATGAACGCCATGCGCGGATGATCGAGGCGGGTAAGGACGATCCGCTCATCATCGCCACCGAAACCGATCCGATGCGCGACGTGACGCTGGTCACGCTCTACACGCAGGACCATCCCGGTCTCTTTTCGCGCTTCGCGGGTGCCTGCGCGATCCTCGGCATGAGCATCGTGGACTCCAAGATTTTCACCACGCGGGACGGCATGGCCCTCGATATGATCTGGGTGCAAGAACAGGATGGCGGCGCCGTGCGCGAGGAGCGCCGACGGACCCGTCTGAAAGAGACCATCCATCAGGTGCTGGCCGGCGAGATGCTGCCGCCCGACGAGATCGAGCAGCGCTTCCGCCGCCGCCGCCGCGCCGACGCCTTTTCGGTCGCGCCGCAGGTCTTCATCGATAACGATCTGTCGGACGATTACACCGTGATCGAGGTGAACGGTCTCGACCGGCCCGGCCTTGTCCATGCCATCACGCGGGCCCTTTTCCATCTGGGCCTCACCATCGGCTCCGCGCATATCACCACCTTTGGCGAGCGCGCGGTGGACGTCTTCTATGTGAAGGACGTGATCGGCCAC
Organism: Parvibaculum sp.; assembly: GCF_002684405.1. Taxonomy (GTDB): domain Bacteria; phylum Pseudomonadota; class Alphaproteobacteria; order Parvibaculales; family Parvibaculaceae; genus Parvibaculum. The sequence continues at coordinate 8,222 of NZ_NYVD01000162.1, read as the reverse complement.
AAGGTGACCAACGCCAACAAGAAGAAGGCGGTCGAACGCCATCTGCTCGAGGCGTTGGCCGACCCGGTCAAGAAGGCGCGCCCGCAAAAACCCCGCAAGCGCGAGGATGTGGCGGCCGCTGAATAAGCGGCCCTCTTTCTGTCGCGAAAACCGGTCTATGCTGCCCGCATGAGCCCCGTCCTGAAGAGATTAGTCCGATGAGCCTCGTCCGCTCCGCCGCCACGGTCGGCGGGACCACCATGGTGAGCCGCGTGCTCGGCTTTGTCCGCGACATGATGGTCGCCGCCGTGCTGGGAACGGGGCCGGTGGCGGATGCGTTCTTCGTCGCTTTCCGCTTTCCCAACATGTTCCGCTCCATCTTCGCAGAAGGCGCTTTCAACTCCGCCTTCGTGCCGCTCTTTTCCAAACATCTGGAAGGCGATGGTGAGGCGGCGGCGCGACGTTTCGCCGAGGATGCGCTGGCGCTCCTGCTCTCCGCGCTCCTTGTCATGACGATCCTCGCCATGATTTTGATGCCCTGGATCATCTCCGGCTTCGCGCCGGGCTTTTCTGACGATCCGGGCAAGCAGGAAATGGCGGTGAAATTCACGCGCATCGCCTTTCCCTATCTCCTCTTCATTTCGCTGACGGCGCTTCAGGCGGGCATCCTGAATTCGGTGGGCCGTTTCTTCCCCGGTGCCGCTGCACCCGTGATGCTCAACATCACGCTCATCCTGGCGATCCTTTTCCTCGTGCCCGTGCTCGACAATCCGGGCCTTGCGCTTTCATGGGGCGTGATGGCGGCGGGCATCGTGCAGTTCCTCTGGCTGACGGTCTCCTGCTGGCGGGCGGGCTATGTGCTGCGCCTGCACCGGCCGCGCCTGACCCCCGATATGCGAAAGCTCGTGCGGCTGGGTGTGCCGGGCATCATTTCCGGCGGCATCATGCAGATCAACCTGACCGTCGGCACCATCATCGCCTCGCTGCAGGCGGACGCCGTCTCATGGCTTTACTATGCCGACCGGATTTATCAGCTGCCGCTCGCCGTCATCGGTATCGCCATCGGCGTCGTGCTGCTGCCCGATCTTTCGCGCCGCCTGCGGGCCGACGACGAAGCGGGCGCGCATTGGGCGCAGAACCGCGCGCTGGAGGTTTCCATGCTGCTGACGGTTCCCGCGGCGGTGGCGCTGATGGTCATTCCGCATGCGATCATCCAGGTGTTGTTCGAGCGCGGCGCTTTCCAGCCGTCCGATACGCAGAACGCTTCGCTGGCGCTCCTCGTCTATGCGGCCGGCCTCCCCGCCTTCGTGCTGAACAAGGTTTTCTCTCCTGGCTTCTTTGCGCGGGAAGACACGATGACGCCTTTGCGCTATGCGGCGATCTCGGTGGCGGTGAATATCGTTGCCTCCATCACCCTCTTTCAGTTTTACGCCTTCGCAGGCATCGCGGCGGGCACCACCATTGCCGCCTGGGTGAATGCCGCGCTGCTGGGAACGACGCTCGCCAGACGTGGCGGTTTCGTGCCCGATACGCAGGTTGTGAAGCGCCTGCCGCTTATCCTCGTCGCCTCGGCGGCGATGGGCGCCTGCCTCTGGTACGGCGCGCTTTACGCGGCCCCATATTTCGAGGGGACGTTCCTTGAAAGCGTCGCCGCGCTGGCCGCCCTCATCGCAGGCGGCCTCATTGCCTATGCCGGTCTTGCCCAGGCGACCGGCGCGGTGAGCGTGGCCACGCTGCGGCGTTCCTTCATGCGCAAATGAGGCTGAACCGGCTGCAAAAGCCGATGGCTGCGGCATGGTGGGGGGATTGCAAAGTGTCGCTCCTCGCCGCATAACGCCGGTGCAAAAGCGTTCACAAGGCCCAAAATCCATGGAAAAGTCCACCAATCGCGTCTTCTCCGGCGTGCAGCCCACCGGCAACCTGCATCTGGGGAACTATCTCGGCGCCATCCGCAATTTCGTTGGTCTGCAGGACACGCATGAATGCCTCTACTGCGTGGTGGACATGCACGCGATCACGGTCTGGCAGGATCCGAAGGAACTGGCGGCCAATACGCGCGAGGTGGCGGCGGCCTATATCGCGGCGGGCATCAACCCGGAAACGCATATCATTTTCAACCAGTCCAAGGTGTCGGCCCATGCCGAGCTTGCCTGGATCCTGAACTGCGTGGTCCGGATCGGCTGGCTCAATCGCATGACCCAGTTCAAGGACAAGGCGGGCAAGGATCGGGAGAAGGCCTCCGTCGGCCTTTATGATTATCCGGTGCTGATGGCGGCCGACATTCTGGCCTATCGCGCGACCCATGTGCCGGTCGGCGAGGACCAGAAGCAGCATCTGGAACTGTCGCGCGATACGGCGCAGAAATTCAATAACGACTATGGGGCAGAGGATTTCTTCCCCCTGCCCGAGCCGCTCATCATGGGCGCGGCGACGCGCGTCATGTCCCTGAGGGACGGCACGAAAAAGATGTCGAAATCCGACCCTTCGGCCTATTCGCGCATCACGCTGTCGGACAATGCCGACGAGATCGCCCAGAAGATCCGCAAGGCCCGCACCGACCCCGAGCCGCTGCCGGAAGCGAAGGACGGCCTTGCCGAGCGGCCCGAGGCGGCGAACCTCGTCAACATCTATGCCGCACTTTCCGACACCGCGACCGAAGAGGTGCTGAAAGAGTTCGGCGGCAAGATGTTCTCCGAGTTCAAGCCCGCGCTCGCCGACCTCGCCGTGGACAAGCTTGCGCCCATCACCGGCGAGATGAAGCACCTGCTGGCCGACCCGGCCTATATCGACGGCGAGTTGGAAAAGGGCGCGGAGCGAGCCCGCGCCATCGCCGATCCGGTGCTGAAGCGCGTGAAGGAAATCGTCGGCTTCATCTGAGTTACGGTTTTCGGGACGGGCCCTGCCGCTTGATCCGGGGGAGCCCGACCCCATCTAAACTCTGTTCCGGCGACTGATGCGCTGGAACGAACGCCTGCCTGATCCCGGGGAAGGAGACAAAGCTCATGGCCTTCAGCGACCGCCTCGATGCGATGCGCGACTGGCTCCGTCACAAATGGATGTACCGGAAAGGCGGTGGCGGGGAAGCGCCGGGCGCGGCATCGGCTGCGACCTCCGGCAGCGCGGGCGCAGCGGCTTCGCCTTCTTCCTCGCGCAGCATGCTGGGCTGGCTGAAACCCGTCATCATTCTGATCCCGCTGGCGATTGTCGCCTATTACGCCGTCGGGATGGCGATCGTTCACAATGTCGATGACAACCCGGATTTCACCGTCCCGGCAGCGGATATTCCCCAGGGCGGGTCGGAAGCGGTGGCGGTGGCCGCCGCTCTTGTCGACCGCGAGGTCAATCAGCATAGCTGGACCGCGAACGATCCCTTCTTCCAACCCGGCTGGGCGCTCGACAACATGCCCAACTTCCAGCAGGGCATCATCACGGCGCTTGGGCGTTTCAGCTTCGAGCTGATGGATCAGCTCGGCCGCCTGCGGGGTTCTTCCGAGGCCGATCCCGACCTCGCCGCCGCCAATGGCCGCCTGCAATATCCCGGCGATGTCTGGCTCTGGAACCCGTCGAAATCGCTGGCGCTCAAATCGAGTTCGGAATCGCAGTACCGCGAAGCGCGCGAACACCTGCTCGCCTATAATCAGCGTCTGTCGAAGGGCGACGCGATCTTCGACCGCCGTGCCGACAATCTGATGGCGACGCTGGACCGCTTCGCTGCCGATATGGGCTCTGCTTCCGCCGCCACCGACGAACATATCGAAAAGAATGCGGGCGTCTGGATCGACACCCGGGCGGACGATCTCTTCTACTTCAACAAGGGCCGGCTCTATGCCTACTACGTTATCATGAAGGCGCTCGGCGATGATTTCAGCCAGGTCATCAAGGAACGCAATCTCGAAAATGCCTGGGGGCAGATGCTGGCCAGTCTGCGCCAGGGCGTCGAACTCGAACCCTGGGTGGTGGTCAACGGCGCCCCGGATGCGCAGTTCCAGCCGAGCCATCTCGCAGCGCAGGGCTTCTATCTGCTCCGTGCCCGCGTTCAGTTGCGCGAAATCACCGACATCCTGCTGAAATAGAGGCCACGGTGCGGGGGAAAAGTCCGGCTTGCCGGATTCCCCGCCCGGTGGCAGCATCCGCCCCATGACCAGACCCGAAGGCGCCAAGCGCCGCAAATTCCTCGTCGTCGTAGACGGCACGCCCGAGTCGGAAGTGGCGATCCACTTCGCCAGCCTTCGCGCCCGGCACACCGATGGCGTGGTGACGCTGCTGGCCGTGCTGGAGCCGGGCGATGCCTCCCAGCAATGGCTGGGGGTCCAGAACATCATGAAGGAGGAAGCGCGAGAGGAAGCCGAGCAGCTCCTCCATCGCCTCGCCTCGCATGTGAACGAATATGCGGGCATCCGCGCCGAACTCATCATCCGCGAGGGGCGCCGTGCCGAGCAGGTCAAGGCGCTGATCGAGGAGGACAAGGATATCGCGATCCTCGTTCTGGCGGCGGGCACCAGCAAGGAGGGCCCCGGCCCGCTTGTCACCCTGGTCGCCGGCGGCAGTGACAAGGCCTTCAACATCCCCGTCACCGTCGTCCCGGGGGATCTCTCCGAAGAGGAATTGCGCGCCCTGACCTGAGCGCTTGTCCAAGGGTCGTTTCTCCGATTTCCGGAGATGAGATATGACCAAGCGTCACAGTCGGGCTTTTTCCTTGATTCAAATCCCCCGCGGCGCCATTTAAGACGCAGGAAAACTTTGCTAAACCGCGACGCGACAAGGGGTTTTGAACGACCTCCTCACGACGCGGCCAATCCGGAGCGCAAAACCATGTTCATCCAGACCGAAGCGACCCCCAATCCCGCGACATTGAAGTTCCTGCCGGGCCGGGACGTGATGGGCGAAGGCCGCGTGGCCGACTTCGCAGACGCTGAGGCCGCCGCCGCCTCGCCGCTGGCGCGCCGCCTGTTCGAGGTCGAAGGCGTGACGGGCGTCTTTCTCGGCTCGGATTTCGTCACCGTGACCAAGGCTGAGGGCGAGTGGCAGCATCTGAAGCCCGCGCTTCTCGGCGCGATCATGGAGCATTTCACCTCCGGCGCGCCGATCCTTCACGAAGGCGGGAACGGGGCGGACGTCCATGCCGCGCATGAAGGCGATGACGGGGAAATCGTTGACCAGATCAAGGATCTGCTCGATACGCGCGTGCGCCCCGCCGTGGCGCAGGATGGCGGCGACATCACCTTCCAGGGATATGACAATGGTATTGTCTACCTGAACATGCAGGGCGCCTGTGCCGGCTGCCCCTCTTCCACCATCACCTTGAAGCGCGGCGTGGAAAACATGCTGCGCCATTATGTGCCGGAAGTGACCGAAGTCCGGCAGGTCTGATCTTTCGCCCCGGGCAACCGTCCGGGGCTTTTCTTTCAGGCGGTCCGAATAGCCGCCGATCCACAACCAGGTACAGCAGGGGGAAGCCGATGAGCGGCAAGCTGAGCGACGACGCGCTCGATCTCATTTTCCGTGAAGCCCGCACGCATAATGCGTGGCAGGACAAGCCCGTCACCGACGAGCAGCTCAAGGAAATCTACGATCTCTTCAAATGGGGCCCGACCAGCGCCAACATGTCGCCCGCCCGCCTCATCTTCGTGAAATCGGCCGAGGAGAAGGAACGCCTCCTCCCCGCGCTGATGGAAGGCAATCGGGAAAAGACCCGCCAGGCACCCGTCACCGCCATCATCGGCTATAACGTGAAATTCTATGAGCGCCTGCCGGAACTCTTCCCCCATGCGCCGGACGCCAAGACCTGGTTCAACTGGTCGGACGAATGGGCGGAAATGAACGCCTTCCGCAATGGTTCTCTGCAGGGCGCCTATTTCATGATTGCCGCCCGCGCGCTGGGTCTCGATTGCGGTCCGATGTCGGGCTTCGACATGGATGCCGTCAATGAGCTCTACTTCAAGGGCACCGATGTGAAGGTGAACTTCATCTGCAATATCGGCCATGGCGATCCCGCCGGCCTCTTCGAGCGCAGCCCGCGGCTGCCCTTCGACGACGCCTGCAAGATCGTCTGACGGCGGATCCGGCTTTTGATCCTGCTCGCATTCGATACCGCGCAAGGGGCTCTTTCCGCCGCTCTCTTCGAGGCGGACGGGGAGGGCGAGCCGGTTCTCCTCTCGCATTTCTTCGAGGTCCGTTCGCGCGGCCATGCCGAGCGCCTTCTTCCCGTGCTGGAAGAGGTGCTGGCGGAAGCGGGAACGGGTTTTGCCGATCTCGATGCGCTGGCGGTGACGGTGGGGCCCGGGACGTTCACAGGGCTCAGGGTCGGCCTTTCCGCCGCGCGCGGCATCGCGTTGGCGCGCAAGCTGCCTTGCGTCGGCGTCACCACGCTGGAGGCCGTCGCAGCGCCCGTCGAGCTGCATGGAAACGAGCGTCTGGCGGTTTCCTTCGATGCGCGGCGGGAAGAAGTCTATTTCCAGATTTTTGAACAAAATCAAGGGGCTGTGACGGAGCCGGCCTTGTTCCCGCTGGAAATTGCTGCGGAAAATGCTGCGCAGCATAAAGCTGCAGCAAAACTCTTCCTCGCAGGCACCGGTGCACCGCTTTTGGCCGAGCGTCTTCTGCCCCTGGGCGTGGAGACGCTGCCTGCGGAAACGCGGCCCGAGCCCGATGCGCGCGCCGTGGGGAAGATCGCGATCCGCCGCATTCGCGCGCAGGGGCTCGATGCTTTCCGCGTGCCGCCCGCGCCGCTCTATATCAGGGCGCCCGATGCAAAACTGCCCGGCGGTCTCACGCTGGAAGAAGCGCAGGCGCAGGGCCGGATCCGTGGCTGACATACGTCCGGCGGAGGCTGGAGAAATGGCGGCATTGGCGGCACTTCATTCCCGCGCCTTCGACGAGGCCTGGGACGCGGCCTCCTTCGCCCGCCTCCTCGCCATGCCGGGGGCCTTCGCGCTCCTTGCGCATGAGGAAGGCGCACCTTTGGGCTTCGTGCTGGTCCGGCTCGGCGGCGGCGAGGCGGAGATCATCACTATCGCTGTCGACCCCGATTGCCACCGCAAAGGGCTTGGCCGGGCGCTGATGAACCGCGCCGGCGCGGAAGCGCTGGCCAGAGGCGCGGAGGTCGTGTTTCTGGAAGTGGCGGAGGACAATGCCCCCGCCATCGGGCTTTACGAGCGGCTGGGCTTTGCGCCCGTGGGTCGTCGCCCGGCCTATTACGACAGGCCCGGCGGCAGGATTGCCGCCATCTCCATGAGGCTCGATCTGCCCGGTTGAGCGGGCCCGGTCACCGATGCGTCGCGAAATCGTCGCAGGATTGATGTCTATTCAGGCGTGACAATGCGCCTCGGACGGGCTTGGCTGCCCGGGAAAACCCATCTATACCCCTGTTTTTGCCGGGGTTTTTGCGATAGCGAAAGCCGATCACCTCTTGGTGACAAGGCAGGTTGCGATCACCTAATATGGCGCCATGAGTGACATGAACACATCGACGGAAACCATCCGTCCGGAAGATCATCCTTCCGATCCGCACAGGATCGAAAATCTGTGCATCAAGGCCGGCATGCGCATGACCGATCAGCGGCGGGTCATTGCGCAGGTTCTGTCCATCGCGACCGACCATCCCGATGTGGAAGAGGTCTATCGCCGGGCATCCAAGGTCGATGACAAGATTTCGATTGCCACCGTCTACCGGACGGTTCGCCTGTTCGAGGAAGCCGGTATCCTCGAGCGGCATGATTTCCGCGACGGCCGCTCGCGCTACGAACAGGTGACGGAAGATCATCACGACCACCTGATCGATGTCTCGACGGGCCGGGTCGTCGAGTTTCAGAACGACGAGATCGAACGCCTGCAGCGAATCGTGGCGCGTGAACTGGGTTACGACCTTGTGGATCACCGCCTCGAGCTTTATGGAACGCCCCTGAAAGACAAGTCTCAGGACAAGAAGCAGGATTAGCGGCGGTCGATGACGGCACGTCGCGCTCAACAGGGAAAGGGACGGCGCCCCCGCCGCAAGTGGCAGGAAGCCGGAATGACGCTATGGGTACCTTGCGCGCGACAACACTACTGACGGGTTTCATCCTGTCCGCGCTCGTTCTGATGCCGGTTCAGGCGGTGGCCCGCAAGCTCCGCCTTCCCGCTGCGAAGACGATCCCGCTCCATTATCACCGCTTCCTGTGCCGTCTCATCGGCATCCGAGTGATCGTTCGTGGCGAGCCGCATCAGGAAGGCGCCTGCCTGTTTACCGCCAATCACACCTCCTG
>NZ_NYVD01000161.1 GCF_002684405.1 Parvibaculum sp. | reverse complement strand
GGTGACGGCGGGCGTCTTCCTCGTCGCGCGCATGTCGCCGGTCTTCGAGTTCTCGCCCTTCGCGCTGACGGTGGTCACGGTCATCGGGGCGATCACGGCGTTCTTCGCGGCAACCGTCGGTCTCGTGCAGAACGACATCAAGCGCGTCATCGCCTATTCTACCTGTTCGCAGCTCGGCTACATGTTCGCTGGCCTTGGCGTCGGCGCCTATGAGCCGGCCATGTTCCACCTCTTCACGCATGCCTTCTTCAAGGCGCTCCTGTTCCTCGGCTCCGGCTCGGTCATCCACGCCATGAGCGACGAGCAGGACATGCGCAAGATGGGCGGCCTGTTCCGCATGATCCCGGCGACCTGGCTGATGATGATCATCGGCACGCTGGCGCTCACCGGCGTGCCGGGCACCGCGGGCTACTTCTCCAAGGACGCCATCATCGAGGCGACATTCGTGGCCGATGCCAACCCGGCTCACATGTTTGCCTATGTGATGTTGGTCGTGGCGGCGCTCTTCACCTCCTTCTATTCCTGGCGCCTGATCTTCATGACCTTCCACGGTCAGACCCGTGCCTCTAACGAGACGCTTTCCCATGTGCATGAATCGCCCATGGTGATGATGCTCCCGCTGGTCGTGCTGGCGGTCGGTGCCATCTTCGCAGGCCTTGCCTTCGAGAAGCTCTTTATCGGCGATGCGCACAGCGCCTTCTGGCTCAGCTCCATCTTCCATGGCGCGGACAACCATGTCCTTCATGCCATGCATCACGACGTGCCGGCCTGGGCGGCCGGGATGCCGACCCTGATGATGCTGATCGGCCTCGCGGTCGCGGTGCTCTTCTATCTCGTCAAGCCCGAGCTGCCCAAGCAGCTCGCCCGCGAACAGGAGCCGCTCTACAAGTTCCTGCTCAACAAGTGGTATTTCGACGAGATCTACGACTTCCTCTTCGTCCGCCCGGCCTTCTGGATCGGTCGCCTCCTGTGGAAGCAGGGCGACGGCCGGATCATCGACGGCCTCGGGCCGGATGGCGTATCCGCGCGCGTGCTCGACGTGACGCGCGGCGTCGTCCGCCTGCAGAGCGGTTATCTCTATCACTATGCCTTCGCGATGCTGCTCGGTGTGGCGGCGCTGGCGACCTATTTCATGTTCGGGGGCGCGCACTGATGACCGACGGAAGCATTCTCTCGCTCATCACATTCCTGCCGCTCGCAGGCGCTTTGCTGATCGCCTTCGTTCGGGGCGACGAGGCAACGGTTGCGCGGAACGTGCGATACGTCGCGCTGTGGACGACGGGCTTCACCTTCATCCTGTCGCTCTACATCTGGTGGAAGTTCGACCCGACCACGGCCGACTTCCAGTTCGTGCAGGAAACCGAGTGGCTGGGCGGTTCGATCAACTACCACGTCGGCGTCGACGGCATTTCGATGCTGTTCGTCATCCTGACGACCTTCCTCATGCCCGCCTGTATTCTGGCAAGCTGGGACGCGATCCAGACCCGCGTGAAGGAATACATGATCGCCTTCCTCGTGCTGGAAACGCTGATGATCGGCGTCTTCTGCTCGCTGGATCTCGTTCAGTTCTACATCTTCTTCGAAGGCGGCCTCATCCCGATGTATCTCATCATCGGCGTCTGGGGCGGTCCGCGCCGCATCTATGCGAGCTTCAAGTTCTTCCTCTACACGCTGCTCGGCTCGCTGCTCATGCTGCTGGCCATCATGGCGATGTATTGGGATGCGGGCACGACCGACATCACGGTCCTGCTGACCCACGAGTTCCCGGCAGGCATGCAGACCTGGCTCTGGCTGGCCTTCTTCGCCTCCTTCGCGGTGAAGATGCCGATGTGGCCGGTCCACACCTGGCTGCCCGACGCGCATGTGGAAGCGCCCACGGCGGGGTCGGTCATCCTGGCCGGTATCCTGCTGAAGATGGGCGGTTATGGCTTCCTGCGTTTCTCGCTGCCCATGTTCCCGCTGGCCTCCGCCGATTTCGCGCCGTTCGTCTTCGCCTTGAGCGTGATCGCAATCGTCTACACCTCGCTCGTCGCGCTGGTGCAGGAGGATATGAAAAAGCTCATTGCCTATTCCTCCGTTGCCCATATGGGCTTCGTGACAATGGGCATTTTCGCCGCGAACCAGCAGGGCGTTCAGGGCTCCATCTTCCAGATGCTCAGCCATGGCTGGGTGTCGGGCGCACTCTTCCTGTGCGTGGGCGTCATTTACGACCGGCTGCACACCCGCGAGATTTCCGCCTATGGCGGCCTTGTGAACCGCATGCCGCTCTATGCCGTCGCCTTCCTCATCTTCACCATGGCGAATGTCGGCCTGCCGGGCACTTCCGGTTTCGTCGGCGAATTCTTGACGCTTATGGGCACCTTCATGGTGAACACCTGGGTCGCGGCGCTGGCCGCCACGGGGGTCATCCTGTCGGCGGGGTATGCGCTCTATCTCTATCGCCGCGTCGTCTTCGGCGAGATCCAGCGCGATGTGCTGAAAAGCATGAAGGATCTCAACATGCGTGAGGCGCTGACGCTGGCGCCGCTTATCGCGACGACCCTTTTCTTCGGCATCTATCCGACGCCGATCTTCGACATCACGGCCGTGTCGGTTGAGCACCTGGTTGCCAACTACCACGCGGCCGTCGAGGCCCATCAGACCGCGATGGGGAGCGGAATGCTGACGCATCTCGCCAGCCTCATCGGCATTCAGTAGAGCAGGGGCCGCAAGGACAGATTCATGGAAACCGCAGTGACCACGCTTCCCGCTTTTTCTCCCGCTCTGCCCGAGATGCTTCTCGCAGCGGGTGCTCTGCTGCTGCTCATGTATGGCGTGTTCCGCAAGCATGCCACGGCGCGCGATACCGCTTATGGCGCGCTGGCGCTCTTTGCCATCGTCTGCGGCGTACTGATCGGCCAGAGCGGCGGGCGCGTGACGACCTTCGAGGGCATGTTCGTCATCGACGGCTTCACCAAATATGTGAAAATTCTCGTCCTGCTTGCCGCGGCCGCGGCCATCATCATGTCGATGAACTTCATGGAGCGGGAAAAGATCGACCGTTTCGAGTTTCCCGTCCTGATCGTGCTGGCCACGCTCGGCATGTTCGCCATGGTGTCCGCCAACAGCCTGATCGCCCTCTATCTGGGTCTCGAACTGCAGAGCCTTGCGCTTTACGTCATCGCGGCCTTCAATCGCGACAGCACGCGGTCCACGGAAGCGGGCCTGAAATATTTCGTCCTTGGTGCGCTGTCCTCCGGCATGCTGCTTTACGGCGCGTCGATGGTCTATGGCTTCACGGGCAGCGTCGATTTCAACGTCATCGCCCACGTCCTGGAAGCCGGCGCCAATACCGGCGTCATCTTCGGCCTCGTCTTCGTGCTGGCCGGTCTCACCTTCAAGATTTCCGCCGTGCCGTTCCACATGTGGACGCCCGATGTCTATGAAGGCGCGCCGACCCCGGTAACCGCCTTCTTCGCCGGCGCGCCCAAACTCGCGGCCATGGCGCTCATCATCAATCTGCTCTACGGCGCCTTCCCGCATCTCCTGCCTGAATGGCAGCAGATCATCGTGTTCATCTCGATCGCGTCCATGGTGCTGGCCGCCTTTGCCGCCATCGGCCAGAACAACATCAAGCGCCTGATGGCCTACAGCTCCATTGGCCATATGGGCTATGCGCTTGTCGGCCTTGCGGCGGGCACGCCGGAAGGCCTGCGCGGCGTGCTTATCTACATGACGATCTATGTCATCATGAATATCGGCGTCTTCTGCTGCATCCTCATGATGCGCCGTCAGGAAGGCATGGTGGAATCTATCGACGACCTTGCAGGTCTGTCGCGTCACCAGCCCTTGCTCGCCTTCGTCTTTGCGATGCTGATGTTTTCGCTGGCCGGCATCCCGCCGCTCGCGGGCTTCTTCGGCAAGTTCTACGTCTTCATGGCTGCCATTCAGGCCCATCTTTACCCGCTGGCCGTTATCGGCGTGCTCTCCAGCGTCGTCGGCGCCTTCTACTATCTGCGCATCGTGAAGGTGATGTATTTCGACGAACCGGCGGAGGCTTTCGAGCCCATGCCGGGCGAGCTGACAGCGATGCTCACCATCTCCGGTATCTTCACTATGTTGTTCTTCGTCTATCCGCTGCCGATCATCGCCGGGGCGCAATCGGCGGTTGCCGCGTTGATGCCGTAAGGCGCGCAGCATGGCAGAGCAAGACACGAGCCTTCCTGCCGGATACCGCCATTTTCACTTTGGCGAAATCGACAGCACCAATGAAGAAGCCCGCCGTCTGGGCGATGCGGGCGATCCCGGCAATGTCTGGATCACGGCCGACCTCCAGACCGCGGGGCGGGGCAGGCGGGGCCGTGAGTGGGTGTCACCCAACGGCAATTTCATGGGAACGCTGCTCCTCAGCCCCCATTGCGGACCGCGCAAGGCGGGCGAACTCTCCTTCGTCGCCGCCGTTGCCGTCCATGATGCCGTGGAAAGTATCCTGCCGCCTCAGTTGAAAGGCGGGCTCAAGCTCAAATGGCCGAACGACCTCCTGCATGAGCGGCGAAAGCTCGCCGGCATCCTGCTGGAATCCTCCGGCGTCGCAGGGGGCGAGGTCGCCTGGGTCGCCATCGGCATGGGCGTCAACCTGGCCGTCCATCCCGAGAACATCGAATATCCGGCCACGTCTCTGGCCGCCATGCAGGCGGGCCATGTCACGCCGGTGGAGATGCTGGAGGCGCTGGCCGCAAGCTATGAGCGCTGGCTGGCCGTCTGGCGCGGCCAGCATGGTTTCGCCGCCATCCGAGAGGCATGGCTTGCCCGCGCCGAGGGGCTTCACGGCGAGATCACCGTGCGTTTGTCGGATGAGAGTTTTACGGGCAGCTTCGAGGGGCTCGCCACGGACGGCACGCTGGAAATCCGCCTGTCGGATGGCAGCCTGCGCCGGGTGGCGGCGGGCGATGTCTTTTTCGGCTCACCGACGCCCCCCATGGCGTCCTGACGCCTGCCGCGCTAAGAATAAGCATGAGTGAAACAACATCTCCCGCCACCGCCGCCGATACCGCAAGCGGCAAGCGCGCGGGCCCGGCGAACCCCGATGACGAGTTCCTGTTTCTGCCGCTCGGCGGATCCGGCGAAATCGGGATGAACTTCAACCTGTATGGCTACGGGACCGACGACGACCGGCAATGGATCATCGTCGATCTGGGCGTCACCTTCGGCGACGAGCGCACGCCGGGCATCGACCTCATCATGGGCGACCCGGCCTTCATCGAAGAGCGGCGCGACGAGCTGCTCGGCATCGTCCTCACCCATGCGCATGAAGACCATATCGGCGCCGTCGCGCATATCTGGCCGCGCCTGCGCTGTCCCGTTTATGCAACGCCCTTCACCGCCCACATGGTGCGCGGCAAGCTGATCGAGGCGGGGATCGAGGATGAAGTGCCCATGCACATCATCCCACTTGGCCATCGTTTCGATCTCGGCCCCTTCGACATCGAACTCGTCACGCTCACCCATTCCATTCTGGAGCCCAACGCGCTGGCGATCCGCACGCCGCTCGGCCTCGTGCTGCATACCGGCGACTGGAAGATCGATCCGGACCCGGTGCTGGGCGACGACATCGACGCGGCCCGTCTGACGGAAATCGGCGATGAAGGCGTGCTCGCCATCGTTTGCGACAGCACCAATGTCTTTTCGCCCGGCGTCTCCGGTTCCGAGGCCGATGTCGGCCGGAGCCTCGTCGAGCTTTTCAGGACGTGCAAGCGCCGTATCGCCGTCACCACCTTCGCCTCCAATGTCGCGCGGCTGGAAAGCATCGCCAAGGCGGCGGCGGAATGCGGCCGTCATGTCGTGCTGGTCGGGCGCTCCATGCACCGCGTGGTTTCCGCGGCGCGCGAAGCGGGATACCTCCACGACCTGCCGCCCTTCGTGAACGAAGAGGATGCGGGCTACCTGCCGCCGGAAAGCGTGCTCTATCTTTGCACCGGCTCGCAGGGAGAGCCGCGCGCCGCGCTGGCTCGGATCGCTGAAAACACGCACCCCAACATCGTGCTGGAGGAGGGCGATACGGTCGTCTTTTCCTCCCGCATCATCCCCGGCAACGACGTCTCTATTTTCGAGCTTCAGAACCTGTTGTCGGAGCGCGGCATCCGGGTCGTGACGGAGAAGGATCACTTCGTCCACGTCTCCGGTCATCCCTGCCGCGACGAACTTGCCCAGATGTATCAGTGGATCAGGCCGCGCGTTTCCATTCCCGTTCACGGCGAATCCCGCCATCTCGCAGAGCACGCCGCCTTTGCGCGCGAACTTCAGGTGCCCGAGCAGATCGTGGTGAAGAACGGGCTCATGGTTCACCTCGCACCGAACGAGGCCCGGGTGATCGACGAAGCGCCCTCCGGCCGCCTTTACCTCGATGGCGACATTCTGGTGGAAGCCGAAGAGGAAGCGCTGCGCATGCGCCGCAGGCTTTCCTTCTCGGGCGCGGTCTTCGTGACCCTGGTGATAGACGGCAAGAACCGCATTTGCGGCGACCCGCAAGTGCGCCTGATCGGCCTGCCGGAAGAAGATAATTTCGGCGTGTTGCTGGAAGACCGGGCGCTCGACGCAATCGACGAAGCGCTGGACCGGCTGCCCGCCAAGCGCAGGGGAGACGACGGTGCCGTTGCGGAATATGTCCGCCGCGCGGTGCGCGGCACGCTGCGCCGCGAATGGGGCAAAAAGGCACAGGTGGAGGTGATGGTCACGCGTATCTGACCCCGCCTTGCTACCGCCCCTGAACCGGCCTAATTTCTGGCCAGCGCAATTCCAGACCTAAAAGGAAACTCTCATGCTCGGACCGCTCAATCACGTTGCGATCGCAGTGCCCGACATCAAGGCCGCCGCGGAAACCTATCGCCAGAAGTTCAATGCGAAAGTCTCCGAAGCCGTACCGCAGCCCGACCATGGCGTGACCACGGTTTTCGTCGATCTCGGCAACACCAAGATCGAACTGCTGGAGCCGCTGGGAGAAGATTCGCCGATTGCCGGTTTCCTCGCCAAGAACCCCAAGGGCGGCATTCATCACATCTGCATCGAGGTCGATGATATCGATCAGGCCTGCGAAAAGATGAACGACGAAGGCGTGACCATCACCGGCACCGGCAAGCCGAAGATCGGCGCCCATGGCAAACCGGTCGTCTTCCTTCATCCGAAAGATCTGAACGGCACGCTGGTCGAGCTGGAACAGGCCTGAGGGACAAGCCCTCGCTTTCTTGAGACGGGATCGGACGGTCAATGAGCTGGTTCGCAGGCATCGCCATCTATTTCGTGATTTGGTGGATCACTTTGCTGGCGGTGCTTCCCTTCCGGGGAAATCCGGTCGCCGAGGAAGATCTGCGCGAGGGGCATGACCCCGGCGCGCCGGCGCGCACCCTGCTGCTCTGGAAGGTGATTGCCACGACGATCATAGCGGGCATCCTCTGGTGCATCGTCGCCTGGGTGATGATCTATCAGCCCATTTCCTATGACGACATTCCGTTCATGCCGAAGTTCTCGCCGGAATATAACGAGCCGGTCACCCCGGCAGCGCCCGCGCAGCAGCCCGGCAACTGAGGCAGGGCGGGGCCGGCGAGCTCCAATCCAACGCAAGCACGATTTCAGCGTAAAAAAAGCAAGGCCATGAAGGTGGACCTTGCCCAAATTCAGCGCAAAAAAAAAGCAAGGCCACGTACGTGGACCTTGCTTTGGGTTTTCCCTCATTTGGTCGCGCCATCGACCGTTGCCGGTCGTGTCTGCGTTTCCTCCCTAGACTTGGAACCTGTTTTTCGGCCCCTTTGTTGCGCAGAAAGATAGCGGGGATGCGACGCGATGTCACGCAAAAATCGTCGGAATGGTAACATTCGGCACGAAAATACGGCGGGTGCGAAATGAATGTCCGCCGTCACCTGTTTCCTGGCAACGAGCGAAACGGTGATGAGACGTTAAGCCGGATAGGGAGATGATGGCGCATGACCCGCTCGACCCGTGATTCCAGTCCCTTTCCGCGGCTTGGCTGCCTTATGGCGCTGATCGCCAGCCTGCTTTGCCTGATTGCAGGACAAGCCGCGGCGCAAGCGCAAAACCCGACAGTGAAACTGGCCGGAGGGGAGGGAGCGCGGATCGTTCGGATTTCGCCCGAAGCCTGCGAAAACCTCGACCTCTACGCCGCGCCCGATACCGTCGACGGCGCTGCGGACTATGTGCCGGGCGTGGCCGCCGATGGCCGCCCCGTCGCACCGGCCGATATCGGCGGCGGAACCGACTATGCCCCCCGCCGCCATTATGAATTCGAAGTGGTGGTCCGCCCGCTTGCCGGCAGCGCCACGCCGGGCGTCTCAACGAGTGAGATGAGCGTCGCGCATCTGCGGATAGACAGCCGCACCGGCGCGGTGGAAATCGACGGCGTGCCGCTTTCCGATGGAAGCCGCCAGGCGCTGGCCGAAGCCTGTGCAGAATTGCATCACACGCACACGAAACAGCCTCTGGAGCCCCCGCACCGCACTCCGGCGGATTGACTCCGGGCGGTCCCCCCGGGACCCTGATTATGGGCAAATCGGGTGGTGTTTCATGCTTGCGGGTTGGGTGAAGACGGGGGTCTTCGGCTTTTTCAGTCTGATGCTGGGGCTGGCGGTGTCGTCGCCTGCCATGGCGTCGGGCAATGGTCTGTGGACGATCACCAAGGATCACTGGAGCGAGAGCGACGAGGCCGCCTGGCGCGACTTCATCGCGGCAATTGGCGCGGCGGATTGCTGGACGATGGATGCCTGCCTCAAGAGCCCGGCCAATCCCTACCGCCATACCGATCCGAAGGGCGCGCGCTTCCTCGTGGACTGCGCCGATACGCCTTATGTGCTGCGGGCCTATTTCGCCTGGAAGAACGGACTGCCCTTCGCCTGGGCGAACGGCGTGTTGCCCGCCGACGGGGTGCGCGGCGACATCCGCTATTCGCCCTATGGCAACAGGGTGGTGAGCCGCGCGTCGGTGCCGCGCACGGCCTATGGCGTGCGCGCCATGCCGATCCTGCGCCAGCTCACCTGGACGATTTCGACGGCCATGTTCCGGCGCGATGCGAGGGCGTGGGACAAAACCATGTTCACCGATACCTATTCGCCGCGCCTCGACCGGGAAGCGATCCAGCCCGGCACCATCGTCTATGATGTGAACGGTCATATCGCGACCGTCTGGCGGGTCGAGCCCAATGGCCGCATCTGGATTTTCTCTTCTCACCCCGATCACACGGTGAGCCGCTCCTTTGTTGGACGGGAGTTCCTGCGCACCGGCCCCGAACTCGGATCGATCTTCCAGAAATTCCGCCCCATCCGCCTCGTTGGCGCGAGGCGGGCGGCCAATGGCTCGCTGATCGGCGGGCGTATCGTTGCGACGCCGAACAGCGAGATCCCGGATTTCTCGCTGGAGCAATATACCGGCAACCCGCCGGCCGACCCGGCGAACTGGCGCCGCGCGCAATGGGTGTGGCAGGACGAGACGATGGATTTCTACACCTATCTCCGGGCGAAGATGTCCTTCGGCGATCTCGAATACCGTCCGCTGGACGAAGTGAACGCCATGATGATGTCGCTCTGCCAGGACCTGCGTTCGCGCGCCCGCGCTGTGGAAATCGCGCAGGAAGAAGGCATCGACAACATGACGCCGCCGCGTCGCCTGCCGAATAACATCTACGGCACCGACGGGGTGTGGGAACTCTATTCCACGCCCTCGCGGGACGCCCGGCTGAAGACCGCGTTCAAGGAGCTTTACGATGCCGTCGTGCAGTTCGTGAAGCTCGATCTCATCGACGCTCCGCGCCTGAAATATGACGGCAACAATCTCGTCGGCGACCTTCTGCAGGCCTATGAGCAGAAGGCCGCGGCCTGCACGATTTCCTATCGCAATTCAGACGGCCGCATGGTGTCGCTCAATATGCGTCAGGTGACCGAGCGTCTCTTCAGGCTTTCCTTCGACCCTTATCAATGCGTGGAGCGCCGCTGGGGGGCGGGCGGAACGGAGCTTTCCACCTGCCGCGACGGCGCGGTGAAGACCCGCTGGTATGAGGCGCAGCAGCAACTCCGCAACCAGATCGACCGGACCTATGATGTCGATATGGGCTACAACATCACCGAGCTTGAGCGGGGTCCTTACGGGCTCAGAACGGGCAGGGGCGTGGACCATCCGCCCGAGGTCGATGTGCGCGCCTATCTGGAGGCCGCGGCCCATCGCTATTCCGTCATGGCGGACACGCCGGAACCCGCGGCCACTCGCTGACCCAACTGTCACATAGCCTTCGTTGACTTTGCGGGACGGGACGCGGAAGCTGCGCCGATTCCGCATGAGGGCCGGTGATGTATCTCTCTTTCTGGCGTGTTCTGATTGCCGCTCCGGGGCTTCTTCTGTCTGCCATGCTGGTCGCGCAACCGGCCATGGCTGCGGATTCCGCGCGCTGGATCGTCACCAAACCGGCATGGAGCCAGACGGATGAAGAGGCCTGGCGCGATTTCGTGGCCGGTATCGGCGCGGCGGATTGCTGGACCGTTCAGGACTGCCTCAAAAGCGCGGCCAATCCCTACCGGTTCACCGACAAGGGCACCGGCCTCTATGACTTCCTGATCGACTGCGCCGACGCACCGCTCGTGCTGCGCGCCTATTTCGCCTGGAAGAACGGACTGCCCTTCGCCTGGGAAGCCGAAGTCAAGCCGCTGGATGAAGACGGCAATGTCATCGAGAAGGTCAGGGACAGCGATGTCCGCTACTCGCCCCATGGCAATGCGATCACGAAGCGCGATGCCGTCCCGCGAACCGAGCATGGAGTCAATGCGCCGCGCCTCCTGCAACGGCTGACCACCACCGTCTCCACCGCCATGCATCGCTACGATGCGCGCGCATGGGACCCGGAGCTTTTCTCCGACACCTATTCGCCTGCCTTGAACCGAGAGGCCATTCAGCCCGGCACCATCGCCTATGACAGCAATGGCCATATCGCACTTGTCTGGAAGGTGGAGCAGAGCGGTCGTATCCGGCTTTTCTCCGCCCAGCCCGACAACACGGTAACGCGCGGCTTCCTCGGCCATGAATATGCGCGCACCGGGCCGGAGCTTGGCGCGATCTTTCAGAAGTACCGGCCCATCCGTGTCGTCGGCGCGACGCGCGCGCCCAATGGCGCGCTTGTCGGCGGGCATATCGAAGGCACGCCGAACAGCAAGCTGCCGGACTACTCGCTGGAGCAATACACAGGCAACCCGCCGACCGATCCGGACAATTGGCGCAATGCGCAATGGGTCTGGTACGACGAAACGATGGACTTTTACACCTATCTCCGGGCGAAGATGTCCTTCGGCGATCTGACCTATCGCCCGCTGGACGAACTGCGATCCTTGACGCAGTCGCTATGCCGCGACCTTCATTCGCGACAGCATTCCATCGAGGTGGCGCGGGACAAGGGCACCGATGAGATGCCTCCGCCCGAACGCCTGCCGGAAAACATCTATGGAACGGATGGTCTCTGGGAGAGCTATTCGACGCCCGCCCGCGATGCCCGGCTGAAAACGAGCTTCAAGCAGCTCTACGATTCCGTCGTCCTCTTCGTGAAGCTCGACCTCATCGATGCCCCGCGCCTTGATTATGACGGCAATGACCTGCCCGGCGACATGCTGAAGCTCTACAACGAGGAGGCTGCCTCCTGCCTCGTGACTTACCGGAATTCGGCGGGTAAGCCCGTGACGCTCGATATGGAGCAGATCTCCCGACGCCTTTTCAGGCTCTCCTTCGACCCCTATCAATGCGTCGAGCGCCGCTGGGGCGCGCGCGGCGCGGAGCTTTCCACCTGCCCGGACGGCGAGGTGAAAACCCGCTGGTATGAGGCCGAACAGAAGCTGCGTAACCAGATCGAGCGGACCTATGACGTCCGGATGGACTATACCGCCGCCGAGCTGGAAAAGGGCCCCTGGGGCGTCCGCACCGGGCGCGGCGTGAGCGAACCCCCGAATGTGGACGTCCGGGCCTATCTGGAAGGGGCGGTCCGGCGCTACTCGGCCCAATTGAACATCAAGCCGGACATTGCGAAGTCGGTGACGACCCCCTAAAACTTGACCCCTGTTTTAGCTGGCCCGGCGCGGGATTCGGCAGTTGCCGGAGAGGTGACGCCAGTCGCCTCGCGCTTCGGCCCCCAACGACAAGTCAGCACAACGCAATGCGTCTTTCCCGATATTTTCTGCCGACCCTGAAGGAAAACCCCGCCGAGGCCCAGATCGTCTCGCACCGCCTCATGCTGCGCGCCGGCATGATCCGGCAGACGAGCGCCGGTATCTATGCTTGGCTGCCGCTCGGCCTGCGCGTGTTGAGGAATATCGAGAAAATCGTCCATGAGGAGCAGGAAAAGGCCGGCGCCATCCAGATGCTCATGCCGACGATCCAGTCGGCCGATCTCTGGCGTGAGTCGGGCCGCTACGACGCTTATGGGCCTGAAATGCTCCGTATCAAGGACCGGCACGACCGCGACATGCTGTACGGGCCGACCAATGAGGAGATGATCACCGAGATCTTCAAGAACTCGGTCCGCTCCTATCGCGACCTGCCGCGCAATCTCTATCACATCCAGTGGAAGTTCCGCGACGAGATCAGGCCGCGTTTCGGCGTCATGCGCGGGCGCGAATTCCTGATGAAGGACGGCTATTCCTTCGACCTCGATGTGGACGCCGCGCGCCGCGCATACCAGAAGATGTTCGTCTCCTATCTGCGGACCTTCGACCGCATGGGCCTCAGCGCCATTCCCATGGCCGCCGATACCGGTCCCATCGGTGGCGACCTCAGCCATGAATTCATCATTCTGGCGGAGACCGGCGAATCCGCCGTCTTCTGTCATCGCGATCTGGTGGATATGGATGTGCCGGGCGACGACCTCGATTATGAGAGCGACCTTGAGCCCATACTCCGTTCACGGACGGAGCTTTATGCCGCGACCGACGAAGTGCATGACGAAGCGAAGTTCGAGGCCGAGGTGCCGGAAGACAAGCGCATGACGGCGCGCGGCATCGAGGTCGGCCATATCTTCTTCTTCGGCACGAAATATTCGAAAGCCATGGGCGCGGTCGTCTCCGGTCCGGACGGCAAGGAAGTGCCGGTCCAGATGGGCTCCTACGGCATCGGCGTCTCGCGCCTTGTCGGCGCCATCATCGAGGCGAGCCATGACGAGAACGGCATTATCTGGCCCGAAGCCGTGGCGCCCTTCAAGGTCGGCCTCGTCAATCTCAAATCCGGCGATGAAGAGACGGATGCGGCCTGCGAAGACATTTACGCGAAACTCACTTCCGCCGGGATAGAAACGCTCTATGACGACACGAACGAGCGGGCAGGGGCCAAGTTCAGCAACATGGACCTGATTGGCCTTCCCTGGCAGCTCGTGGTCGGCCCGCGCGGGTTGAAGAACGGCGTGGTGGAAGTGAAGAACCGGGCGACCGGCGAGAAGGAAGAACTCTCGATCGATTCAGCGCTGAACCTTCTCACCAGCTGAACCGGTCAATTGCACGGCGGGGGCGAAAGGCGAAAACCGATATGAGTGACAATGCAGGCCTCGCAACCGGTGATATGGAACCGGTATCCGGCGGCAAGACGCGGCCTTTCAGCGGCTTTGAATGGCTGCTGGCCTTCCGCTATCTGAGGGCCCGTCGCAAGGAAGGCTTCGTCTCTGTCATTGCGGCAATCTCTTTTACCGGGATTATGCTTGGGGTGGCGGCCCTCATTATTGTTATGTCGGTGATGAACGGTTTCCGTACGGAACTTCTCTCCCGCATTCTTGGCCTCAACGGCCATATGTTTGTGCGCGGCGTCGCCGGCTATATCACCGATTACGACAGCGTGGCGGACAGGGTGCGCAAGGTGAACGGCGTGATCCATGTCATGCCACTTGTCGAAGGACAGGTCATGGCCTCCACGCCGGCGAATGCATCCGGCGCGCTGGTGCGCGGTGTACGCGAAAGCGACCTGCAGGACTTGGCCGCCGTCTCGGATAATGTGCTGATGGGCTCGCTGGACAGCTTCAAGGAGGGCGAGATCGCCGTCGGTTCGCGTCTGGCGCGTAAGCTTGGCGTCTCCATCGGCGACAAGATCACACTGTTGAGCTCAAGGGGCACATCCACGCCTTTCGGCACGGCGCCACGCGTGCGCGCCTTCAAGATCGGTGCGATCTTCGAGATCGGCATGTCGGAATATGATGCGACCTTCATCTTCATGCCGATCACCGCGGCGCAGAATTTCCTGAAGACCGGAGATGGCGTGAACGCGCTGGAGCTGAGGATCAAGGACCCCGACCGCGTGAACGAGGAAGTCCTGCCCGTCGCACAGGCCGCCGGGTCCTGTTGCGATGTCGTGACCTGGCAGCAGACCAATCAGAGTTTCTTTAGCGCGCTTCAGGTGGAGCGCAATGTGATGTTCCTCATCATGACGCTCATCCTCGTCGTTGCCGCGCTCAACATCATTTCGGGGCTCATCATGCTGGTGAAGGACAAGGGCAGGGACATCGCCGTGCTGCGTACCATGGGCGCGACGCGCGGCTCGGTTCTGCGCATCTTCTTCATCTCCGGCGCCTCGATCGGCGTATTGGGCACGTTGGCCGGTTTCGCGCTCGGGCTCGTCTTCTGCCTCAACATCGAACCGCTGCGTCAGTTCCTGTCGAGCCTGTCGGGCACGGAGCTGTTCTCGCCGGAGGTCTATTTCCTGAGCCGCATGCCCGCGGAAGTGGATGTCAGCGAAGTGACCTCCGTTGTCCTCATGGCGCTGGGGCTTTCATTCGCGGCGACGCTTTATCCCGCCTGGCGTGCCGCCTCGCTCGATCCGGTGGAGGCGCTGCGCTATGAGTGATGTAACCGCTGCCACCACTGACGGCATGCCCGCCCTCAGCCTGAAAGACGTCACACGCACCTATGAGCAGGGCGAAGAGACGCTCCATATCTTTCGCGAACTTTCGCTCGATATCTGGAAAGGTCAGATGGTCGGGCTCGTTGGCCCCTCTGGCGCGGGTAAATCCTCGCTGCTGCACATCGCCGGCCTGCTGGAAATGCCGAATAGCGGCGCCGTGATGATCGGCGGGCGCGACTGCGTGGCGCTGCCGGACAGCCAGAAGACTGCCGTCCGCCGCACCGATGTCGGCTTCGTCTATCAGTTCCACAATCTGCTGCCCGAATTCTCGGCGGTGGAAAATGTCATGCTGCCCCAGCTCGTGGCGGGCCGGAAAAAGAGCGAGGCGCATGATTTCGCCATGGACCTGCTCACCCGCATGGGGCTCGCGCCCCGCGCGACGCATCGGCCGGCCGAACTTTCCGGCGGCGAGCAGCAGCGTGTCGCCATTGCCCGCGCGCTGGCCAACCGACCGCGCCTCGTGCTGGCCGACGAGCCCACCGGCAATCTCGATCCCAAGACCTCCCGGCATGTCTTCACCGAGCTGTTGAATGTCTGCCGGCAGGAGGGGGTGGCTGCGCTTATCGCGACCCACAATCTCGACCTCGCTTCGCATATGGACCGGGTCGTCCTGCTCCATGAAGGCAAGCTGCTCGAAGGTGCGGAACTCGCCGCGCAATACCAGAGCCTTTGATCGATAATATCGATTGATTTGACAAGAATAACGCGTTGGACCGATTGATCGGTTTTACGCATGATCCCTGTAGTTAGAAAACAGGGAGCCTTGTCATGTCGGCCAACGACGCAGCAACCGTTACGCACCCCAAGCGCCTTCAGAACGCAGCCGCGCTGCTGCCGGGTCTGGGCCTGACGGTCATCATCGGCGCGGTCGCCACCGGCCTTCATGAGCTGCCGGGCATGGGCCCCTTGAGCCCGCTTATTCTCGCCATCCTGCTCGGCATGGCCTTCAACAACATCGTCGGCACGCCGGCGGCGGCCAAACAGGGCGTGAAATTTGCGCTCCGCCGGATCCTCCGCTTCGCCGTCATGCTGCTGGGCCTCCAGCTCACGCTGGCGCAGGTTGAAAGCGTCGGGCTGGGCGGCCTCGCCGCGACGCTCGCCACGCTCGGCGCGACCTTCTTCTTCACCCTCTGGATGGGCCGTGCGCTCGGCGTCGGCAGATCGCTCTCCGCGCTGATCGCCTCGGGCACCTCCATTTGCGGGGCCTCCGCCGTCATCGCCGCCGATGCCGTCATTGGCGGTGAGGATGAGGAAGTCGCCTATGCCGTTGCCTGCGTGACGATATTCGGCTCCATCTCCATGCTGCTTTACCCGATCCTGGGCGCGGCCATGGCGCTCTCCTCCCACACCTACGGCCTGTGGACCGGCGCGACCATTCACGAGGTGGCGCAGGTCGTGGCCGCCGCATTCCAGGGCGGCGAGGCGGCGGGCCATTTCGGCACCATCGTGAAACTCACCCGGGTCATGATGCTGGCCCCCGTCATTCTGGCGCTGGCCGCCTTCTGGGTTCGCGAGAAGCATCATGGCGACCCCGATGTTGCCGGACCGGAAGAGGGCGCCGCCGCGCAGAGCCGCTGGGCTCATATCCCCTGGTTCGCCTTCGGCTTTCTCGCGCTCATCGTGGTGAACACGCTCTTTCCCCTGGAAACGACGGCGAAGGCGGACACGGCAATGGTGACGACCTTCCTGCTGGCGGTCGCCGTGGCCGCGATGGGCCTCGAGACCGATTTTCGCAAGCTCCTTGCGATGGGGCTCCGGCCGCTCATCCTCGGGGCGGCGGCCTGGATATTCATTTCCGTGACGGGACTGGGGCTCGTAACCTGGTTAAGCTGACCGACCTTCGATTTCTCCGGGAACCCGCCTGTGACGCTTGACCAGCTTCGTATCTTCTTGGCCGTCGCCGAACGCGAGCATGTAACGCAGGCCGCGGCGGCATTGGGGCTGACCCAATCGGCGGTGAGCGCCGCCATCGCAGCGCTGGAGGCGCGCCACGATACGAGGCTCTTCGACCGGGTCGGCCGTCATATCGAACTGACGGCTGCCGGAAAGACCTTTCTCGGCGAGGCGAGGGCGGTCGTCGCCCGGGCCGAGGCGGCGGAACTCATGCTGAGCGAACTCGGCTCCCACGCGAAGGGCGCGATCAACGTAGCCGCCAGCCAGACCATCGCCAGCTATTGGCTGCCGCCGCATCTCGTCCGTTTCCGCGAAAGCGCACCGGAAGTCGATGTCCGGCTGGAGCAGGGCAATACCAGCGCCGTCATCGAAGCGGTAAAAGCGGGCACGGCGGATATCGGCTTCGTCGAGGGCGAGGTGAAAGCGGCCGCGCTGGCGGTCGATCAGGTCGGCATCGACGAGATGGTCCTTGTCGTCGCGCCGGATCACCCGCTGGCCGAACGGCGCAGCCTGAAACCCGCCGATCTTGCCGCCGCCGACTGGATCGTCCGCGAGCCGGGGTCGGGTACGCGCTCGGAAGCCGAAAACGCGGTCGCAGCCCTGGGCGTGCCCATCCATGAGCGCCGCATCGCCATGGTCCTGCCGTCCAACGAGGCCGTGCGCGCCGCGGTGGAGGCGGGCGCAGGTATTGCCGCGCTGTCGGAACTGGTCGTGGCCGAGAGCATTCGGGGCGGCAGGCTGGAACGGCTGAAACCGGCGCTCGGACGCCGCGCTTTCCACGTGGTCCGTCACAAGGAGCGCCGCTTGAGCAAGGCGGCCGAGGCCCTGATCGACCACTGCAAATCCGCCTGACGCAGGGCTACGTAATCCCGGAGATTTTCCTCTTGACGGGTGAGAACAAAGAGGGAACTATCTGCATCAGAACATTCCATGAACACATCGTTCGCGAAGGGGCTGAATATGCAGACGGGACATGAAACCAATGGCTGGCTGAAGGACATCGCGGCGCTGGCATCCATCACCGCTTTCATCTTCACGGCCGTGACCTGGGTCGAGATCGCCAGGGGACTGATGGGATAATCGTCTTTTCCACATCTTTATTTCGCGACCCCGCCTGACACGGGGCCGCTGGAGCGGGAGAATGCAAGCCATGGCCGATTCCCGCTCCTCGCAATCCCAACCGCTTCAATTCATCCATCTGCGGATGCACACCGCCTATTCCCTGCTGGAAGGGGCGATCCGCATGAAGGATGTGCCCAAGCTCTGCAAGGAGCAGGGCATGCCCGCCGTGGCGATCACGGATGCGGCCAATCTCTTCGGCGCGCTGGAATTTTCCGAGGTGCTGTCCGGCGCGGGGCTTCAGCCCATTATCGGCTGTACGCTGCCTGTCCTGCTCGCCGCCGATGACGAGCCGGGCCGCGGCCCCCGCCGCGAGCCTTCCGGCATCATTGCGCTGCTGGCCAAGGACGAGCAGGGCTACAAGAACCTCATGAAGCTTTCGAGCCGTGCGTTTCTCGATCCGGAAGCCGGGGAGCCCGCCCATGTGCCCCTCGCCAAGATCGCGGAATGCCAGGAAGGGCTCATCTGTCTGACCGGCGGGCCGGAAGGCGTGGTGAACAAGCTGCTGGAGGCCGGCCAGCCCGGTCCGGCGGAGGAAAATCTCGACTGGCTGCAAAAGACCTTCGGCGACCGGCTCTATGTCGAGCTGCAGCGCCACGGCATGGCGCGCGAACGCCAGACGGAGGGGCAACTCGTCGATTGGGCCTATGAAAAGGCCATCCCGCTGGTCGCCACCAACGAACCTTATTTTGCCAGGGAAGACGAGTTCGAAGCGCATGACGCGATGATCTGCATCGCGGAGGGCGCCTATGTCGCCCAGACCGACCGGCGCAGCCTGACGCCCGAACACCGTTTCAAGTCGCAGGCCGAAATGGTCGCGCTCTTCTCCGATCTGCCCGAGGCGATCGAGAACACGCTGGAGATCGCCCGGCGTTGCGCCTTCCGCCCGCGCACGCACAAGCCGATCCTGCCCAATTTCGCCCTCGGCACCAGCGAGGCGGATGAGCTGGTGCGCCAGGCCGAGGAAGGCCTCACCGCGCGTCTTGCCGCCGTGGAAGCGGTGGCCGATGAGGAGGTCTACCGCAAGCGCCTGCGTTTCGAGCTCGACATCATCGTGAAGATGGATTTCCCCGGCTACTTCCTCATCGTGGCCGACTTCATCAAATGGGCGAAGGCGCATGACATTCCGGTCGGGCCGGGCCGCGGATCGGGCGCGGGCTCGGTCGTCGCCTGGGCGCTGACCATTACCGACCTCGACCCCTTGCGTTTCGGGCTCCTGTTCGAGCGCTTCCTGAACCCCGAACGCGTCTCCATGCCGGACTTCGATATCGACTTCTGTCAGGACCGGCGCGACGAGGTGATCCGCTATGTGCAGGATCGCTATGGCTACGATCAGGTCGCCCAGATCATCACCTTCGGTAAGCTTCAGGCCCGCGCCGTGCTGCGCGATGTGGGACGCGTCCTCCAGCTTCCCTATGGCCAGGTGGACCGGCTCTGCAAGCTCGTGCCCAATAATCCGGCCAATCCGGTCACGCTGCCCGAAGCGATCGAGGGGGAACCGCGCCTTCAGGAGGAAGCGAAGAACGACGAGACCGTCGCCCGCATGCTGGAAATCGGCCAGAAGCTGGAGGGGCTCTATCGCCACGCCTCGACCCACGCCGCCGGCGTGGTGATCGGCGACCGCCCGCTGGACGAGCTGGTGCCGCTCTATCGCGATCCCCGCTCGGATATGCCGGTGACCCAGTTCAACATGAAATGGGTGGAGCCGGCGGGCCTCGTGAAGTTCGACTTTCTCGGCCTGAAGACGCTCACCGTGCTGCAGCAGGCGGTGAACCTGCTGAAACTCCGGGATATCGAGGTCGATCTCGCCCATTTGCCGCTGGACGACAGGGCCAGCTACGAGATGCTGGCAAAGGGGCAGACGGTCGGTGTGTTCCAGCTTGAAAGTTCGGGCATGCGCGACATGCTCCGCAAGCTCAATGCCGACCGCTTCGAAGACATTATCGCCATGGTGGCGCTCTACCGCCCGGGCCCCATGGACAACATCCCGAAATACATCGCCTGCAAGAAAGGCGAGGAAAAGCCCGACTATCTGCATCCCTGGCTGGAAGATGTCCTGCGCGAGACGCATGGCGTCATCATCTATCAGGAGCAGGTGATGCAGATCGCGCAGATCCTCTCCGGCTACTCGCTGGGCGAAGCCGACCTTCTCCGCCGCGCCATGGGCAAGAAGATCAAGGCGGAGATGGAGAAGCAGAAGGAACGCTTCGTCACCGGCGCCGTCGAGAAGGGCGTGGACAAGGCCAAGGCGGCGGAAATCTTCGAGCTGGTGGACAAGTTCGCGGGCTATGGCTTCAACAAGTCGCATGCCGCCGCTTATGCGCTGGTCGCCTATCAGACGGCCTGGCTGAAGGCGAACTACCCGGTGGAGTTCCTGGCCGCCTCCATGAGCCTTGATCTCAACAACACCGATAAACTGAATGTTTTCAAGGAAGAAGCGACCCGTCTTGGCATCAAGGTTTGCCCGCCATCGGTGAACCGCTCCGAAGCCATGTTCACGGTGGAGAACGGCGAGGTGCTCTATGCGCTTGCCGCCATCAAGAATGTCGGCCGTCAGGCGATGGAGCATGTGGTTGAAGTCCGCCGGGAAGGCGGGCCCTTCGCCGACATTTACGACTTTGCGCGCCGCGTCAGCCCGCGCTTCATCAACAAGCGCACCTTCGAGAATCTGGTCCGCGCCGGCGCCTTCGACGACCTTCACAAGGATCGAGCCCAACTCCTTGCAAGCGCAGACCTTTTGATGGGCATCGCAAGTTCCGCGGCGGAGGAGCGCGAGACCCAGCAGGTGAACCTCTTCGGCGGCGACAGCGGGGCCGCGATGGCCAATCCGGCCCTGCCGCGCGTGGAAAGCTGGACGCCGATACAGCGCCTCAATGAGGAATTCAACGCCATCGGCTTCTACCTCTCCGGCCACCCGCTGGACGGCTATCTGACCTCGCTCAAGCGGGCGGGCGTCGTCACCTATGCGGAAATGCTGTCGCGCAGCACCCCGGCCGCCAAGATGGCCGGCACGGTGACGGCCCGTCAGGAACGACGCTCGAAGAAGGGCAACCCCTTCGCCTTTCTCAACCTGTCTGATCCGACCGGCCAGTTCGAGATGATCGTGTTTTCCGAGGTGCTCTCCGCCTCGCGCGATGACATGGAGCCCGGCAAATCCGTGGTCGTCTCCGTGGAAATCGATCGCGCGGGCGATGAGGTGAAGCTCCGGGCTCTGGCCGTGCAGTCACTGGAGGCCGCGACCGCCAATGTGGAAGAGGGCATGAAGGTCTTCCTGGAGGATCCTTCCACGCTCGAACCGCTCAAGACACGTCTCAAGGAAAAGGGAAAAGGCATTGTTTCCCTTGTTCTTTTGGCCGACAAGGGGCGTGAAATCGAGATCGAGCTGAAGGATCGCTACCGCGTGACGCCTGAAATCCGCGGCGCGATCAAATCCATGACCGGCGTCATCGAGGTGCAGGAAATCTGACGGGCCGCGAAATCCGCCCGCCTGGTCGCGCCCCGACAGGCCGCGCTAAGCCGCTATTCACGCTTGCTTTTCAGCCTTTCTCCCCCTATACCGGCGCCATTCCACACGCGGGGTTGGGTGTACCCACCGTCTCTGTCCAATCTTCAACGGGTCGTCACAGAGACAACATAGGGTGCCCCCGTCCGGTGCGGTCGGCCTCATTCAATGCGAGGCCGACACGTTTCCCCCTGCGGAGGTCCAACCGGAAAAAGGAGCAGGGTGTCATGGCACTCCCCGATTTTACTATGCGTCAATTGCTGGAGGCCGGTGTTCACTTCGGTCACCAGACCCATCGCTGGAACCCGAAGATGGAGACCTTCCTCTTCGGCAACCGCAACAACATCCACATCATCGATCTGGCCCAGACGGTGCCGCTTCTGCACCAGGCGCTCGTCGCCGTGCGCGATGTGGTGGCCGGTGGCGGCCGTGTGCTCTTCGTCGGCACCAAGCGTCAGGCCTCCGATCCGATCGCCGAGGCGGCGCGCCAGTGCGCCCAGTACTACATCAATCACCGTTGGCTCGGCGGCACGCTGACCAACTGGAAAACGATTTCCAACTCGATCCGTCGCCTGCGCGAACTGGACGAGATCCTTGGTGGCGAGGCCCGTGGCCTGACCAAGAAGGAAGTCCTGATGATGACCCGCGAGCGCGACAAGCTTGAGCGCGCCATCGGCGGTATCAAGGACATGGGCGGTATTCCCGACCTGATGTTCGTGATCGACACGAACAAGGAAACGATCGCCATTCAGGAAGCCCGCAAGCTTGGCATTCCGGTTGTTGCCATTCTGGATTCCAACTGCGATCCGGACGGCATTGCCTATCCGATCCCGGGCAATGACGACGCGGCGCGCGCCATCAGCCTCTACACCGATCTGATCTCCCGCGCGGTGATCGACGGTATCTCGCAGAGCCAGGGCTCCATGGGTGTCGATATCGGCGCCGAGGCGGAACCGATGGCCGAGCCCGCGCTGGCTGACGCCCCCGCGGCTGAAGAAGCCCCGGCAGCCGAAGCAGCGGCTGAGCCGGCGGCCGAAACCCCGGCCGAGTAAGCCGGGTCCGAATTCGGCCTGGCGGGACTGCCCGAACGCGCTTCGGGGTCCCGCCAGTGCTCTTGGGAGAGCTCTTGACTGGCTTCGGCAGACGCGGATTGTTCGCGGGCCGGGGCCGCAGCATTTTTGAGGAAATCCGATGGCTGATATCACCGCAAGCATGGTGAAGGAACTGCGCGAAAAGACCGGCGCAGGCATGATGGACTGCAAGGCAGCGCTGAAGGAAAACGACGGCGACATGGAAGCCGCGGTTGACTGGCTGAGGACCAAGGGTCTGGCCAAGGCCGCCAAGAAGGCCGGTCGCGTCGCCGCCGAAGGTCTCGTTGGCGTCGTTGCCGACGGTACGCGCGGCGCGGTCGTGGAAGTGAATTCCGAAACCGACTTCGTGGCCCGCAACGAACAGTTCCAGGGCATGGTCTCCGAAATCGCCAAGCTGGCGCTCGACGCCAATGGTGATGTCGATGCGCTCAAGGCGGCGACCTACACCGGCTCGTCTAAATCCGTCGAGGATTACGTGACCGAAGCCGTCGGCACGATCGGCGAGAACATGAATGTCCGCCGCGCGGGCTTCATCTCGGTCGATGAGGGCGTGGTCGCGGCCTATGTCCACAATCAGGTCGTGCCGGGTCTCGGCAAGATCGGCGTGCTGGTCGGTCTTGAATCCGCCGGCGACAAGGAAAAGTTGGCTGAGCTCGGCAAGCAGATCGCGATGCATGTCGCGGCGACGACCCCGCTGGCCACCCGTCCCGAGGACATGGATCAGGACACGATCGAGCGTGAGCGCAACGTGCTCATCGCCGAAGCGAAGGAATCGGGCCGCCCCGACAACATCATCGAGAAGATGGTCGAAGGCCGCATGCGCAAGTTCCTCCAGGAAGTCGTGCTGCTCTCCCAGGCCTTCGTGATCGACCCGGACAATTCCGTCGAGCAGGCCGTGAAGAACGCCGAAGGCGACATCGGCGCCCCGGTGAAAGTCGTCGGCTTCCTGCGCTTCGGCCTTGGCGAAGGCGTCGAAAAGGAAGAGGCGGATTTCGCCGCGGAAGTGGCTGCCGCCCGCGGTTGAGGCATTTTGCCTCTGTGAATACAGCGCCCCCTTCGCCAACCGGCGCAGGGGGCGCTATTGTCTCTGGCAGGTGAGGAGGGATTCGCCCCTCAGCCCATCTGTCCAGATGCCACGCCCATAGCGCCGGAATCCTGCCCATGTCCGCCAGTGTCACGAAAAGTGCAACCGAAAGCGCAGCCGAAGGCGCCGACAAGCCGCGTTACTCCCGCGTTCTCCTGAAGGTTTCGGGCGAAGCCCTGATGGGGGATACCCAATACGGTATCGATGTCGGCACGGTCGATCGCATCGCCCGGGAAATCCAGCAGGCCTGCGAGATCGGCGTCGAGGTTTGCCTCGTGATCGGCGGTGGCAACATCTTCCGCGGGCTGTCAGGCGCGGCCAAGGGGATGGAGCGGGCAAGCGCGGACTATATGGGCATGCTGGCAACCGTCATGAACGCGCTGGCCATGCAGAATTCGCTGGAACGCCTGGATGTGCCCACCCGGGTTCTTTCCGCCATTCCCATGATGACCATTTGCGAGCCCTATATCCGCCGCCGCGCGGTGCGGCACATGGAAAAGGGCAGGGTCGTCATTTTCGCGGCCGGCACCGGCAATCCCTTCTTCACCACCGATACCGCCGCTGCGCTCCGCGCCACCGAGATGGGCTGCGATGCGCTGCTGAAGGGGACGCAGGTCGACGGCGTCTATTCCGACGACCCCAAGAAGGTCCCCGACGCGGAACGCTATGAGCGGCTGACCTATTTCGACGTGATCGCGCGCGATCTGAAGGTGATGGATACCTCCGCCATCGCGCTGGCCCGGGAAAACGATATTCCGATCATCGTTTTTTCCATTCACGATTCCGGCTCCCTGGTCGATGTTCTGACGGGCAAGGGACGCTGCACTATCATCGAGAACGCTGCCTGAGAAACGCTTGCGGGCGAACCAAGGCACGGAAGGAACCGACATGGCTGACCAAGAAGAAACTTTCGATCTGGACGACACCGAACGCCGCATGAAGGGCGCTGTGCAGGCACTGAAGACCGAGTTCGGCGGCCTGCGGACAGGCCGCGCGACCGCGAGCCTGCTGGATCCGATCACCGTCGACGCCTATGGACAGACCATGCCGCTCAACCAGGTCGGCACGGTCGGTGTGCCCGAGCCCCGTATGCTGACGGTTTCCGTCTGGGACAAGGGCATGGTGGCGGCCGTCGAAAAGGCGATCCGCAATTCCGGCCTCGGCCTCAATCCGGTTGTCGACGGCACACTGCTCCGCCTGCCGATCCCGGAACTCAACGAGGAGCGTCGTCAGGAACTGACCAAGGTCGCCGCGCGCTATACCGAGCAGGCCCGCATCGCCGTGCGCAATGTACGCCGCGACGCGATGGACGAGCTGAAGAAGCTCGAAAAGGACGGCAAGATGAGCAAGGACGATCACAAGATCTGGAGCGACGAGGTCCAGTCTTTGACCGACAAGTTCATCGCGGAAATCGACGCCGCGCTGGCCCACAAAGAAAGTGAAATCATGCAGGTGTGAGGCCTTGCTGTTGCCTTGATGGCAGGTTTCACTATCGGGATGACGGTCGCTCAGACCCGGCTAAAATAAGAAAACCCGGTTGACGGTATGATGTTGACGTCCAAGCAAAATGACAGCGAGACCGCCTCTCAGGCGGTGCCGCGTCATGTCGCCATCATTATGGACGGCAATGGACGCTGGGCCGCCAAGCGCCATTTGCCTCGGGCTGCCGGGCACCGCCAGGGTGTCGAAGCGGTTCGCGTCATCGTCCGGGCCGCCTCCGATATCGGCATCGAATATCTGACGCTTTACAGCTTCAGCTCCGAAAACTGGAACCGTCCGCCCGAGGAAGTGAACGACCTGATGGGATTGTTGCGCCTGTTCATCCGGCGCGACCTCGCGGAGTTGCACCGCAACGGCGTCAATATCCGGATCATCGGGGATCGCACGCATCTCGATCCCGATCTGGTCTCCCTCATCGATGAAGCCGAAACGCTGACCCGCGCCAATACGAGGCTGCGCCTGATCATCGCGTTCAATTATGGCGGCAAGAACGAGATTGCCTGCGCCATGCGCCGCATCGCACAGGAAGTGGAGGCCGGCAAGCTCCGCGCAAGCGAGATCACGCCGGACACGGTATCCGCCTATCTCGACACGGCGGGCATTCCCGATCCCGACCTCGTGATCCGTACCAGCGGCGAAAAGCGCCTCTCCAACTTCCTGATCTGGCAAAGCGCCTATTCCGAGCTTCTCTTCGACGATGTGTTCTGGCCGGACTTCACGCCGGACCATCTTCGTGCCGCCATTGCCGAGTTCAACGGCCGCCAGCGCCGTTTCGGCGCCGTCCCGGCGGGAAATGGAAGCTGATCGCGATATGACTGAACCCGGCGGTCCGCCCGATACCTCCCGAATGGGCAGCGCCCGATTTGGCGATATGGCGCGGCGCGTTGTCTCCGCTCTTTTGCTGGCGCCGCTGGCATTGGCCTGTACCTGGGCGGGCGGATGGATTTTCGCCGCGATGCTGGCCATTGCCGCGGTCGCGATGGCGCTGGAGGTTTCGCATCTCATCTATCGCAGCACGGGGGTTCGCGATGCGCTCGGCCTGATACTCGCCGTGCTGCTGGCCATTGCCTTTGCCGCCGCCGGGCTTCCCTCGGCTGGCCTTGCCGTTGCCGCAGGCATTATGGCCTTCGCGCTGGCCGGTCGCTTGTGGCGGCATGGGGCGGCGGGGCAGGCCCTGATCGCCTATCCCTATTTGGTGCTGCCTTTCGTGGCGCTTATCTGGCTGCGGAACGATCCTTCCTATGGCCTGGAGGCTGTCTTCTGGCTTCTGGTGATGGTGTGGGCTATCGACAGCTTCGCTTATTTCGCAGGCCGCACGATCGGCGGGCCGAAGCTCATGCCGTCCATTTCGCCGAAAAAGACCTGGGCCGGGCTCATAGGGGGCATGGTCGGGGCCGTCGTGGCGGGCGTGGCGGCTGCATTGATGATCGGGGCGGGCTCTCCCATACTGCTGGCAGTCTTGAGCGCGGGGCTGGCAATCGTCGAACAACTGGGCGATTTCTTCGAATCCGCCATGAAGCGCCGTGCCGGCCTCAAGGATTCCGGGCATCTCATCCCCGGTCATGGGGGTGTGCTGGACCGGGTCGACGGTCTGATGGCGGTGACGGTCGCCGCGGCCCTGCTTGGAATTGTTCACAATGCCGCTAACCCGGCGGCTGGAGTGCTGATTTGGCCCTGATGGCGGAAGCGGAAAAGCTGCCCGCGTCGAATGCGACGCCAAGGCGTATCACCATACTCGGCTCGACCGGCTCGATCGGTTGTTCGACGCTCGATCTCGTGGAACGCCAGCCGGAAAGCTTTGAGATCGAGGCGCTGACGGCACACCGCAATGTCGATGCCCTTGTGGCGCAGGCTCTCAAATTCCGCCCGTCGGTCGCGGTGATCGGCGACCCCGCGGGCTATGACGCCTTGAAACGGGGCCTGGCCGGAAGCGGGATCGAGGCGGCGGCGGGGGCCGCGGCCATTGATGAGGCGGCTTCCCGTCCTTCCGATTTCGTTATGGCGGGCATTGTCGGCGCAGCGGGGCTCGCGCCGACGCTGGCCGCGGTACGGCGAGGGGCCTGCGTGGCGCTTGCGAACAAGGAATGCCTTGTCTCGGCGGGAGCATTGTTCCTGGCGGAGGTCGAGCGCTCGGGCGCCGTCCTCCTGCCAGTGGACTCCGAGCACAATGCCATTTTCCAGGTGCTGGAGGCCGACAAGCCTGAAAGCATCTCCCGGATCATTCTGACGGCGTCGGGCGGTCCGTTCCGGACCTGGACGGTGGAGGAGATGGCCTCGGCCACGCCGGCCCAGGCCGTCGCTCATCCCCGCTGGGAGATGGGAGCCAAGATTTCGGTCGACAGCGCGACGCTGATGAACAAGGGCCTTGAGTTGATCGAGGCGTTTTACCTGTTTCCGGTGGAAGAGAGCCAGATCGACGTCATTATCCACCCCGAGTCGATCATTCACTCCATGGTCGAATATGTCGACGGATCCGTGCTTGCCCAGCTGGGCTCGCCCGACATGCGGACGCCCATCGGCTACACGCTGGCATGGCCGTCGCGCATGGCCACGCCGAGCGCGCGTCTGGACTTCGCAGAAATCGGTAAATTAACCTTCGAAGTCCCTGATGTTGTTAGGTTTCCGCTCCTTCGGCTGGCAAGGGAGGCGCTGAAGGATGGCGGCGCCGCACCAAACGTACTCAATGCCGCCAATGAGGTCGCCGTCGCGGCCTTTCTGAACGGTAGGCTCCCCTTCGCCGAAATCGCCGCTACCGTCGAAGAGGTCCTGCGCAGCGACGCCTGGGGAACGCAGGTGCCGTCAGGCCTGGAAGACGTTTACGAATTGGATGCCCTGTCGCGAAAACTGGCGTCTGAATGGGTGCAAAAGCGGTCATGCTGACGTAGGCTGTACCGCCGTCAGGGGCTGGTGACTCGCGGAAAATGGTGGCTTTGCCGGACGTTTGTCCATGTATTGGGCATACTTGGCTGATATGATCGCCGGCACGATCGGGGAGTACCCCGGCGGCCAGTGAAAGAAGTTGGATAATATGAGCATTCTGGCGAGTATTGGTGGGTTCGGGGAGACGC
This sequence comes from Parvibaculum sp., assembly GCF_002684405.1. GTDB lineage: Bacteria > Pseudomonadota > Alphaproteobacteria > Parvibaculales > Parvibaculaceae > Parvibaculum. Next base: position 534 of record NZ_NYVD01000161.1, on the reverse strand, counting down.
TTTTCAGCTATCTGCTGCCGTTCATTTTTGTCCTTGGCGTCGTGGTTTTTTTCCACGAGCTGGGGCATTTCTGGGTGGCGCGGCGCTGCGGCGTGAAGGTCGACACCTTCTCCATCGGTTTCGGGCCCGAGATTTTCGGTTGGAATGATCGTCATCAGACGCGCTGGAAGCTGAGCTGGATTCCGCTTGGCGGTTTCGTGAAATTCGCCGGGGACGAAAACGCCGCGAGCATGCCCAGTCGTGAGCAACTCGCCGCCATCCCCGATAGCCAGCGCAAAGGCCTGTTCCATTTCAAACCGCTCTGGCAGCGCGCCGCGGTGGTCGCTGCCGGACCGATCGCGAATTTCATCCTGGCGATCGCGATTTTCGCCGGTATCTACACGTTTGCAGGGCAGACGGTGGCGCTGCCGACGGTTGATGGCGTGCGTCAGGGAACAGCCGCGGATGAAGCCGGTTTTGAAGCTGGCGACTATGTCGTGAAGATCGACGGCAGCAAGATCGACACCTTCGAAGACATGCAGCGCATAGTGGAGG
>NZ_NYVD01000160.1 GCF_002684405.1 Parvibaculum sp. | reverse complement strand
CCTCCGATGCATGGCTCCTGATCGCCTCCATCCGACGCTCCACAAGGCTCATCGCAAGGGCTTGAAATCAATGGGTATTAATTTTGAGTCCGACTCTAATAAGTGGACCTTTTCCGGATCACTAAATCCTTCTCTATAGCTTCACTTCCCAAGGCGCGACGCCCGGGCCGAATTTCTCCACGGCGAAATCCACGAAGGCGCGGACCTTGGGCGCCAGAAGATGCGTGTGCGGATAGATGGCGTGAAGCCGCAAAGGCTCATCCTCCCATTCCGTCATCACCGCTTCGAGGGTTCCCGCCTTCAACTCCTCCCAGACGATGAAATCCGGAAAGAAGCCAATGGCTCCGCCTGCCTTCAACATCGGCACCATGGCGTCGGCATTGTTGCAATAGAGCTGGCCTTCCCGCTCCACCTCGATCCGCTTGCCGGAGGGCGAGCGAAGGCGAATGACCTCCGGTCGGGGCTGGATCGAATAGAACATGAAGCGATGGCGCTTCAGCTCGTCCGGCGTTTGCGGTCGGCCATGCTTTTCGAAATAGGCGGGCGCGGCCACCAGCAAGCGGCGCACGGGCGCAAGCTGGCGCGCGATCAGGCTTGAATCCTCCAGCTCCGAAACGCGCAGGGACACGTCGAACCCTTCCTCGATGAGGTCCACGCGCCGGTCGTTGAGCGCGAGATCCACGGTGAGGTCCGGATAGCGTTCGAGAAACTCCGGGATCACATTCGATAATTGCCGGATCCCGAAGGTCATCGGCGCGTTGACGCGCAAACGGCCCTGCACGGCGCCCTGCACATGGGTGACGCAGGCCTCCGCATCCGCCGCCTCCGCCACGATGCGCTGCGCGCGCTCGTAAACCACCGCGCCTGCCTCGGTCACGCTGAGGCGCCGCGTCGTCCGATTGAGAAGGCGCACGCCCAGCCCCTCCTCCAGCGCGGCGACCTGACGGCTCACCATGCTTTTGGACAGGTGCAGAGCTTCCGCCGCGGCGGTGAAACTGCCCGTCTCCACCACCTGCGCAAAAACGGCGAAGGCATTGAGGTCCAGCGTCATTTTCTCACCATTGAAACAATCTATTGAGGAAATGATGGATTGGAACTTTCGGAGAAGCAAATACATTTCACTCAACGAGCGAAACACCCTCGAACGACATCCCAGTCAAAGGAGAGCGACATGGCGGACGAAACGAAAATTCTGGTGCTCTATCACAGCTCCTACGGCCATATCGAAACCATGGCCAAGGCCGTGGCCGAAGGCGCGGCGAGCGAAAGCGGCGTCAGCGTGGATTTGAAGCGCGTGCCGGAGACCATGCCCGAAGACCTGATGAACGAAGCGGGCATGAAAACCGATCAGGAAGCCCCCGTGGCCGCCCCGCATGAGCTTGCCGGATATGACGCGGTGATCTTCGGCTCGCCCACCCGCTTCGGCAACATGACGGGCCAGATGCGCAGTTTCCTCGACCAGACCGGCGGTCTCTGGGCCAAGGGCGCACTCACCGGCAAGGTCGGCAGCGTCTTCACCTCCACCGGCACCGGCGCAGGCAACGAGACGACCATCACCTCGTTCCACAACACGCTGATCCACCACGGCATGGTCATTGTCGGCCTGCCCTATGCGGTGGCGAACGAACTCTTCGACATTTCTAACGTGCGCGGCGGATCGCCCTATGGCGCCTCGACACTGGCCGGCGGCGACGGATCCCGCCAGCCGTCCGAGAAGGAACTTTCCATGGCGCGGAAGCAGGGCGCGCATGTCGCCTCTATCGCCCGGAAACTCAAAGGCTAGCGAAAGCCTGACCTGACAAATACCTGCCTTGCGGAAGGCTCTCCCCCTCCCCCCACTTCCGCAAGGTACAGCCCGCCACGCGTCCCTCCCCCGTATTGCATAAAGGGGCGCGTGGCGGTCCCCGTCATTCGGGAGGAGAGAGGAACAAGGTCATGATCGAAATTCGCGATTTCGAAAGCCTCGGGCATGCCGACCATGGCTGGCTGGACGCCCGGCATCATTTTTCCTTCGGGCAGTATCACGACGCTGCGCGGATGGGCTGGGGTGCGCTTCGCGTCTGGAACGACGACCGCATCGCGCCGAAAACGGGTTTCCCCCCGCATGGCCATCGCGACATGGAGATCGTCACTTTCGTGCGCAAAGGCGCAATCACCCATCGCGACCACATGAACAATGAAGGCCGCACGAAAGCGGGCGACGTTCAGGTGATGTCGGCAGGCAAGGGCGTGCGGCACGAGGAATGGAACCTGGAAGACGAAGAAACGACGCTCTTCCAGATCTGGATCGAAACCAACCGCCCCGGCATCGCTCCCCGCTGGGAGCAGGCGGCGTTTCCCGAAGGCACGCGCGAAGGAAAGCTCGCGCGGCTGGCCAGCGGCAAACCGGACGCCCCGGCGGACGCTCTCTGGATCGCGGCGGATGCCGAGGTACTGGGTGCCACGCTTACCGCCGGAAATGCGGTGACCCATGAAACGGGCAAGGAGCGCTATCTCTATCTCGTGCCCTCGAAAGGCAGCGTGACCGTAAACGGTGTGCATGTGCCCGAACGCGCAGGCGCGGCGATCCGCGATGTCGAAAAACTCGTCATCGAGGCCGCAGAAGATGCCGAAATCGTGCTGGTGGACATACCGCCCGCCACAACCTGAAACGAAGCGCAGGACAGATAGGAGCGCGAAATGGGACAGCTTGTCGACGGCGAATGGAAGACCGAGGAAACCATTGCCAAAACGAGCGAGGGACGCTTCCAGCGCCCCTCCTCCACCTTTCGCAACTGGGTAACGGCGGATGGCCGCGCCGGCCCCACCGGCAAGCCGGGCTTCAAGGCGGAAGCCGGTCGCTATCACCTCTATGTCTCGTTCGCCTGCCCCTGGGCGCATCGCACGCTCATCTTCCGCAAGCTCAAAGGCCTTGACGACAAGATTTCGCTGAACGTGGTCGATCCGCTGATGCTGGATGAAGGCTGGACGCTGAAGAATAGCGACGACGACACCACGCCCGATACGATCAATGGCAAGACACGACTCTACGAGGTCTACCAGCTTGCCGACCCCGACTATTCGGGCCGTGTGACGGTGCCCGTCCTCTGGGACAAGGAGACCGGCACCATCGTCAGCAATGAATCAGCCGACATCATTCGCATGCTGAACTCGGCTTTCGACGGGCTGGAAGGCGTCGACGCGGATCTCGACTTCTATCCCGACGGATCGCACGAGGAAATCGATACGCTGAACGCATCCATCTACGACAAGATCAATAACGGGGTCTACAAGGCGGGCTTTGCGACGACGCAGGACGCTTACAAAGAAGCTGTCACCGCGCTTTTCGAAGAACTCGACCGGCTGGACGAGCGTTTGTCACACCGGCGCTATCTGACCGGCAACCGTCCGACGGAAGCTGATTGGCGGCTTTTCCCGACGCTGGTCCGGTTCGATCCCGTCTATGTCGGCCATTTCAAATGCAATATCCGCCGCATTGCCGACTATCCGAACCTGTCGAACTATCTGCGCGACCTCTATCAGGTGCCGGGCGTGAAGGAGACGGTCAATATCGGCCACATCAAGCGGCACTATTACGCGAGCCATCGCCACATCAACCCGACAGGCATCATCCCCGCCGGGCCCGTGCTCGACCTCGACGCGCCGCATGACCGCGACCGTTTCGAAAGCTAGTCGGCCGCAAGCGCCTTATCGCGCATAAGGAGCAGCCGGTTCACGACCGCACCGCGATTGCGGGCCTCGCTATAGCGGTCCATGCGCGACATGCCAAAATGATAGGCCTTCAGCGCCGCATCGCCGGACTGCCTGACGGACCGGTCGAGATCGAGAAACACGCAGGCCGTGTTGCGGTGGTTCTCGCGCCCGAAATCCTCGCAATAGCGCACCGAGGCGCGAAGCATCCGCAATTGTTTCGTGTCGAGGGCGTCCAGCTCTGCCTTGTCGGTCGGCAGCGCCGCCCAATCGACCTCATCCTGCGCAAACGCCGGTCCCGGCGCCAGAACGGATACCGAAACGACCATCGCAAGAAAAATACCGATCAGCGTTTTCATATTCCCCCTCCTTCTTTTCAGCAGAGCATGGCCGGACCGGCGATCAATCACCAGAACTCGTCCGGCTCCGCCCCTTCGACCGCCTCGCCGATCCGCCGCCGCGTACCCGGCGACACATCTTCGGGCAAACGGTCCAGCGCAAAGAAATCCCATTCGGCAATCTCCCGGTCGGGCGCCCAGGCGCCACGCTCCCAGGCATCGCTTTCTATGTCGAACAAGGCCACATGATCCGATTTGAACTCCCGGAAATTGGCATAAATCCCCATAAGCCGGGCCTGGCCATGCAGGATAAGTCCCGTTTCTTCCTGCAATTCGCGGCGGACAGCCTGATGCATGGTCTCGGAGCGGTCCACCCCGCCCCCCGGCAGATACCAGCCCGCGAGATAGGTATGGCGGACCAGAAGAATGCGCCCCTCCTCATCGCGGACAAGTGCCCGCACCCCCGCGGTCAGCGGCCGTGTCAGCCGCCAGTAAAGGCGCGCCGCGGGACTGAAAAGGCGCTTGAAAGCGAATTGCCGGATCCGGGACATGAGTGTGAGCGTAGCGCAAGAAAGACAATCCCGCATTCAGCACTCGTCAACTATCTCCACGCTAGCCTCTTTCCCGGCTACTGGCTGTGAATTCCCACCGCCGGGAGCCGGGCTTTGCGAGGGTGCGCGGCCCGACCGTTTTCCAGTCAGGTGGAAACACCTGCCGGTTCGGAAAACGGTCCGAACGATAAGTGACGAGCAGATTTTCCTGACTAGATCGGATCGCAAAGCGGCTCAATCTAGTCAGGAAAATCTGCTCAAGGGGCAGTTGACGATATGAAGATTTTCTCGCGCTTCAGGGCACGGCAAAGAGAAACCGAACCGACCGAGGCAACGCCCCGGGCGACGCGGGAGGCCATGGATCGGGCCCTGCGCGGCACCTCGCGCCATAGCGGCTCTGTTTCCGCCGCCGAACTCGGCCAGCGAATCGCGACCTCGCTTTCCACCGTGGAAACCGCCGTGCTGGCCATCGACGCCGTGAGCGATCTGCTGCGCGAAGCCGCCGATCTCGCGGCGGATGCCGCGCGCAGCGACGATCCCGGCCGCCGGGCGCTCCTTGCCGGGCGCTATGACGACCTCCGAAGCGAAATCGACGCGATTGTCGGGTCCGCATCGCATAACCGGATCAACCTGATTGCCGGGCGGCGCTCTCCCCGGCATCCGGTAAGCTTCGAAATCATCCTGGATACCGAAGGGCGCCGCGGCCTTGCCGTCCCCCTCGTCAATCTCACCACATCCGCCGAGGGCCTTTCCCTCTCCCCGCCCCGCAGCGCATTCGAGCACGATGAAGAGATCGACATGATCCTCTGCGAAATCGACCGCGCCCGCGATGTCACCGAAAATGCCGCTGCGGCCCTGGCCGACCATGCCTCGCTTGTGGCCGAGCGCATCGAGGCCCTGCGCCACGAAGCCGGCGAACGGAACATCGATTCCAGCGTCCCGACGGGGGCCGATACGCCGGAAGACGAATTGCAGATCGACGACGATGGCGAGACCGCGCTGAACGAAACGCTGCGCGCCCCCGATGCGATGGACGAAAACATGAGCGCCGTCGAAGACAAGCTGCAGGCGCTGGCCGAGCGGCTGAACCGGCGCGTGGGCGAAGCCGCTGAACTCGCAGCGCAACATCAGGACCAGGGTGCCGATCAGGGCGAGGACGCGGACGAAACGTTGATCCTCGACAACGAGCTTCTGCCCGCCCCTTCCGATCCATATGACCCCGATCCCGACGAACGGGACTGAGCGTTTCATCCTCGCCTCCCCGCTCCCGCCGTCCAGGAGCAGATCCCGATCCGGCAGATGTTTCCACCTCGCCGGAAAACGGTCTAGGCTGCGCGCAAGAAACACATCGGGAGCGCGTAGATATGAGCGAGCAGACAAGCCTGTCCAATGACGACCAGATCAAATACTGGAACGGCCGCAGCGGCGAAAAATGGGTCGCCAATCAGGCGCGTATGGACCGCGTTCTCGCGCCCTACTCTCAAGCCGTGATCGAAACCCTCGCACCTGAGAAAGGCGAGCGTGCGATCGATATCGGCTGCGGCTGCGGTGTCACCACGCGCGCCATCGCCGAACGCACCGGCAAGGAAGGCCTGGCGCTCGGCGTCGACGTCTCCCGCCCCATGATCGAACATGCGCGCGCATTGGCGGCGGCGGAAAACAATCCCGCCGAATTCCTGCTCGCCGACGCATCCAGCCACATCTTCGACGGTCCCGGTTTCGACATGCTGGCCTCACGTTTCGGCGTGATGTTCTTTGCCGATCCAGACGCCGCCTTCGCCCATCTGCATGGCACGATGAAGCCGGGCGGACGGCTGGCCTTCGTCTGCTGGCGTCCGCTGACCGAAAACAGCTGGTTTCATGTCCCGCTCTTTGCCGCCCTCGAACATGTCGAAGCCCCAGAACCGCCCGCACCCGGCGCGCCGGGTCCCTTCGCCTTTCAGGACAAGGACCGCGTGAACGCCATCCTGTCGGGCGCGGGCTTCGGCGATATCTCCATCGATCAACTCGATGCGGAAATGACGATGGGCCGGACCGACAGCGACGCAGGCGACGCGGTGGAGGATGCGCTTCATCAATCGCTCGAGGTCGGCCCCTTCTCACGCCTTTTCGTCGACCTGGACGACACCGCCCGCGAAAAGGCCATAGGCGCCGTCCGCAAGGCACTGGCCGCCCACAATACCGACCGCGGCGTGGTCCTGAACGGTTCGGTCTGGCTCGTCACCGCCAACGCCTGAGGGGATATGTAAACGAAGGGGTAACCTTACGTCCGCCCTTTGTTAACCAATCCGTTCTATCGTCGCGCTGTTGAAGCTGACGTATTCGCGAGGGCACCGGCAACCGCCGGAACGCGATGCGGCACTGCGCAGGTGGGGTATGACGGCACAATCCTTATTCGAGCCAATCAGCGTATTGGTGGTGGATGACAGCGCCTATATGCGGCAATTGCTGCTGGGGCTGCTGAATGCGCTCGAGGTCGGGAAAACATTTCTCGGCGCGAATGGCGAAGAGGGGCTGGACCTCTACAGGCGCCACAGGCCCGACGTCGTCATTACCGATGCCGCCATGGAACCGGGCGACGGCTTCGATCTGGTAAAGCGGCTTCGCGCCATCGACTGCACGGAGATGAGCACCGCGCCCATTATCATGGTCTCGGGCCATACCGACGTCGCATCCGTTGAAAAAGCGCGCGATGCCGGCATCACCGCGTTCCTCTCCAAACCCATCTCCGCGGCCACCCTCTATCGGCGGCTTGCCGAAGTCGTGTGCTATCCCCGCGCCTTCATCGAAACCGACACCTATCGCGGCCCGGACCGCCGCCGCCGCGATACGCCCTTCGAGGGTGTGGACCGGCGGCAGGCAGCCGCCCCGCAGGTCACCTTGCTCTAGGAAATCCGGATATGTCGGAGAACGACCTCATCAAAGCATCGCAAAAGGGCGAGACGCGCATCCTGAAGGTGCCCTCGATCGCCAAACGCAAGCTGGGCCAGGACATCACCGACCCTGTGCGCCTCGATCCGCGCGTCCTCGAAAAGATGCAGGACACCATCAAGAGCCTGGAATCGAAATATGCCGAGGCTCTTTCCGAGCAGGTAACGCGCCTGATCGAATTGTCCGACCCGGCCGCCAACGGCGATGCCCGGTCCGCCGCCGACCTCTACACCATCGCCCATGACATTCGCGGTCTCGCCGGCACCTTCGGGCGCCCGCTGGTCGGCCGCTTTGCCAATCTGCTCTGCACCTATATCGAGGGACACGACAATATCGGGCCGCTGGAAAACAGCATCATCCGCTTTCACGTGGAAGCGATCCGCGAAGCGCTGAAGAACCCGGACAGCGATCCCAACCTTGCCTCCGAAACGCTGCGGGCCCTCGAAAACCTGATCATGGCGACGATGAACCAGACCAGGCTCGCCGCGGGATGACGGAAAGCGTATCCGACCTCTTCGCCGGGCTGAAAATTCTCGTCGTCGAAGACAGCAGCGAAATGCGGCGCCTTGTCGTGGCGCTTCTGGAAAGCATGGGCATCGGCGAAATCGTCGAGGCGCATGACGGCCGATCCGGACTTGCCGCCTTCGCCGCCCACACCCCCGATCTCGTCATCACCGACGGCGCCATGGCCCCGATGAACGGCTATGAAATGACACGCCGCATTCGCAATGCGTGCGACCCGTCCGATGCGAAACCGGCTGTGCCGATTCTGATGATCTCGGGCCATCTCGGTCAGGCGACCGTCGACCAGGCGCGTATCGACGGCGTCACCGACTATCTGGCCAAACCGCTCACCGCCGAGCTGCTCTACGATCGCGTTCTGGCGGCTCTGACGGATGAGCACACCATTCTGGCCAAAGAGGGTTATGTCGGGCCAGCGCCCCGGCGGTCGTTGACCGTCCACAAGGCGGAAGACGACGAATTGCGGGCCGCGGCTAGCCGGTCACCTCGCCGAGGAACCGCCCGATCATCGGATTGATGATCTCCGGCGCCTCCCAGAAGGGCGTGTGGCCAAGACCGGCCAGCACATGCACCTTGCCCTCCCAGAGGTTCCGGTAGGTCAGTCCGACAAGATATTCATTATTCACGAAGGGCTCTTTTTCGCCCGTGACCACCGCCAGCGGGAGCGGCGAAGTGGCGACGATTTCCTTCTCGTCCATGTCGAGCCCGGCCACGGCGCTTTCCATCATCATGGGACGGAAGCGGCCATCCGCCCGGATCGCGGCGGCCACCATCCAGTCTTCCAGCGGCATATGCGTGCCGATACCGTTATGCGCCTGCTGGCGCGCTTCATCCGGCGTGAATTCGGGCTTGAAGGTGAAGCCCATTTCATCGGACGGCAGGAAGGCCGCCATCATGTCTTCCGCAGACGCGCCGGTCGGCGGCGTCCCCGTGATCCAGGCGCCCTGCGCGCCCGGCCAGCGTGCCATCATTTCCAGCGCGATATGCCCGCCCAGCGACCAGCCGATGATGACCGCCTTGCCGACGCCCAGATTGTCGAGAAATTCCATCGCCGCATCGGCAAACCCGTGAATGGAATAGGTCTGGGAGGGATCGCGCGCATTCTCGCTCTCGCCATGCCCGGGCAGGTCCATGGCGATGAGACGGTACTTCGCGCCGAGCTCGCTATCGAACTGGCGGGCGAAAATCTCCTTCGCCGAGGAGTTGCCATGCACCATCAAAACAGCCGGGCCCTGCCCCCCGCTTTCGGCATAGGCGATGCGCCCATGGCTCGTTTCCACGAAATTTCCCGACATCCAGCCCTCTTTTCCCTTTGTTTTCCGCCACGCGAACCGCGCCGGATACAAAAAATGACATATGCGTCACTATTTTTTGCATCCATTAACCTCTACCTTTATAGTGTTTTTAGAGACCAGAACGCGAGCGGGGAGGAGCCGGCTTTCGCGCCGGGCGTCTTTGCATACGCAATAGGGCAGGAGAACCATGACCAGCAAGATCACCACCAACATCACCGTCGACGACGCCTATGAGGCAGTCGCCCCCGACGATTTCGGCGCCATGATGGAAGTGGACCGCTACGGCAAGCGCTCCACCGCATTCGACAAGATCATTTCCGCGACCCATGACCATTTCTGGGATCCGCAAGACACGAAATACATCGATTTCTCCCAGCCGTTCGACATGGAGAACGAGTATCTCGTCGACCCCGACCTCTTCGCCGACCTGAAGACCGCCGTCGGCGACAAGCTCGACGAGAAGCAGAAGATCAAGCTCGTCAATCTCGACACGCAGTGGTCGCTTTCCTCGATCCTACACGGTGAAGCGGGCGCCCTCGCGCTGTCCGCCAGCCTCTGCCACATCCTGAAGGATCCGGGCGCGCAGGAATACGCCGCCAACCAGACGCGCGAAGAAGCGCGCCATGTGGCCGGCTTCTCCAACTATATCAAGGCCCGCTGGGGCAAGCCCGTGGCCGTCGGCCCGGCCCTCGGCGACATCCTCACGGACATCGTCAACTCGCCGCTCGTCTGGAAGAAGATCGTGGGCATGCAGATGCTGGTTGAAGGCCTCGCCATGGGCGCCTTCGCGACCTTCTACAAGTCCGGTCGCGACCCGCTCATGGTGCACCTGATGCAGCTGACCATGACGGACGAGGCCTTCCATCACAAGTTCGGCAAGATCTGGGCCGACCGCACCATTCCGAAGCTCGCGCCCGAGCAGCGCGACGCGATCGAGGACTGGGCCTGGGAAGTCTTCCAGGTGCTGCTCTTCAATCTCGGCTCGCCCGAGCAGAAGAAGCACATCTACGAAGCCGTGGGCCTCGACTGGGAATGGGTGCAGGGCGCTTTCATGGAAGCCATGACGGACGCCAACATCCGCGACGAGATGCAGGAATCCACCAACATCTTCCGTGTGTTGATCAAGACCCTTCTCAAGGCCGGCATCATCACCGACCGCACCTCCATGAACTATGCCGCCTTCATCGACATGAAGGAGCTTTACGGCGAGGGCGACCGGATGGGCGGCGACGACATCGCCGAGGAAGGCATCAAGTACCTCATGAAGCTGAACGGCCAGGAGGGCGGCGCCTACTCCCTCGACAAGATGACGGCCGCCGAATAATCCGGCTTCATCGGCAAGAAATCGGGCGGCGCTTTCGGGCGCCGCCTTTTTTGTTGGGGCAACTGCCCATTGCTGACATTCCTGAAAGCAAGATGGAGATGACGCCGCCTCGATTCCCGTTATCATGGCGCCCAAAGAAATCAGGGAAGCGGGCACGAATTCCGCTCCCGGCAAGAACAAGTTTTTGGGAGGAATAAAATGGCCTGGAATTTCGGGGACATTCTCGACGCAATCTCGCCTGAGCTGCCGCAGGACGCCCCTGCCCTCATTCATGGCGACCGCGTTATCACCTGGGGAGAAGCGACCAAACGCTCCAACAATCTTGGCCGCGCCATGCTGGATCGCGGCATCGAGCCCGGCGACAAATGCGCCTTCTATATGCGCAACCGCCCCGAATACAGCGAACTGCTGATGGCCTGCTTCAAGGCGCAGCTGACGCATGTGAACGTGAACTACCGCTACAAGGCGGGCGAAGTCCTTTACATCTTCGACAATTCCGACGCGACCGTGGTCGTCTATGGATCGGAATTCCGGGACATCATCGAGGAAATCCGTCCGCAACTCACCAAGGTGAAGCTTTTCATCGAAGTGGCCGAAAGCGCCGATGCGCCGATCGCCTCCTTCGCGGAAAACTACGAAAAGCTCGCCACCACCGGCAGCGGCGAAAAGCTCGACATCAAGCGCTCCCCCGACGACATGCTCTTCATCTATACCGGCGGCACGACCGGCATGCCGAAAGGCGTGATGTGGACGCATAACGCGCTGCGCGAGACCCAGCTTTCCGCGCTGCGCCGCCTCGGCCCGGCGCCTGAAACCATGCCCGAATTGATCGAGGCCATCCGCACCGAAGGCCCCGGCCAGACCATGATCCCGGCCTGCCCGCTCATGCACGGCACCGGCCTGCTGACCGCGCTGGGCACCATCGTCAGCGGCGGCTGCGTGGTGACGCTGGATGCGCCCTCCTTCGAGCCGCATGAAATGTGGGAAGCGGTGGACCGCAACAAGGTGAACTCGCTCTCCATCGTGGGCGACGCTTTCGCCAAGCCCATGCTGCGCGCGCTGCAGGAAAAGCCCGGCGCCTACGACCTCTCCTCCATCGCGACCATCGTCTCCTCCGGCGTGATGTGGAGCCGCGACGTGAAGAAGGGCCTGCTGGAATACATGCCCGAAGCCATCATGACCGACAGCTTCGGCGCCTCGGAGGCCGTCGGCCTCGGCTCCTCGCTGATGACGAAGGACGGCGAAATCAATACGGCGAGCTTCCAGATCGGCGAACGCTGCAAGGTCTTCGACGAACAAGACGAGCCGGTGGAACCCGGCTCCGGCAAGCCGGGCTTCATCGCACTGGGCGAGCCCATTCCGCTCGGCTACTACAAGGACCCGGAAAAGAGCGCCAAGACCTTCAAGACCGTCAGGGGCGAACGCTATTCCATTCCCGGCGACTGGTGCCTGGTGGAACCGGACGGCACGCTGACGCTGCTGGGCCGCGGCTCGGTCTGCATCAACACGGCCGGTGAAAAGGTCTACCCGGAAGAAGTCGAGGAAGTGCTGAAGCTCCACCCCGACGTGGAAGATGCGCTGGTGGTCGGCATTCCCGACGAGAAATGGGGACAGGCCGTGACCGCCGTCATCCACCTTGCGCAAGGCGCACAGTTCGACGAGGAAGCCATCCGCGTCCATGTCCGCGAAAGCCTGGCAGGCTACAAGACGCCCAAGCGCGTGCTGGTCGGCAATGCCGTTCCCTTCCGCGCGCCCAACGGCAAGGCGGACTACAAGTCCGTGACCGCCTTCGCCAAGGACGAACTTGGAGTGCCTGCCTGATGACGCAGGACGAATTCGCGAAACTGCTTGCCCGTTTCTGCGCCGCTGCCAATGCTGGCGACGGGCAAGCCTTCGCGGCCTGTTTCACCGAAGATGCCGTCTATCACGACTACATCTATGGCGATCACAAAGGCCGCGAAGAGATCGCGCATATGATGTCGCATATGTTCCATCGCGACGCGGGCGATTATGACTGGCGGATGTTCGATCCCGTCTGCAACGGCGATCTCGGCTATGCCTGGTCGCTCTCGAAATTCACCTCCAAAGTGCCCGAATATGAAGGCAACAAGGTCGTGATCGACGGCATGAGCCGCTTCGAACTGAAGGACGGGCTCATCGCCGATTACCGCGAAAGCGTGAATGGCGGCGTCGCCATGGTACAGTTGGGCGTCGAGGAACCGCGGGTCTATGGCGTGTTGCGCAAATGGGCACGGCAACTGAAAGAGCAGCCCGAGGTTCGCGACTACCTCGCCGACTAGACCGAAAGCCCGCCTTATGAAACTTGCCCTGCTCGGCCAGACCTGCGCCGACAATCTGGATCATCTGAAAGCCTGCCTGACAAGCGACTGGGAGATCGGCCTCTGGCTCCCCGACGATCCGGTGGACAAGGGCGAGGCGCTGGTAGGCGATGCCGATGCCATCGTCGTCGGCTCCGACACACTCGTCTCAGGCGGTGCGTTCCAGCTCATCCCCAAGGCAGAAAAACTCAAACTCTTCCAGATTCCCTTCGCAGGCTATGACTGGATGAAACCCGAAGGCGTGCCCGAGGGCTGCCTCGTCTGCAATGCGCTGGGACACGAGCAGACCATGGCGGAGTTCATCGTCGCGAGCCTGCTGGAATGGGAGATCGGTTTCCGCAGGCTCGACGCTAGTTTCCGCGAAGGCTCCTGGAAATATCAGGGCGCGAACCGCGATCCGGGCTCGCTCCATGGCGAAGTTTACGGCAAGACGCTCGGGCTTTTCGGTTATGGCAACATCTCGAAAGAGACGGCGAAACGCGCCCGCGCCTTCGGCATGAAGGTTTGCGCAATCGCCCGCTCCCCTCGTGACACAACGCCCGAAAACCTCGACTGGATCGGCACACGGGAGGATATGCCCCGCCTGCTGGCGGAGAGCGATTACATCGCGCTTGCCTGCGACCTCAACAACGAAACCCGCCACGCCTTCGACGCGGCTGCGTTCGCACAGATGAAACCGGAAGCCGTGATCGTCAATGTCGCGCGCGGCCCGGTCGCGGAGGAAGAGGCACTCTATAACGCATTGGCGAACCGGCAGATCGCGGGGGCGGTGATCGACACCTGGTACATCTACCCGAACCGCCCGCTCCCCGGCGGCACGCCGGAGGCCTCGCCCCGCCCGTCGAGATTCCCCTTCCATGAGCTGGACAATCTCATCATGACGCCGCACTGCTCCGCCCATACGGTCGGCGCAGATCTTCGCCGCTGGGAATCCATCGCCCGAAACCTCGATTCCCTCGCCGCGGGCCGCGAGCCGGAAACCGTTGTCATGCTCGGGACGCGCGAACCACAGATCTGAACAGCCGTCCCGCTTCCGTAAGATTTGCCGCCCGGGCGGCGGCTGATAAAGTGTCACCCAGACAAGAACTCAATATCAGCGAGGATCTAATGGAAGCGCTCGAAACGTTCCGCCAGGAAGTGAGGGAGTGGCTCGAAACAAACTGCCCTGCCTCCATGCGCACCCCCATGCCGGAAGAGGAATCTCCCTGGGGTGGCCGCAATGCGAGCTGGCCGAACCCGGACTCCAAGGTATGGCTCGACAATATG
>NZ_NYVD01000159.1 GCF_002684405.1 Parvibaculum sp. | reverse complement strand
CCGGCGCGAGCCCGGAACTGGCCCCCCGACCGCCGGAGGCTCGCGCCGGCCCCGCCAGGCCAGTACGCAATACAAAAGGGGCCTCGGCGGGAAACCGTTACCCTCAGTAGAGCAACGCTCATGCCAATGGCCTTTTGTCCCATAGTGAAACGGGGCGTAGCACCCGCCCATCGCTGCTGAAATTCCGTAATTGCCTTGAAAAAGACCAGTTTTCTTCACCTCGCGACCATCTGGCCCGGCTACCCACTGTCCTCGACATGGCGTGCAGAAAGCCGACGCTCCGTCGCACCGGCTTTGTAAAACCTGCGTTAAAGTGCCTGAAAGAGACAGTGATTCCCGATGGGAACCGGTCCTCCGGTTCGACGGACGTCTTTAGCAAATGGGAGAAATCCGAATGGCCATCACGACACGTTCCCCCGAGACCTCACGCAAGGCGCGCACCTTGCTGAAAGGCGTCTGCATGGCGGGACTGGTTGCAACCGCCTCTGCGACGGCTTCTCTGCCGGCCATGGCCGGACCGAACGACGCCACCCAGGCACCCAAGGTCGAGAGCAAGTCGGAAAAGACCTATACCGAGCAGGAAGTCGTTGCCGCAGCAGGCGATTTCTTCGGCGGCGTGTCGGAAGGCCTGGCCAAGGCCGTACACCGGGTCTTCGCGCAATACGGCCAGCCCAACGCCTTTATCAAGGGCGAGGAAGCCAGCGGTGCCTTCGTCATCGGCCTGCGCTACGGCCAGGGCGATCTCGTCATGAAGCAGGGTGGCCGGTCCAAGGTCTACTGGCAGGGACCGAGCGCGGGCTGGGATTTCGGCGGCGACGCGGTGAAGGTCTTTACCCTCGTCTACGACCTGCCGAATACAGACGCGATCTACCAGCGCTTTCCGGGTGTGGAGGGCAGCGCCTATCTTGTGGGCGGTGTTGGCGTGAACTACCAGCAGCGCGGCGATATCATCCTGGCGCCCATGCGCTCGGGCATCGGAATCCGGCTGGGTGCCTCGGTGGGCTATCTGAACTACAGCCGCGAGCGCGAATGGCTGCCCTTCTGACACACCCGCGGTGAAACTGTCCTGATTGGGGACATGCCGACTGGAATGGACCCCTCTTTTCTGGCAGTTTGGCGCCGATTGTCGTCCGCCTGCCAGTAAGAGGTGTCCATGATCGAAAGCCTGATGCTGTTCGCGCTTGGCTTTCTGATAGCAACACTGTTCGCCATCATTGCAAGTCAGTTCATCTGGCGGCGCGCCGTCACCGTCACCACACGCAATCTGGCCGGAACCGATCCGGCCGGAGAGGAGCATGACGCCCTGCGCGACATGCTGAACGACCGGAACGCCCGCCTGACCGAGCTGAGCAGCCGCCTGGAAAAGCTGGAAGCCCTGGAAGCCCTGGAAGCCAATGAGTCGCCCTCCTCCCCCGGCACCGATGAGGCGGAGGAACAGCAGCGGCAGTCCGAAACGGAAACCGCCGAAACGAAAGCCGAGACGGCCCGGGAGATGGAGCGCCTGCGCGCGCGCCTGACCGAGCTGGAGGCCGAACTTGCCCGCTCGCAGGCCGAACGGCAGGCGCAGGACGACCACCTTGCCGCCATGAACCAGCGCATCGCGGATTTCGAGGCCGCCCTGTCACAGAACGACCACCGCAAGGAACAATCCCAAGCCAGCCTGCGGCACATCGGCGAGAGAGCGGCCCGCCTCGCCTACGATCTCAACAACATCGTCGAGGAAATCGCTCCGCGCGATAAGCCCCGTAAAGCGCCCGAAGAAGCGTCAGAGGAAGCGCCAAAAGAAACAGCTGAGGCAAAGGCCGACAGCGAGGCCGAGGAAAAAACCGGCGAAACGCCCGCCGACGGCCAGCAGGGCGCCCCTCAGGGTGACGGGATCGCCGACACGCTGGAAGAGCTGACCGACAGGGTGCAGACCGCCTATGGCACGCCATCGGAGGTCCCCTCTGCCGCCCTGCCCGCCTCCGCCGAAGCCCCCATGGACGATAACGGCGAAAAGCCCGAAGACGAGCCGCAGGAGCTTGAGAAGCACACCGGAAAACCGGGGGCTTCTCCGCTGGATGAGCGTATCCGCGCCCTTGAGGCAGGCCTGCCCCACTAATCCGGTTAAGAATCATTGCACGGACCGCAGGCTCCTGCTCTCCTCATACGGATGAACTCCATCGGAGGAGAGGACCATGGCTTTCGCCTATCCATTGACCGGACTGGTCACGATTTTCGTACTTCTCGTTTATTTCTGGATGGCCTTGCAGGTCGGCAAGGCCCGTCAGCGTTTCGAAGTCCCCGCGCCGCGCATGGATGGCCCTGAAGAGTTCCTCCGTGTACTGCGCGTCCAGGGCAACACCACGGAAGGGCTCGCGCTCTTCCTGCCCGCTCTCTGGCTCTTCGCGCTGACGATCGGCGATCAATGGGCCGCGCTGGTAGGTGTCTTCTATCCGCTCGGGCGCATCGTCTATGCGCGCGGCTACTACAGTGAAGCGCTGAAACGCTCCACCGGCTTCACCATCGGCATTCTTTCGACGGTGCTCCTGCTCATCGGCGCATTGATCGGACTTGTAATGACGCTTGCCGGTATCGCCATCTAGCGCCCCGACACCCCAGGACGACCCGATATCGACAAAGGCGCGCCGCGAAAAGCCGTGGCGCGCCTTTTGCCGTTCAGACCGGATCACACGGATATGTGCCCGGAAGCGTTACACCTCGTTAACCTTGCGTAGAGCTTCCTTATCTACTCTCACCCCGGAATCGGAAGGCCGCCACGTCCCTGCGGATTCGCCCCGGCGACCGGCGCCACCACAATGTCCGCGGAAGCCTCTATGCCAAGTTCGACGCGCCTCCTCTTTGCCACCGCATGTGTCACGGGCCTCATGACAAGCCACGCGCTGGCCGGGGCCTGGCCGCAGGAAGCCGGAAAAACGCAGGCCATCACCACCGTCACAGTGAGCCGCGCCACCGATGAATTCGATGACAATGGCAGCAGCCGCAGCACGTCGCGCTTCCGCAAGGAGAGCGTCGAGCTCTACGGCGAATTCGGTATCGACGACGAAACGACGCTAATCACGAAAATCGAGGTTTCCAATCTCCATCCCGAGCCCCCGGCCCAGAGCGCGACCGGCTTTGGCAATACGGAGATCGGCGTCCGGCGGGTAATCTGGAACGACGACGATCAGATATTTTCCCTGCAGGCTTCGGCCCTTCTGCCTGGCCGTTCGCTTCTGACGTCGGAAGGCACGGATGCGGAGCTTCGGGCTCTCTACGGCTACACCTTTCCGCTCTTCGGCTACCCCTCCTACATCGATGCCGAACTGGCCTATCGGCTGCGGACGAACGGCTACAAGGACGAGATTCGCCCGGACCTGACATTGGGCATCCGCACCAGCAGGAACTGGCTCCTGCTCCTCCAGTCGCTCAATGTTTTTTCATCGGGCGATGGCTCCAACCTCGCCTATCAGGGGCGGCAACATAAGCTGCAGCTCTCCGCCGTCCGGCGGCTGACGGATTCCGTATCCTTCCAGTTCGGTGGATTTGCGACGGTCGCAGGCAGTCGCACCCCTGCCGAACGCGCCGTGATTGCGGCGATCTGGGTCAATTTCTGACCGCGTCTCTCACTCAATACTGAGGAGCGAGACGGAGAAGCCCGGTCACACCCGGCCGCTCGACGGCATGCTGTGGGGCCGGCCCGGCAAAACCTTTCGCACCGCCTGTCAAGGGCACGCCCCAGCCCAGCGCTGCGCAAAGCCCCAATGCGATGATGGCGCCTTTACGGCCTTTCGCCTGAAGTTCGGTCGATGCAATCCAGGCCGCCGACGTCGCGACCAGCACCGCAGCCGGCATCCGATAATCCACACCCCAGCCGAACAGCGCATTGGCCCCGGCGAGCATGGCGGGCAGCGCTAGCGCAACGAAAGCGCCGCCCATGTGACGCCGCCCCTGCCCGACGAGCAACGTATATCCAAGCATGAAGACGACCAGCGGCGTCAGATACAGCATGGGATAAAGCTGCGCCTCGACCATATCTCCAGGCGCCGAGGCTAATGAGGAAACCGGGTCGAGGAAGAGCCGCAGGAACTCCAGCGGACTCGCTTCAAGGCTCGAAACCAGACAATAGAGGCTGAACAGGACCAGAAAGGTCGGCAGGATCGAAACGAGGAAAAGCGCCGTGAACGCGCGTATGTCACGCCGTGCTGCGCGATCTCTCAACGGCACCAGAAAAGCGAGTACCGGAATAAAAACCGCCACCTCCGGCCGAACCAGCGCCAGCAACGGCAGAAACAGCCCGAACGTCATCTGGCTCTGCACATCCCCGTTCACATCGAGCCTGTTGGCGGCATAAACGAGCATGCCGAAGGTCAGCGCAAAGGGGATCGATTCATTCGCATTTACCGTCAGGTAGATGACAAGCGGCTGCGCGGCCACAAGCGCGAGCAGCAAAACGGCTTCCCACACCCTCCAGCGATCGCTCTGCATCGCCTTGAAAAGCAGTCCGAGAGAAAAGGCGGCGCCAAGCGACGACACCATGATCAGCGCGGCATGCAAATTCCAGATGCCCGGCAAGACATTCAGCACCGCAACGACGAAGAGCGATATCCAGGCGTGAGGCGCAACCTCCATCTCGCCGGGACGGTCGCTCCAGAACCCCTGAAGAGCGGGCACCAGATGATGCAAGGCAGGCAGTTGCGCCGCCACCAGAACGAAGAAGGCCAGCGCCGGCACGATAACGACGAAGGCCGTTGTTGCCTTGCGCGGCGCCGGAAGCGTCACACTATTTGCCATTCGCAGCCCCTCCCAATTGCGCAAGCGCATGCTTGGTCTGAAGGCTCGTGCCGTGTTCCGTCTTCTCCCAGTAGTGCGGCATCGTAATGAGCTGCCACAGCGCCTTGTAGGCGGCGACCGAATGCAGGACCCAATAGAAGGGCTGAAGAATGCCCTGAAGCACCAGGTCGTAATAGCGCCGCTTCAGGGCGGCGATGATGCCGAAATAGACAAGGAAGAGATTGCCGACGATCAGATTGAACGCCGCAATGAAAGCAACCGGTTCGGGCAGAAGGTCGCCCAGTTGAATCCAGTTCGTTGTCAGGCTGACAATCGTCACCAGCCAGAAAAACGGATTGATGAGCATGACGAGCGGCGGCCCGCCCACGAAGAGCTGGAAACTCAAAAACCCCTTGGGCCCGATGGACTGCCACAGATGATAGGGATGACGCATATGCACCAGCCAGGTCTGCATATAGCCTTTCACCCATCGTGATCGCTGCTTGATCCAGCTCGGCAGAACGCCATTGGCTTCTTCATAGGTCGTCGAGTTGATAACGCCGACCGTATAGCCTTCCTGCGCGAAACGGACGCCGAGATCGGCATCCTCCGTCACATTATAGGGATCCCAGGCGCCGACCTGCCGCAACACCGAGACACGAAAATGATTGGAGGTGCCGCCCAGCGGAATGGGGACCTTCAGCCAGTCGAGCCCGGGCAGGAGAAAATCGAACCACTGCGAATATTCCAGCGTGAACATCCGCGTCAGCCAATTATCCTGCCGGTTGAAATAGTTCAGGCGCGCCTGCAGGCAGGCCACGCTGCTTTCCGACCGCCTGAAGGCGATAACCGCCTTTTTCAGCTGGTCGGGCTCCGGCATATCCTCCGCATCATAGATGGTGGCGAACTCGCCTCGTGCGAAAGTGAGCGCATAGTTGCAGGCCTTGGGCTTCGTTTTCGGCTCGGAATGCGGTACGCGGACGATTTCGAAGCTGGCCGGCATACCGAGTTCCTTGGCAGCGGCAATCGTCTCTTCGTCATCCTCCTCGAGGATAAATTTCACATCGAGCTTGGAAGCGGGATAGTCCAGCCCTTTCAGCGAATTGACCAGCAGCGGCAACACGCTCGCCTCGCGATACATCGGCACCAGAACCGTATAGACGGGCAAATCCTGATCGCGGATCGCGGCGACATCGCCGTCCGAGATCTGCACGTCCACATTCCGGTTCGCCCCTACCCAGGTGAGCAGAAACTTGAAAAGAAATGTCACGAGATAAAAGACGGTGAGCACCGCCATTGTCCCCACGAAGACATCCCCGGGCCGGACCACGCAGAGCGCCAGATAAAGAATGCCCAGCGCGATCAAACCGTTGCGCTGGGGAACGGTCATCGTGATCTTCGCGGAATGCTCCGGCATCCGGGAATAAAGCGCATCGAGCGCCTGCGCGCTGTCTTCCTCGCGAAAGAGCCGCTGGGTCTGCCAGAAAATGTCATAGGGCGACGTAATGACGAATGCATAGCCATTGCGCCCGAAACGGCTACGCGCCCATTCATGCTGCCGGGGCGTGACCGCCGTCGTCGCGAGAATGACGCGGCCGCTTTCGCGCTGCCAGGGGATGAGCCCCACGGAAGCGTAGTCGTTCCGGTCTCCGTAGAAACACAGGCTGGGATCGGCCGGATGCACCTGGAGGTTGACGAACGGAACCCTCAGCACATCCGCCAGCGTGCGGAAATAGTCGATCGGCCGGACGATCCCCTTCCCCAACAGCACATGACCGAGGTGGGACCCCCAGCGGTCCTGCTCTTCCATCGCCGCCGCGAGCGTATCCGGCGTCAGCAGCCCCTTGCCCAGCAGGCGCTGGCCGACCTTGATGTGCAAGGCAGACTGATCGCCCTTCGGCATCAGGGAAAGACCGGTGGATATGGGAGCGGATTGGGGAAAAGCTCTATTCATTTCCAGCCCTTGAAGGCGGCACGGAACGGTGGCGCGCGGATAAGGGCGAATTAAGCAGGAACAGAGTTAAGAAAGCGGATACGCAGCGCGGAAAGCCGGCCCCGAATTGGCACTTCAAAAGCAAAAACCCGCCGGAATTCGGCGGGTTTTACATGCATCGGACTGGCATCCCCTAGGGGACTCGAACCCCTGTTTCCGCCGTGAGAGGGCGGCGTCCTGGACCACTAGACGAAGGGGACGCGGTCCGGTACGGGCGCCTCGTATATGACGGTTTGGCATCCCGGATCAAGTGCAATCGGCTTGAACGGCCTCGTTGTGCCGGGATTTTCGCCGGCTCCGCTGCGCTAGCTAGGGGCTGCACCCTAAAAACACCCCTCTGCACTGCGTCAAACCACCGCATACTCATCCCGGTTTACGTAGAAACGCTCACATAGAGAAACATTGTACATTTAATTACAATGCATTAAGGAACACATCTAACTCATTCCATCCCGCAAAATTATTTTGCATTGCACAAGAAACAGTGTTGACAGATTGTCACGAGTGCGGGATATATAACTCACGAAACACAGTGATCGACCTCCTCCCCGATCGTGTTTCTTGAAGCCGCCAGCGCCTCTCCTCCCTCCTCCCCGGCGCTGGCGG
>NZ_NYVD01000158.1 GCF_002684405.1 Parvibaculum sp. | reverse complement strand
TTCTTCCTCATCCTTGCTGCCCAGCCCGAAGACAAGCGCCGCCAGCAGCACGACATGCAGCCCCAGCACAATCGCCAGCCCAACAACGCGGCTCGATCCAGGATGGCCTTCCCGAAAATCCAGCGAACTCAAATAATCAACTCCTTGCTATGCGGCTCCAAGGATCACCACGCCTGTATCTGCCGCAGCTTGATCTCCAAGTGCTCTCCGGAACTCACCGATTCATAAGACGCCCCCTCGGCGCCACGACAACTCGGCAGGCATTCAACGACTGCGTCATAATTTGGCTGATGAAAGAACGCGATCGACAGCCGGTCGCTACCGTCAACCTTGTCTGCCGGCGGGTTCACGACCCGATGGACGGTCGAAACCCAGCGGTCGTTCGTCCATCGGGCCATCAGGTCGCCAATATTGACGACAAAGGCGTCGGGGATGATCCGGACGTTTTTCCAAGCGCCGTCGGTGCCGAGCACCTGCAGCCCGCCGGGCTTGTCTTCGGCATGCAAGATGGTGAGACTTCCATAGTCCGTATGCGCACCAGCCCGGACCTCATTCGCCATTGATCGGGCAGTTGGTTGGGGATAGTTCGACACCAGCATGTTGCTGATGTGACGGTCGATCTTGTCTGCAAAGAAGGATTCTTCCAGACCCAGCGCGACCGCAAAAATGCACATCAACTCCGCGGCCAGCCTTTCCATTTCGCCGTAATAATCTTCCCAGGCGGGGCGGAAGCCTTCGATCCTGTCGGGCCATATGTTGGCAGCAAAGAAATCACGACCGGCTTCGGAGAAGAAGTAGGGGTTGTTCCTGTCCGCGACCTCAGGCCCGGCGGTGAATGTCTCCCGAAAATCCGGCACGGCCTTTTCATCATTAAAGGCGCGCGCGAGCGCAGCGGAGTCAATCCTCGTGTAACCGCGATAGACGTCCGGGTTCTGCGAGGAGACGGCCTGCTTTTCCTCGACCGGCAGGGAGAAGAAGTTACGCACGACCCGTTCCAGTCGCCCGATCGTTTCCGCCGGAACACCATGCCCCTTTATGACAAGGAACCCGATTTCCCGGCATGCCTCATCAACCTGCCGCGCAATCCTGCGTCGGAACTCGGGGTCCTTCGACCGCCACATCGAAATATCGATGAGGGGAAGCGCTGCGTCCGGCGCTCCATCTATCGGCTTCAAGTCATCCATTGCGGGACGTCTCCTCAACACCTATTACCGACTCGAGCGAAGCCGCGACGGGAGCCGATGCAATCCCCAGACTTTCCAGTTCCGCGGCGACACGCAGCGCCATATCCTCACGCCAGGGCGCAGCAACGACCTGCACGCCCAGCGGCAGCCGCGCCACGCCATGCAGCGGCGCGACGACAACGGGAAGCCCCGCAAATGAAAGCGGTTGAGTGAAGACACCGAGATTGGGGCGCAAAGGCAGCGTCCGATCTCCGACGGTCAGCCATTTTTCTCCCCGCTCCGGTGCCGGACAGGGCGTCGCCGGCGCGAGGATGACGTCGACCTCACGAAAGAGTTTCAGACATTGCTCATGAAACCAGCGGCGGAAACGCTGCGCGGCGACATACCAGTGCGCGGGCAATACCGCGCCTGCCAGGAAACGATAGCGCGTATCCGGATCGAAATCGGCGGCGCGTGTCCGCAACCGATCCAGATGCAGCGAACCGCCTTCACTCGCCGTCATGACGAATGCGGCCCCCCGCGCTCGCGCGGCTTCAGGCAATACAACTTCGCGGCGGACAGAGAGGGCGCGCGCGGCACGAACGACCGCTTCATGCGCCTCCGATGCGCCGCCACTTGCAAAATAGTCGCCTGCGACAGCAATGCGAATGCCGTTCGCGCCTTCACTCAATGATGAAACCGTTTGCCGCGTCGGTTTTTTTGCGCAGACCGGATCGCTTGCTTCGTATCCCTGCATCGCATCGAAGGAAAGCGCCAGATCGCTTGCGCTTCTCGCCATCGGCCCGACATGGTCCAGGCTATCGCAAAAGGGGAAGGTCCCCGTTCTCGGTAGACGGCCATAGGTCGGTTTCAATCCGAAGACGCCGCACAGCGCCGAGGGCACACGGATGGAACCATTCGTGTCCGAACCTAGTGCGAGCGGCACCATACCGGCGGCAACGGCCGCACCGCTACCACCAGACGATCCACCCGTCATATGTGCGGTGTCATGCGGATTCCGGCTGGGGCCGTCATGCGCGTTCTCGCCCGTGAAGTCATAGGCGTATTCGCCCATATTCAGCCCGCCGAGCAAAACGGCGCCCGCCGCGCGAAGCCGGCGGATCAGCAACGCATCCCCTTCGGCCGGAGGACGATCCCGATTGATCTTCGAGCCGGCGCGTGTCGGCAGGCCTTCGATATCGAAAAGGTTTTTGACGGCGAAAGGCACGCCGGCAAGCGGCCCCGGGTCTCGCCCCGCCGCGATAGCGGCATCGACGCCTTCCGCTTCGCGCGCCGCCCGCTCCGGCGTCAGGTCCGTGAACGCATTGACGATGCCGTCCACCCGCCCGATCCGCTCGCAAGAGGCGTTCAGTATTTCCACGGCCGAAATTCCGCCGCTTCGGACGGCCGCCGCCATTTCGCTCGCAGTCATATCACCCACAGTCATTCGACATCACCCGGGCAAAAGACGGAAGCTGCCTCGTCGCATTGCGCGGCCGGGGGACAATCCAGCAGAAGCGCCGCGATCGCCTGTATCCGCTCCAGATTCACGAGAACCTCGTCGCGATATTCGGACGGAATCTCCAGGCCGATCATGGCGGCAGCGTCATTGAGATACCGATCGAGCGACATGTAAAGACGACCCCTGCATTACTTCGGGCCTGCACGTCACCCGAAGCCAGCCGAACTGCCGAATGCACACCGATTTCTTGGTACATCTCAGCAACAAGGCATCATTTATTTATCAACTTCACGGACATGGGACGCTATTCAGTAAAATTGGGTCCCGCCGCGCTCTATTTTCTGTTGATGTACATATAGCAAGCCCCATGCCATTTCCCCTCTACCGGAGGATGGTCAGAAAACGGCGGAGTTCCGGGCTTTTTCAACGCGACTTTTCGGGGTGAGGCCGCGGAGATACCGCCGAGACGACATTTTGTATGCAGTTTGAGATTTCCTGCATAAATATTATGCATCGAATGGATGCAAGGGGAGCATCCCTCACCCGATGACGGGGGACGAACAGCCCGTGCCACAGGACAATGCAGACACCCGGCGGAAAATCGCTGATATGGATGGCCGATGGCCCAGGAGGACGGGACGGTCCAGGCGGACGGCTACTCGGATGCCGGTTTCACATTCGCAGCGAAGGCGACATAAGCCCCCTGGGCCGCCGCGATATGATCGCGCATGACGTTCATCACCGTCATCTGGTCGCCACGCAAAATGGCGCGGATTATGTATTCATGCTCCTCGCAGGAACGCGCCATGCGCTCCGGGGTCTGAAACTGCGCCCTTCGGAAAGGCGACAGACGCACCCGGACGAGATGCGCGGCGTCGGCGAGATAAGCATTGTGGCTTCCCGAATAGATGATGCTGTGAAAAACGGCATTGGCCTTGGCATAGCCGTCAGCATCTCCATCACGCATGAGCTGGCGACACACATCGTGCTGCTTCTCCAGCAGCGCCCGCTCCTCGCTCGTCATCTTGATGCTCGCCAGCCGCGCGCAAGATACCTCCAACTCACCCATCAACTCGAACAGGCTGGAGAGCTGATCGGGGGACACTTCCGCGACAGTCATCGTCCGCCGCGCACCGCGCTCGACAAGCCCGATGGAGTTGAGCTGCTTCAATGCCTCGCGCACCGGCGTGCGGGAAACATTGAACCGCTCCGCCAGTTGGATTTCGTCGAGCCTGGTTCCAGGCGGCATCCGGCCGCTGGTAATTTCGTCGGATATACAAAGACGGAGTTCCTCGGCGCGCGTCTTCGCAGGCCGCTTCTTACCCCCATCCAGAGGCAGCGCGATAAGCCCACCGTAATCGACGCGCAAAACATCGTTTTCAGTAGGCATCGTGGCTTCTTTCGTTGACCGCTCTTTCTTCACAACCTGCTCCTGAAATCACCTCAGAAACGGCCGCACAGGGCACTAATCGGTCTTGTCGCCACAAACCTTCATACGATAAGCCCCTCACCGACCTCCGTATGTCACACCTTAAACGCAACAGCATCCAGAGCAAGCTCCCCCTCAACTACGAACACAACGGACCTCCTTAGACACCTCGACACGGATCTCCGGCCAAGCGGCTCAATTCCGAAAACGTGATGTCTCGCGCTTCCCTAAGATCATCATTACACGAATTATATGCTATATTCCCTCACGACACACGAGAAAACCCTGTTGGAGTGAGCCATGCAATTCGGAAAGATCGATCACATCGCCATCGCCGTCGAAGATTTCGACGGGCGCATCAACCAATTGACCGGCACCGGGGCCCTGCGGGTTATTCGCCACGGCAAGACGGGGAACGGGCAACGCCTCGCCATGCTCGGCGACGGCACGGGCATGAAAATCGAGATCGTCGAATCCGTCGACGACAAGGCACCCCGCTTCCTGCACATTGCCTTTCTCAGCGAAGATGTCGACGGTGCCGGCGCCATGCTCGACCGGCTCGGATGGTCTACCAAATTCGGACCGGCGGAGCTTGCCGCCGCGAAGGCCTATACCGTCATGATGACGGATGGCGAAGGGCTCGACCTGCAGGCGATCCGCTACGACACCGACAGCCCCGACCTGGCACAGTGGCGGAAAGACTGACCCCCGCCGCCGCGCTGTCCGGCGAAGCTCGCATCCACCGTCTTTCGACCGTTTCACCCTCATATACTTGTCGGCCTGTTTGCGAACAGATCGTCATTGTCACCGATAAGCACGCCGCCCAAAACCTTCCCGCCATAGAAAGGAGCGTGCGCACATATTTGCGATGCCTCGATCATGATCTGGTCCATACCGAGTTCTCTCAGCCGATGGATCCCGATGCCGAATACGACGCCGCCGACCCCCGCCCAGATCAAAGCCGACATACACATCGGACAAGGTTCCGCCGTGCTGTAAAGAACCTTGTCGCTCAGTTCGATATTACCGATTTCGTTCTTCCGGCTATCAGCGCCATGCGCCCGCACGAAATTGTTCAGGGCAACGATTTCGCCGTGAAAAATCGGATTGTCGGTTGCTTCATTGGCACCCGTCGCAACGGTGCGGTCGCTTGCCGGATCAACGATGACCGCACCGAAAGGCCACATCGGATTGCGCATGCCTTCCTCAATGGCGAGGCGCATGTAGCGCTCATGCACCTCCATGGGAATCGTCGAGATATCCACTTGCGGGGCCTGCATATCCTTGGGAACCGTCATCGACAGCATCACCCCGCCTGGCGAATCTTGGCCGGCGTGTAGTCGCGCATCTTGCCGGGATTGAGAAGACCGTAAGGATCGATGCCAAGTTTGAATTCCGCCCGGTCTCGATACGACACGACGTCGCGCGCGCCATCTTCCAGATTGGAAACATGCGGATTGACGACGGTAACGCCCTGCTTTTCGTGGAGCGACATGACCTCTTCCAACCGGTCCGCCGTGGTGTAGCGCACCACCGACGCGCCGGTGCATGCGATGTCGGAGCCGGCTCGAATGAATTCGAGATGCCACAGCACTTCATCGCCGAAAAGCTCACGCAGGGCTTCGATATCCCGGTACATGGTTTCGGAGGGGAAGACCGTCTGGATATAGGTCACGCTGCGATCATGCTTCAGCACCTGGAGCGTGGTGTGGTTCCAGCAATATTCGTAAACGGGCTCTTTGGCGGGATTGCTTTCTCCCTCCGCCATGTCTTCCTCATAGACAATCGTACCGCTATGCCCGGCGGCGATCTCGGCGGTCGGGATGACGCCGGAGGGGGCGACCATCAGAAGGACGACGGGCTTTCCCTCGGGAATGACTTTGGCGAAGTGGACGAAATAGGGCGTAATCGTTGAATCGACCACGGCGCATGCATACTTCGCGATTCCCGGGCTCGCAGTGAACTCTTGTGCAAATTGAACAGCGGATATGAAATCGTCGAATGCGACGATCATGTCGCGCCAATGCGTGCGGTTTTCTACCGGCAGTTCCAGCTCCACCACGATGCCCGTCGTCCCGAAGCTGCGATTGATGAGATCGGTGTCATTGCCACGCAGCTCGATGATGCGCGGCTCTTCTTCCAGCGTCACAATGCGGGCACCCACAACATTGCCGCGATCGTCAAGGAAACCCCAGGTCAGCGATCCGAGACCGCCCGCGCCACCACAGATGTGCCCGCCGATCGTCGCCGTCTTCTTGGTGGATGGGAACATACGCAGTTCCTTGCCCTGGGCCCATAATTCCTGGTCGAGGTCATAAAGAAGCTTGCCCGCCTGAACGCGCGCGACGCCGTCTTTCACCCATTGCAGCTGATCGAGCCCCATCATGTCGAGCACGATGCCGCCTTCGAACGGCATGGACTGACCGTAATTGCCCGTGCCGCCTCCACGCGGCGTCAACGGCACCCCGTAACGCGCACAGGCGGACGCCACCGTGATGACGTCCTTTTCGTCTCGCGGGCAAACCACGAGTTCCGCGGTCTTGTCGCGCAGCTGCTCGAAGAGAATGGGACTGTACCAAAAAAAGTCCCGGCTCTTCCTCTTGATCCCCACTTCATCGTCGATGACCGGAATGTCGCCAAGGGCGGCCCTGAAATCTTCATGCATAACTCTACCTCAACTTATAGAAACAAGACCCGGGTTTACCTTCAGGGCTTCGTCAGCTTGTCGGGGTGAACGAAGTCCAGCGTGTAGGCGCTTTTGTAGTCGAAGGAGTCCGGGATGTTTCCCGCTTCGACCTCGGTCTGAAAGAACTCCTTCCAGCGCGCATCCGTCATCGTGCCGATGCCACCGGTTTCGGCATCTCCACCTTCAACTATTCCGCTTTCCAGGATCGCCTGCTTTGCATCCTCGAAGGTCTCGGGCGTGTAGTCCTGATTGCCGGCCAGGATCAGCGCTTCGGCCCCGGACGAATCCCCGTGAAGGAACGCCTTCCACCCCTCGCTTGTCGCCGTGATGAACCTTTGCAGCACATCGGCGTTCTCTTCGGCGAATTTGCGTGTGGCGATGACGGTGTTGCCGTAGGGATTGTATCCGTTGTCGGCCAGCAGGAACGTCTTGACCTCGATCCCCTCACGCTTCAACTGCCCGACATCGTTCGTCAAAAACCCCTGCTGCACGGCCTTCTCATTGGAAAGGAAGAAGGCATAGCTATAGGGATACGGCCTGATCTGATCGTCGGTGAAACCGTATTTCTTCTTCAATGTCGGCCAGAAGGACATGACGCTCAGATTGGTGATCGCCGCCGGATGCCCTTTCAGGTCTGCTATGGTTTCGATCTCCGGGTCGTCATGCGCGAACAGAATGGTCGGCTCCTTCTGGAAGAAGGCCGCGGCAGTGACAAACTCCAGCCCCACGGCATTCGCATTGAAGACAATGGAGGAGTTGCCCAGCACCACGTCATAGGCCCCCGCAGCCAGCAGCTGACCTAGATTTTTCTGCGGACTGCCCGGATCGATTTCGACGTCGAGCCCGTAACGTTCGTAAATCCCGTCAGCCTTGGCCTGATAGAAACCGCCATATTCCGCCTGGGGAAGCCAGCTCAGGCCGAGCCGAATCCGGTCGGCCGCGCCAGCCGACGACGACGACGCGACGAAAACCGCCATCGCCGCGAGCATAATGAATCCACGTATACCGATCATCGTGCCTGACATTTCATCACGCTCCCACATCTTTCCAATCACCGTTTCATGGCGGCGACAACCGCCGCGCATGCCGTACTCTACAATGGCATACGCGGCGGCCCTGACGCATCAGAACGAATAGCTCACGCGAGCAATCACCTGACGCGGAGGTACGTATTGACTGGCCGTCGTCCCGATACCGAAGGAATTGGTGAAGCGGGAGACGACTGCGTCATTGTCGAAGACATTCGTCGCCGTCAGCGAGAACTTCCAGTCGCCGGCCGGCGGCATATAGTCGAAGTAGAGGTTCCACAACCCGTAGCCGTCGATGCTGTCCAGGCTACTGCTGTTGAAGACGCGGTAGATGAAGTCACCCTGGTAGACATACTGGACGCGGGAGGTGAAGGTGCCGCCATCGTTGAAGCCATAGGTGTGCGTCAACGCCAAAGAGCCCGCGAAGGACGGCGTCTTGGGAAGTTCGTTACCCTTGATGTTCTTGATCGCAAGACCGCGGTAGTAGGTCAGACAAGAATAGTCGAAGGGGGAACAACCGGAGGCCGCCGCCGCATTGTTGGCCGCCACGCTGTCCAGCGTGTAGAAGTCCGATGTGACTTCGCTGTGGAGCACCGTCGCGTTGCCGTCCAGACGGAGATTGTAGGGCAGACGCGCACCGAATTCGGCTTCCGCGCCATATACTTCGGACTTCGGAATGTTCGCAACGCCGCCCTGGTAAGGCACCGGGTCGTCGCTGATGAACTGAAAGTTCTTGTAGTCATAGTGGAAGGCGGCAAAGTTCGCCGTCAGCGCATTGCCGAAGAACCTGTTCTTCGACCCGACCTCAATGGAGTCGACCGTTTCCGACTCGAACGTCTTCTCGACAAGCGTCGGGTTCGAGTTGAGGTTGGTACCGCCCGGCTTGAAACCGCGCGACCAGCTCGCATAGAGCATATTGTCGTCGGTCAGGTCGTATTCCAGCGCCACCTTGCCGGTAAGCTCGTTGCCGACCGTGCTCGCGGTCGATGCCGGGCCGTAAGCGCCGAAATTGGAGAGCGACCAGCCTTCCACTTCGTCATGCGTGAAACGTGCGCCCGCCGTGAACCGCAGCGCATCCGTGAAGTGATAGGTCCCCTGACCGTATCCCGAATATGACCTCCGGGTCGTGACGGCCTGTACGCCATACCCCCAGTTCGACGGCAATCCGCCGGGCGGCATCTCGGTGATGTCGGGCGTCGGCTGGTTGGGAGCCGTGTTGTAGTACTCCACGACGCGCGACTTGTTGGACGTGTAGAGATAGAAGGCACCGACGATCCAGTCGAGAGACGTGTCGGCCGAGGTCGGCGAGGTCAGATTGACTTCCTGGGTCCAGCTCACATTGGTCTGTCCCGTGAACGGCATGATGTCGTGCCCGGTCGGGTAGTGAGCGAGATCGAGCCGGTCATTGTCGAAGGCGGCGTGCCATGCGGCGTTCTGATAGCTCGTGATCGACTTCAGCGACGCCCAGTCGAAATCATAATTCAGCGTCAGCGCTTCGATATACTGGCGCGTCTTCATCCAGCCGGGATAATCCTGCGTCAGCTTGCGGGGATCCGGCTCGGGATCGAGAATGTTCTTCAGCGCAGCGTCATTCGTATTGGAATCGTAGATCTGCGAAAGGAATGTGGCCGAGAAACGATCGTTCGGCGACCAGAGAACTTCCGCGCGACCGGTCGTATTGTTGGCGTCGTCGAGGTCGTAACCGCCCAGCGCGACCGACTCGGCAAAACCGTCATGCTGCATGTGCTCGAAGGTGCCCCTGACGGCAAGCTCGCCTTCAACCAACGGCACATTGAAGGTCGCGATCGTGTCGGTGAGGTTGTAGGTGCCATAAGCCGCGCTCAGATTGCCGCTGTAATCGTAAAGGTTGGGCTTGTTGGTGACGACATTCAGTGTGCCGCCCACCGAGTTCTGACCGTAAACGGTTCCCTGCGGACCGCGCTGCACTTCGACACGATTGACGTCGAGAAAGCTCTGCTGAAGCGCAACCGGATTGACGATATAGATCCCGTCGACATGGAAGGCGACCGAAGGCTGGGCAATCGAGTTCTGCGCCGTCTCGTATCCGACGCCGCGAATGGCTACCACGCGCGACCAGCCTTCATTCGGTGTCACGGTCAAGCCGGGCACGACGCCGTTCAGATCGACCGCACTCTTGATATTCGCCTGTTCGAGCGCTTCCGCCGGCAAGGCGGTAATGGCGGCCGGTGCCTTTTGAAGCGACACTTCGCGCTTGTCTGCGGTCACGACGACTTCGCCGTACTCTGCGCCGCCTTGCGTATCATCCAGGGTTGCGACGGCTTCGTCCGTCTCCGCCGCCGTTTCCTCTGCTCTCGCTCCCGCGCTCGCCAGCACAAGCACCGACGCCGTCCCCATGAGCAAAGCAAGCCGGCAGGCCCACGCTTTACTATTCGTCATGTTGCTCTACTCCAAACTGTTACTGTACGGACTAGTGGCAACGACTAATCGCGACACGCCCTTCCGGAACGCGCAGCTCGCCCTGGCGAGATCGTTTGCCGCACTTCGCACGCACAACTGAACCACGAGCCCCCCGGGGCTCGATTGCATACAATTGCCAAATCCATGCCAGTTGCGATCGCTTCCAAAGATCGCGGTATTGTGCGGATTTTTTCGAAAAGCCTTTTTTCGCGCGACGCCCGAATTGCATACATATTGCACATGCGAAAAATATTTATGACCAATTTTTAGCCAAAAACCTGCTCACGCCGTCTTTTTGTGTACATTTTCGGCCGTTTTTGCTGGCACGGGCATTGCTCTAGGCCTGACAGGCCCCTTATTCCGGCGGCCAATGTGCACAGGACCCACCCGGTATGACCTTGTCGGAGTTGAATGCGTTGGATGAAGAAGGGTTCGTCGACACCCTTGGCGGCGTCTTCGAACACTCACCCTGGATCGCCGCCGCAGCCTGGAAAGAACGTCCCTTCGATACTCTTTCAGACCTCCACGATGCCTTCATGCGGGTGGTGGCCGACGCAGGCGACGAAGCGCAATTCGCCCTGATCGACGCGCATCCGGATCTGGCGGGAAAGCTTGCCCTAAGCCGCGACCTCACAGCCGCCTCCCAACGCGAACAGGCAAGCGCGGGGCTAGACGCACTGTCGCCTGAGGAATTCCAACGCTTTCACAAGCTGAACGGTGCCTACCGGTCGCGCTTCGGCATGCCATTCATCATTTGCGTCCGTCTCAATACCAAAGAGACGATCCTCGCCGAGTTCGAGCGGCGCCTGCTCTGCGAGCCGGCCGCCGAAAGGCAGGAAGCGTTAAAGCAGATCGGGCTGATCGCCCAACTAAGATTGACGGAGTTGCTGGGTCAATGAGTGAGATCGACAGGGTCGATGCAAAGATGGCTTTTACCGATGCCCCGACGCCGGAAGCCGCCGGTGCACTAACGCGGCTGTCGGCACAGGTCCGCCACGATCTGGAAATGCTGGATTATCCTGCGCGGGAATGGGTGAGACCGCACACCCATCGTTCAGGCAGGCATGTCTATGACGTCGTCATCGTGGGCGGCGGGCAGTGCGGTCTCGCCGCCGCCTTCGGCCTGATGCGCGAAAAGGTCGGCAACATTCTTGTCGTCGATGAAAACCCCGAAGGGCTGGAAGGCCCGTGGGTCACCTATGCGCGTATGGTCACATTGCGCACGCCGAAGCATCTCACCGGGCCCGATCTGGGTGTCCCCTCGCTCACCTTTCGGGCCTGGTGGGAAGCGCAATTCGGCGCCGAGGGCTGGGAAGCCCTCGGCAAAATTCCCAGGGAAGAGTGGATGCGCTATCTACGCTGGTTCCGGCGTGTACTGGATATTCCCGTCCGCAACTCCCTGAAAGTCCGGCTCGTCGAGCCGTTGGAACCCGGCCTCTTCGAGGTGAAAACGGACGCAGCCTCATCCATACCGCCAATTCTTGCGCGGAAAGTCGTGTTCGCCACCGGCATCCAGGGCGGTGGCGAATGGCATGTGCCGGCGTTCATAAAGAGCGCCGTCCCGCCCGCGCGCTACGCTCACACTTCCGAGCAAATCGACTTCGGCACGCTCAAGGGCAAAAAGATCGGCATACTGGGCGGCGGCGCCTCCGCGTTCGACAATGCGCAATATGCGCTGGAAGCGGGCGTCGGGGAGGCGCATGTCTTTATCCGGCGCGAGCGCATACCGCGCATCAATCCCATTCGCTATATGGAGAATGCGGGTTTCCTCCGGCATTTCGCCACGCTGGACGATGCAACGAAATATGCGGGCATCTCTTTTTTCCTGCAGCACAATCAGCCGCCGACCAACGATACCTATAATCGCGCCGCCGCCTTTTCCGACTTCCACCTGCATCTCGGCTCGCCCTGGACGCATGTCGAGGAAATCGCAGACGGCGTGCGCGTCGTCACACCGAAGGGCGAGTTTCTGTTCGACTTCATCATCCTGAGCACGGGCCTTCTCACCGACGTCGCTCTCAGGGAAGAACTTTCCGCCGTCGCCGACGACATCGCCCGCTGGCACGACCGATACACACCGCCGGACGGCGAAGACAATGCGTTGATCGACAAGCATCCCTATCTGGGGCCGGGTTTCGAGTTCACGCCGCGAACGGCGGAAGGCGCCGCGCGCATACACGGTCTTTTCGCATTCAACTATTCGGCGCTGGCAAGCCTCGGCCTGTCGGCATCGGCCTTGTCCGGCATGAAATTCGCCATGCCGCGCCTCATCGAGGGCGTGACGAACCAGCTCTTCATGGATGACCGAGGCGTCATTCTCGATGAGTACTTCGCTTACGATACAGAGGAGTTCCTGGGGGCATGACTGGCAAGCTCACCACCCATGTCCTCGACACGGCGCGCGGCATGCCCGCTGCGGGACTTCACATGACCCTGCGCAGGCTTTCGCCCGACCCGCTCGGGCCACGCCATTTCACGCTTGGCGATGACGGGCGGGCAACGCTCGTAGAAAGCCCGACACTGGAATCCGGACTCTACGAAATCGTTTTCCTTGTCGCCGAATACCAGAGAGAAAACGGGCTCGACCTTCCCGAGCCGCCCTTCTTTGACGAAATCCCGATCCGCTTCGGCATCGCGGATGGCACGGCGCATTATCATGTGCCCCTGATCCTCAGCCCCTATGGCTACTCGACCTATCGGGGCGGCTAGGCATACCAGCATGGAAACGGCCCTCTCCAACATAGAAGTCTTGTCCCCCGGTGCCCGCGCTGTTGCCCGCTGCGACATCTTCGGCAAGCCGCCCTATAGCGAAACCCCGGCGATGCTGACGCGCCGCTTTCTGACGCCTGCCCATCCCGCCGCCATAGCGAGCCTTCAGCGGTGGATGCGAAAAGCCGACATGTCCGTGACGCTCGATCCGCTCGGCAACCTCATCGGACGGTATGAAGGCAACACAGCGGGCGCACCCGCTCTCGTAATCGGCTCTCATATCGACACGGTGCGCGATGCGGGCCGCTATGACGGCGCGCTCGGCGTCATGCTCGGCCTTTCCTGTATCGAACAGCTCGCCGCCGCGAAGCGTCGTCTTCCCTTCGCCATCGAACTGGTCGCATTCGGCGACGAGGAAGGATCGCGCTTTCCTTCCGCCATGATCGGCAGTCGCGCCATGGCCGGCCTTATTTCCGACTATGCGTCCATCGCTGCACTGGAAGACGAAGACGGCGTGATGCTTGCCGACGCCCTGGAGCGTTTCGGCCTCGATCCCTCAAGCATGTCCGGAACGGCCCGCGCACCCGAGAGCGTCCTTGCCTATCTCGAAGCTCATATCGAGCAGGGCCCGCAACTCGAAGCGGAAGACCTCGCTCTTGGCGTCGTCACCGGCATCGCGGCACAGCTTCGCTTCCGCGTCAGCTTCACCGGCACCGCGGGTCATGCCGGCACCACGCCGATGGGCCTGCGGCAGGACGCGCTAGCCTGCGCGGCGGAGGCCATTCTAGCGATCGAGGAAATGGCACGGCAGCAGGCCGTCCATGGCGCGGTCGCCACGGTGGGCTCTATCGATGCAAAACCCGGCGCAGCGAATGTCATTGCCGGTGAGACAGGCATGTCGCTCGACATTCGCGCACTCGACGGAACACTGCGCGACGAGATGGCACGACACATGATGTCGTGCATCGCCGATATCGCGGCCCGGCGAAATGTCGGTGTCGAATTCGAGCAATTGCAGGA
The DNA here is from genome assembly GCF_002684405.1 of Parvibaculum sp. Taxonomy (GTDB): domain Bacteria; phylum Pseudomonadota; class Alphaproteobacteria; order Parvibaculales; family Parvibaculaceae; genus Parvibaculum. The sequence goes on along the minus strand of NZ_NYVD01000158.1, from coordinate 2,447 downwards.
TTTGCCGCCGAGTCCCTGCGATCCGGCGCTTTCCGGTTTGCTCGAAGAGGCACTTGGCGAGATGGGGCTTCCTCCGTTTCGCCTGGCAAGCGGTGCCGGACACGACGCCGCCGCGCTCGCGGCGATTGCGCCCATGGCCATGCTTTTTATCCGGTGCGCGGGCGGCATCAGTCACAATCCGGCCGAAGCCGTCGATCCGGCGGATGCCGATCTGGCCGTCGAGGCCATGCTCCGATTTATCGACCGCCTTGAAGCGAGTACTGCGTAATGCCCGATCCCCTTTTCGACGAACTGGATCCTCCCTCGCGCCTTTTGATGGGGCCGGGGCCCGTCAATGCGCATCCGCGCGTGTTGCGCGCCATGTCGGCGCCGCTTCTCGGCCAGTTCGATCCCGAGTTCACGACCTATATGAACGAAACCATGGCGCTTTATCGCCAGGTCTTCGAAACGGAAAACCGATGGACCTTTCTCATCGACGGCACGTCGCGGGCGGGTATCGAGGCCGCGCTGGTCTCCGTCCTCGAGCCGGGTGATCGCGTCGTGGTGCCGGATTTCGGGCGCTTCGGCCTGCTGCTCACCGAGATCGCGCAACGTTGCGGCGCGGAAGTGACACCGGTTCCCGCCGAATGGGGCCACACCGTGCCGCTCGACGCCATCGAGGAAGCGGTCGCCAGGGTCAAACCGCGTCTCGTCGCCTGCGTGCATGGCGACACCTCGACCACCATCGCCCAGCCTCTCGAGGGCATAAGCGACATCTGCCGCAGATATGATGCGCTCCTTTATGTCGATGCGACGGCGACACTCGGGGGCATGCCGCTGCCGGTGGACCGGCTCGGCATCGATATCGCCACGGCGGGCCTGCAGAAATGTCTGGGGGGACCGTCGGGGAGTTCGCCCATCACCATTTCCGATCACGCGGCGGAGTGCATCTTTTCCCGTCGTCACATCGAAAAAGGCATCGCGCCCGACGGCGCCGCCGCGGCAAACGGTGTGCGGATCGCCTCCAACTATTTCGACCTCGCCATGATCATGGATTACTGGTCGGAAAAGCGACTCAACCATCACACAGAGGCAACCTCCATGCTGTATGCGGCGCGCGAATGTGCGCGCATCGTGCTGCAGGAAGGTCTTGCCGCCCGCCAGGCCCGTCACGCACTTGCCAGCCGCGCCATGGTCGCAGGACTGGAGGCAATGGGCCTTACTCTCTTTGGTGACCCGAACCACAGGATGAGCAATGTGACCGGCATCGCGATCCCCGACGGGATCGATGGCGAAACAGTGCGCGCGCGCATGCGACAGGATTTCGAGATCGAGATCGGCAGCTCCTTCGGCCCCTTGCAGGGACGCATCTGGCGCATCGGCGCCATGGGGTACAACTGCCGCAAGCACAATGTGCTCATCACGCTCGGCGCGCTGGAAGCGGTGCTGCGCGGCACCGGCTTTCCCGTGACCTCCGGCGCCGCCGTCGACGCGGCGCGCGCCGCCTACCAAGCAAGCGAACGAACTGCCGGAGAGACCACGTCATGACTGCCTATCCCCGTGACCTTGTCGGCTATGGCGCAACGCCTCCGGATGCCAAATGGCCCGGCGGGGCGCGCATCGCGCTCCAGTTCGTCCTCAACTATGAGGAGGGTGCGGAAAACTGCATTCTTCACGGCGACGATTCATCGGAATCCTTCCTGTCGGAAATGATCGGTACGCCACCGATCTTCAACATGCGGCACATGTCCATGGAGAGCCTTTACGAATACGGCTCCCGCGCCGGTTTCTGGCGACTGCACCGGCTTTTCACCGAGCGGAACCTGCCGCTCACCGTCTATGGGGTCGCCATGGCGATGGAGCGCAATCCCGACGCGGTCGAGGCGATGCTGAGAGCCGATTGGGAGATCGCTTCGCATGGCTATCGCTGGATCAACTACCAGTTCGTGCCCGAGGACATCGAGCGCGAGCATATCGCGCGGGCGGTCGAGCTTCACACGCGCGTCACCGGGTCGCGCCCGCTCGGCTGGTATCAGGGCCGCACAAGCCCCAATACAGCGCGGCTCGTCGTCGAGGAAGGCGGCTTCGTCTATGACGCCGATTCCTATGCCGACGACCTTCCCTATTACGATACCGCGCAGGGCAAGCCGCAGCTCATCGTGCCCTATACGCTGGACACCAACGATATGCGCTTCGTCGCGCCGCAAGGCTTCAACTCGGGCGATCAGTTCTTCGCCTATCTGAAGGACAATTTCGACATGCTCTATGCCGAAGGCGAGACGCAGCCGAAAATGATGTCGGTGGGGCTGCATGCCCGCGTCGCCGGCAAGCCCGCGCGCGCGGCGGCGGTTGCGCGCTTCCTCGACTATGTGACGGGGCATGACAAGGTGTGGGTGGCGCGCCGTATCGACATTGCGCGACACTGGCTCGCAACCCATCCCTATGGCACCTGACGCCAGCGCTCTCAG
>NZ_NYVD01000157.1 GCF_002684405.1 Parvibaculum sp. | reverse complement strand
ATACGGCTCGCTCATCCTTGCCGCGCAGCGCCGCCGCCGCTCGATGGAAGACCTCGTCAAGATGAGCCCGGCGGACGGCCTCATCACCGGCATCGGCACGGTGAATGCAGACAAGTTCGGCGAGGAAAAAGCGCGCGCCATGGTGCTGTCCTACGACTTCACCGTCTTTGCGGGCACGCAGGGCGCGATGAACCACAAGAAGACCGACCGTGTACTGAAGATTGCCGAGGACTGGAAACTGCCTGTCGTCTGGTTCGCCGAAGGCGGCGGCGGGCGGCCCGGCGATACGGATTCGCCGGGCGTGGCGGGGCTCGATACGCCCTCCTTCCTGAAATTCGCGGAACTTTCAGGTCTCGTGCCGCTTGTCAGCATTGTTTCGGGCCGTTGCTTTGCAGGCAACGCCGCGCTGGTCGGCTGTTCCGATGTCATCATCGCCACTGCCAATTCCAATATCGGCATGGGCGGCCCGGCCATGATCGAAGGCGGCGGCCTCGGCGTTTATGCGCCCGAAGAGATCGGCCCCATCGGCGTGCAGACGAAGAACGGCGTCGTGGATATCGCGGTCGAGGACGAGGCGGAGGCCGTCGAGGCGGCGAAGAAATATCTTTCCTATTTCCAGGGCCCGCTGGGCGATTGGGAGGAAGAGGATCAACGCCTTCTCCGTCAGGCGATCCCGGAGAACCGGCTTCGCGTCTATGACATCTACAAGGTGATCGATCTTCTGGCGGATAAGGGCTCGGTGCTGGAGTTGCGCCGCGATTTCGGTATCGGCATCGTCACCGCGCTTGTCCGTATCGGCGGCAAGCCCATGGGGCTGATCGCCAACAACCCGAAATATCTCGCCGGCGCCATCGATGCGCCCGCCGCAGACAAGGCCGCGCGTTTCATGCAGCTTTGCGAAGCGTTCGGCCTGCCGGTCCTGTCGCTTTGCAACACGCCGGGCTTCATGGTGGGGCCGGATGTCGAGGCGGATGCGCAGGTGCGCCGTGTGTCACGCATGTTCGTGACGGCGGCGAGCCTGACCGTTCCCTTTTTCACCGTTGTGCTGCGCAAGGGCTATGGCCTTGGCGCGCAGGCCATGGCGGGCGGCAGCTTCCATGCGCCCTTCTTCAACATCTCATGGCCCACCGGCGAGTTCGGCGGCATGGGGCTCGAAGGCGCGGTGCGGCTCGGCTACAAGCGCGAGATGGAAGCGATCGAGGATCTGGAGGAGCGCGAGGCCTTCTTCCAGAAGATGGTCGCGAAATATTACGAGAACGGCAAAGCCATCAACATGGCGTCCTTCCTCGAAATCGACGAAGTGATCGACCCGATGGAAACCCGCCGCTGGGTGATGCGGGGCCTCGCATCCGTGCCGCCGCGCCGCGAAGCGAAGCCCAAGCACCGGCCGTTCATCGACACCTGGTGAGAGCCGCTACGCGCTCTTGGCCCGGAAGGTCATATTGAAGGCGATGGAGACGCGGCTCTCCTCGCTGAGATTGGGCTCGACCGCGTGCTGCAGCCATGAGGGAAAGACGATCAGCAGGCCGGCCGCGGCGCGGTATTGCAGGGCCTGGCTGTTCATCTTTGTCCGCTCTTTCACCGGATAGACGCTCATGATGCGCTCCCGAATCGGATCGTAGAATTCGATATTGCCGGCGCCCTCCGGCACTTTTGCGTAGTAGGTGCCGGACAGAATGGCATTGGGATGCACATGCGCGCGGTTATAGTCGCGCGGCCCGTTCCTGTTGATCCACATCTCCTGGAAGACGAGGTCGAAGCGGGTGAAATCGAAGGCGAGCCTTTTCGCGCAGCCGACGCAGGTCCGGCCGATGATCCCGCGAATCTCCGCAAGCTCCGGTCGTTTGTGCAGATCGGAGGGGCTGTGCCAGCCGCCGACATTCGACCGCGCCACATTGGGCAGCTCGCGCTCATATGTGTCCATTGCGGTGAGAATATCCGCGTCGATCCGCTCATGGTCGAGAACCTTGCGCGGCCAGATCGGCGTTGCGAACCAGAGTTCCGGCGCATAGCCGTCCTCGGTATCGGGTGTTCGTGTGGCTGGCATGGCGGGGGCGCGATCCACTCTGTCGGCTTGCGGTGTCGAAGGTTGTCCATCCCGCTCAAGCGTATCCTGCATGTCGTTCCGTCTCGTTTTGAAGCTGACAATAAGGGAAGCTATCACCGCGCTGTTCAGCGGGAGCGTGTCGATGCCGCCGATTTGGGGAGATCGCCGGGGCAGGAAGGAGGCCGGGTGGAAAGGGCGGGCCAGCGCGCCGCCCAGTCGCCCTGATGCTCCATATCGGAGAGAACGATCTGCCGCGCGCAATTCGGCACCGGCATGTGGCGGATGAAGCTAGCGGCGATCGTCGGCGGCACGATGTCGTCCTCGCCGCCGGAATAATGGATTTGAGGAAGCCGGGCGATTGTGGCCGCCACGCTTAGAGGATCAAGCGAGTAATCGAGCGGACGCACATGATGGAATGACGTGAACTCGGCGTTGTCCAGTAATCCGGCAATGGTTACGAGGCTCGTAACGTCCTTGCGTCTGGCGGCGAGCAGTGTGGCAATGGCGCCGCCGCCGGAGTATCCGACAAGGCGGAGCGAAGAAGATCCGGTCTGCGCCTTGATTTTGTTCAGCGCCTCATTCATCGCGGCGACGACTTCTTCGCTGTAGGGGGCAAGGGTCCATAATTCCGGGCGGCAGTTGCGTGCGGTTCCGTTCTCCGCCCCGGTGAATTGGCACGGTCGGGCAAGATAGACGGTATTCGGTCCGGGATCGGAGGCAGCGACCGCAAGCATGGTCATGGAGACCGGCGTCGGGTCGGATGAGGGCTTGTTTCGTGTTTGCCAGGCGGCGCCGTCTCCCTCGATGAAGACGGTGAGCGCTTCGCCGGGGGTGCGGATATTTCTGAATCCAACCAGATCGAACCTTGTTGTCGCAATGCGGAACTTCTCAAGCTCCCCCTGCTGCGCCACGCTTGCAGCCTTGGTCTCCCGCTCTGCAAGCGGGGGAGCGCCTGCGCATCCGGCCAGGGCCATGGCCAGGAGGCCGGTCGCCAATCGTATCAGATCGCCGCGCATATTCGTGAACCCCATGAGCTTGCGCTTCCTTTCCTGAGACGAGCGGTTCATGCGTCAGCAATCTTGTGGGTGGAGAGAAACGTGTCCAACAGGAAATCCGAAGTGAAGAAAGCCACGTCCGGCAAGGAGCCGGAAAAAGAGGCTGGAAAAGAAGGGGCCGCCGCCGGCGCTCCCGCCGACCATAAGAATGCGCCAGGGCAGGCGGCGCAACCGGCAAAACCCAAGACGCAGATTTCCTGCTCGCGCGGCTTCTCCGACTGGATGGCCCAGAACAATCTGAGCTTCGGCTTCACCTCCTATCAGTCCGGGCGGCTTTATCTTGTCGGGCGCCTGCCGCGCGGAAGAATAAGTTTCCACGAAAGGCATTTCGTGCGGGCCATGGGCGTCGCCGCCACGCCGCAGCGGCTCTATCTGGCAAACCATTTCCAGATATGGCGGATGGAAAACATATTGCCCGCCAATGCCAGCGTGGACGGCTTCGACCGCAACTACGTGCCGAGAAACGCCCAGACCACCGGCGATCTCGACGTGCATGAACTGGGGGTCGACAAGAACGGCCGGATTATTTTCGTGAACACGAAATATTCCTGTCTCGCCACGCCGAGCCTCACCCACAGTTTTCGTCCGATCTGGAAGCCGCCCTTCATCTCCCGCCTCGCGCCGGAGGACCGCTGCCATTTGAACGGCCTTGCCATGCAGGACGGAGAGCCGCGCTACGTGACGGCCGTCTGCAAGAGCGACATCGTCACGGGCTGGCGCGACCGGCGCGCCGAAGGCGGCTGCATCATCGATGTGACGACCGATCGGATCGTGACGGAAAAGCTTTCCATGCCCCATTCGCCGCGCCTGCACAATGGCAAGCTCTGGGTGCTGAATTCCGGCCGTGGCGAATTATGCACGGTAGACCCCGATACCGGCGCATTGGAAGCGGTGGCGTTTCTGCCCGGCTTCCTGCGCGGTCTCGCCTTTGCAGGGCCTTATGCCTTTGTCGGGCTTTCCCTGCCGCGCGATGGATCGTTCTCTGGCCTGGAGCTGGACGGCGAGCTGGCCCGGCGCGACGCGGAGCCCTGGTGCGGCGTGCAGGTCGTGGACACGCGCACGGGCGACATCGTGCAATGGATCAGGCTGACCGGTGAGGTGAGAGAACTCTTCGATGTCTTCGTTCTGCCGGGCGTGCGCAATCCGATGGCGACGGGACTGATGGACAGCCAGATCCAGAGTCTGGTGACCATAGAAAACTGGGCGCCGGACGATTTGCCGGCGGACGGGGTTCCGGACGGGGACGACGCCGACCGGGCGCCAACGCCTGAGAAGCCGGCGCCGGAAATGCAGGCCGACATCGTCGCGGAAGACGCCTGACAAGCTAATCAGTAAACAGATCGTTAGGAAAATTCAGCGCGGCCGGCGTTTGTCGGCTGCGCTTTTCGTGCGTGAACGGTCACGCACCATGTTGGATCGAATATGGATGCGAAAGGGGTCGCGGGACTGCACATCCTTGTTGAGTGTGCGCGTACCCGGGCTTGATACTCCGAGCCACGTTTATGAGTCCTGCATGCCGATGCATCGATGGAATTGGGCACTCCGGAGATGCAGGCGGATGCGACTGTTACCTTTTGGGGGAAATGAATGAGCCGCAATAAGCGCACGCCCGCAACCGCATTGTCTTCGTCGAAGATCGCCGGAAGCGCCTACAATTACTACAGCATGACCGTCGAAAATCAGCGGGGTACGGATCAAGGTACCGCCAGCAAGATGCGGCGGATCTTTGCATCGGCACTTCTTTCGACGGCATCCGCAGTTGTGATCGCGAGCCTTTCCGGTTCTCCTGCGCGCGCAGCGCCGATAGGCGGCGGGGCTTGCGTTCCGTTGACGCCCCAGAACGGCGATACGGTCACCTGCGCCGGCACATTCGAAGAAACGCTCTCCTTTTCCGAAGTCGAAGACCTGACGGTCGTGCTGCAGGTTGGCGCGACGGTGCGGCCTTTTTCCGAGGACGCGGAGGGCATCACCGTCTTTGCCGAAAATGAAGAATACGGCAATGGAACGGTCAAGAATTACGGTCTGATCATCACCGGCGGCGAGATCGGCGAAGGCGCTGACGGTATCGATGTCAGAACCAAGTATGACGCGACGGTCGTCAATGGTGCTTCGGGCTTTGTGTCGACCTATGGTTACCAGTCGGACGGTATCGTCGCCGAAGCCTATTACGGCGATGCAAGTGTCACAAATGCGGGCACGGTCGGCACGAACGGTGAAAATGCTCTCGGCCTCGTGGCGTATTCCTATTGGGGCACCGCCTATGCGGGCAATAGCGGGACCGTTTCGACGGACGGCGACCACTCGAATGCGGTCTATGCATCGGGCGATGAAGGCGCGACGGCGGTCAATACCGGCCGGATCAGCACGGATGGCGAGGACTCCTATGCTGTGGTCGCCCTCTCCCATGGAGGCAATGCGAAAGCGACGAATGACGGCGTGATCGAACTCTTCGGATACGCGGCGACCGCCCTCTACGCCGGTTCCGGCGAGGGCGATGCAACGGTTCGCAACTATGCCAATGGTGAAATCACCACCGCTGACGGTTTCGATGTCGATGGCGGAGCGGCCTGGAGCTACGACGGAGATGCAACGGCGTCCAACGCCGGCGAGATCTCTCTTCATGGCGACAATTCTTCGGGCCTGATCGCCGTGGCCGCCCATGGAAAGGCAGAGGCGACCAATAGCGGCTCGATAAACATTTATGGCGAGACGGAAGGCGTTTCCTTCGAGGGGGCGGTTGCAGGCCTCACCGGTGCCAACCCGGAAGAGGTCGTGGACGATCTGTCGGTCGGTCTCATCGCGGTCGGTGAGACGGCTTCGGCAATCAACTATGCCGATGGCGATATCGTCGCCACGGGCCAGGATGCGGCGGGCATGCTTGTCGTCGCCACCTCGAGCTCATATGCCGCGAGCGGCAAGAATTACGGCTCGATTTCCACCGGCCAGGTGAGCATAGAGCCTCATACGGAAGAACCCCATCTGCCGGGCGGTGAATCAACCCATCCGGAAGAACCCGATCTGACCACGGGCTATCATGACGCGGCCTTCGGCATGCTGGTGATCGGCGGCGAGGGCGGTGCGAGCGTCTATAATGGCGGCGACATCGAAACCTATGGCGTCGGCAGTGTCGGCGCCATGGCGGCGGCGGACGGCGTCGCAACCGCGACCAATGCCGGAGACATCTCCACCGGTACAGTGGGCGGCGAAGCCTATTCCGCCGGAGAGGACGGCCGTCAGGCACCCGGGCTCATCGCTATTTCGGCGAGCAGGGACGCCACGGCCACCAACCAGGAAGGGGGCTCGATCGAAACGTCGGGCGACAGTTCCTCCGGTATCGTGGCCCTCGCGCCGCACGGCACGGCCGCTGCTGAAAACTACGGCCAGGTCACGGTGAACGGCGAAGTCGACGGCATCGAGGCCGGTGAACTCGTCAACATCGTCCTCGGCGCCGGTGAGCCGGCCTATTCCGAAGAAGTGGCGGCGAAATATCTTGCAACCGGCGTGGTGGCCATCGGCGACCGTGCGACGGTGTGGAACCATGAAGGAGCGACCGTCACCGGCACGGGTAAGGACGCTTCGGGCATGCTGGCGGTAGCGACGTCGACGGAATATGCCGCGCTGGCGCGCAATGACGGCACCATCACCACCGCCCAGACCGAGGGGTATCACGATGCCGCCTTCGGTATGGTCGCGATCGGTGGCGAAGGAGGCGCGGGCGTCAATAACACCGGTGACATTCAGACGGGAGGCCTTCTGGGCTTCGGCGCACTCGCTGCAGCGGATGGCGACGCCGTCGGTTACAATTCCGGCACCATCACCACCGGTAGCAGCGAAACCGCCGGCGATGATCTGGGTGGCTTCGGCATTGCCGCGGCCTCGCTCAGCGGCACGGCCTATGTAAAAAATAGCGGCGACATCGAAACCTTCGGTTCTGCGGGACTTGGCGCCGTCGCCATCGCCGGCGGAACGCCCGATGGTCTCGGAGAGCCGGGAGGTCACTTCCTGGAGCTGGCAAAATACCTGCCCGATATCGTTGCCGAATACGGCACGGCCCTGGTGCGCAACGATGCCGACGCGAGCATCGTGACGCATGGCGATTTCGGTATCGGTACCGCCGCTATCGGTTTCCTTGCCGGTGTGGAAAACCACGGATCGATCCAGACGGACGGTCTGGCATCCATGGGCGCCGTTGCGCTTGGACTTTATGCGAGCGCGTATAACGCGGCGGGCGCGACGATTACGACCGGCGCCGCCGACGGCGACGGCATTGCCGCTGTCGGTATGCTGGCCGGCGGCCTTGGTATGGGTGCCGTGAAAAACGATGGCACCATCACAACCTATGACACGGGCGGCATCGCTGCGGCCGCGATCGGTGCGAAATATGCCGTGGCACAGAACGGTGAAGGCGGAGACATCACGACGGAGGGCGATTACAGTCTCGGCCTGGCGGCCGCGAGCCTCTTCTCGGCGCTGGCCTATAATGACGGTGACATTTCGACCAGTGGCGACTTTTCCATGGGTGTGGCCGCGGTCGGCTCGCTCTACACGGTCCTGAACGAACTCGATTACGAGCCGATCACCGGCATTCTCGAAGGCCTGGGAGGTTATCTGGGCGGCATCGAAGGGCCCGTCGGAGACGGCGAATTTATCGGCGCTGCCGCGATAAATGACACGAACGGCACTGTCGACACACAAGGCGATGTGTCGCTTGGCGTGATGGCGCTCAACTTCGATAGGGCGGCATTGGCCGGCAATCGCGGCAGTGTCACGACAAGTGGCGAATATGCGATTGGCGTCGGTGCGTTCAGCGTCGGTGGCGACGCCTATGCCTATAATGACGGAACCATCGAAACATCTGGCGACCATGCCGTGGGGCTGATGGCTTCCGGCGGCGCCGACCCTGTCTGGGCGCTGCTCTCGGTGAGCGGCCTCGAACCAGGCGATCTCGAAACCGTCTTCCCCGACCTTGAGCCTTACGACATGGAAGGCGATGTCATTGCCGTCAACGACGAGGGGTCGATTTCGACGACCGGCTCCTATGCGACGGGTATCGCTGCCTGGACGAGCAATGGCGAAGCCAAGGCGCTCAATAACGGTACCGTGACGACGGGGTCGGCAGTCCAACCGCTGACGCTGGATGAAGGCGGCGTCGGCTCCCATGGCCTTTGGGTGCGCAGTCAGGGCGATGACGTTCTTTCCACGGCCTATGCCCGGAATGACGGCACCGTTACGACATGGGGCGACGAAGCCGATGGCATGCGGGTCGAGGCGTTCGAGGAAAACGTCGATATTACCGGCGGCGATGCGATGGACCGCGTTTCCGACGGGGCCATCATCGTGGCCGGTGCGGTCAATACCGGCGGCATCGTAACGCATGGCGATGGGGCCGACGGCATCGCCGCCCAAGCGACCGGCGACGTGCGCTATTACGACGATGTCGAATATCAATTCGTCCATCTGGACGTCGGTGTGAGAGTCGACAATAGCGGCTCCATCACGACATATGGCGATTACAGCAACGGCGTGAGTGCGCAGGGCCCGCATGTCGAGGTCGTCAATGAGGCGGATGCCACGATCACGGTGAACGGCGATTATTCGGTCGGTATCGAGGCCCATTCCTCCGGCACGGTCACCACCGAGGTCGCAAATGCCGGCACCATCACGGTCAATGGCGACTATTCGGCGGGCATCTATGCCACGGGCGATTATGTCACCATCGAGAACGGCACGACGGGCGTGATCGACGCTTCGGACTCCTATGCCGATGTTATTCCGGGTGACGAGTACGGCCTCGGTATCCTCGTGAACGACTCTCGCGACATCACCATCGACAATGCCGGCAAGATCTACGGCACGGTCGCGGTGGGATATGCGTTCGGCTTCCACATCGGCAGCGCTTTCTACAACGACACGGACCTCACCAATACCGGCACCATTGAAGGCAATGTGATCCTCGCTTCCGGCGACGACACGGTGCTGAACGAGGGCGGTAAGGTCTCGGGCGGTATCTATACCGGCCGCGGCAATGACGACGTCACCATTGCCGGTACCGGCAACGAGATCGGTTACGGCATTCACTCCAGCGCCGACGAATATGGCTATTCGACGCTTGCCTTCGAGCAGACCGACAAGCTGACGCTGGGCAATGGCGCAGCGCACAGCATCTTTGAAGGCCCGGGCGGCCTGTCGCCCGCGGGCGCCAATGGTGTTGGGATCAGCGGTTTCGATCAGATCGACTTCAAGGACGGCACCACCGTCTTCGACGAAACCGACATCCTGACCAACAAATATGCTGGCGATATCGTCGTGCATCAGGGGGCCAGGGTCTCTGCGCTGGACGACATGTGGATCGGCGCCGGAAGCTTCACGGTCGGTACCGGATCGGGCGAAGAGGTCGCTACCTATGCCGATCTCGAACTCACCCATGGTGCGACCATCCACTCCAATGCCGATTTCAATCTCGCCAATGGCGGGCGGCTCATCGTCGGCATCAATGGCGACTATGACACCGGCTCCATTGAAACCTCCGGCGAGATCCATGTTGCCGGACCGACGCTTGAGGGCGAAACGGTGGTGGAGCCCGGCTTCACCGTCTATGCGAATGTGATCGCGGGTATCGATCTCACGGTGGGGCATGACCTGACCATCGGCTATGCCGAAGGCGGGGTCTCTCTGACAGGCGACGCGGCGCCCACCGTGGTCGACAATTCGATCCTCTTCAACTTCACCACGGGCGCGAGCGAAAACGATCTCTATCTGACGGTCGGCCGCGAGAAGTCGATCAACGACATCATCGACGAAGGCGGCGACGGCACACCGAACAAGGACAGTATCTCCAGTGCGCTGGAGGGTTATCTGTCCAATGTGCCGAACGACAATCCGATCATCGTTTATCTCTCGGGCAATTGGCCGAACGATCCGGAGGCCCAGGCCGCGGCTCTGCGCAAGCTGGTCGAGGATACGGTACCGGACGAGGCGGCCCTTTCCGGCCAGACTGTGGTTTCCGCCACCGATGCCGTGCTCGACCTGATTATGGACCGGCTGAGCGGCGGCGGTCTCCAGACCGCCTCCAGCGAGAGCGGCCCGAGCGGCGTCTCCGCGGGCGATATGCCCCTGGGCGGCGACGGCAAATGGGCTCTGTGGGGCCGTGCCGGCAAGAACTGGGCGACATTCACGCCGTCCGGCGCCAATGGCTTCGATTCCGATAGCTGGGGCATCTCCGGCGGCATAGACGGCGAAGTCGCCGACAAGCTGCGTGTGGGTGTTTCCTACTTCTACACCAAGGCCAATTTCGACGCGAACGGCGCCGGCGCAAACAGCAACGCCGACATCGACGGCAATGGTGTCGTGGTCTATGCGACCTACCAGCCGAACCCCTGGTACCTCAATGCGTCGCTGGGCTATGGCTGGAACAGCTACAAGAGCAAGCGCTTCGTGACCGGCTTCGGCACCAATGAAGCCAATTACGACAGCAATCAGATCATGGGCCGCGCCGAGCTCGGCTACATCCTGTCCGAAGGGGCGTTCGACATCACGCCGCATATCGGTCTCCGGGTGAACCTGCTCGACATCGACAGCTACACGGAAACCGGACCCGCGCCGGCCGTCTCGATCGATAGCAGAAGCGTCAACAGCGTACGTGGCGTGCTGGGTCTCGGGGTGCGCTATGAGGCCGACCTCGGGAGTGCGGGCAAGATCGTTCCGGAAGGATATGTCCGTCTGCTGAACGAGTTCGGCAATCCGGACGAGGCCATCACCGGTAACATCGTCAGCGGTGGCGTCTTCAATGTGAAGACGGTCGCCCGGGACGATCTCAGCTACGCCGTCGGTGCCGGCCTGACCTATGAGATGAACGAGAGCGTCAGCCTTCGCGTCCATTACAATGGTGAGTTCCAGAGTGACTACGATGAACACGCAGTCTCCGCATCGTTCCGCTTCGCCTTCTGAGGACGGGACGGCGGCAGAAAAAGGACGGCACGCCGAAAGGGGTGCCGTCCCTCTTTCAGACCCTGCCGATATCGTCTATCGGCCGGTCTGGCGCAGGAACGACGAATGCGTCATGCGCGATGCCATGGAGATGTGGCAGGCCGAAGGAGCCCTGCCCGAAGGGGTCGATCCGGCCGAGCGCGCCAGGGAGCTCGTCATCGCCATCTATGACGGCGAGATGCTGGCGGGATGCCTCACGGCGGATTTTCATCCCATGCGCGAGCTGGAGGAGAAGTTTGCTTTCGCCCGCAGCTTCATCCGCCCGGCCTGGCGGGGCGCACGGCTGACGGATCGCTTGATGATCGACGGTCATGCCGAACTTGGCCGATGGGCCGCTGCGAATCCGCAAGAGAAGCTGGCCGGATCTGCCGCGATCTATCAGAACGCCAATCTCGGCGCCCGTCCGGTCGAACCGTCGGGGTTGACCTTGATCGGCTTCACCGGAAAAGGCCTCCAGAAGCGGGTGCTCTGGTTCGATCACTACCGCTTGCCGGTCGCCGACGACATGCAGGCGCAGGAGGCGGCTTCCGACGGCGGAACTGATTGGAATTTGACGCCGGTTGGAGTGGGCGTCGCGCGCGATCGCGCCCTGCGCGAGGAGGCTTGCCGGTTCTGGCGCGAGGCGAAGGCCTTTGCACCGGACACGGATCTTTCCGATCCCGCCGCGGCATTGAGCATGGTGGCGCATGACGGGGAGGAGATGATTGCGACCTCCTCGCTGCGCATGATCCGGGTGCCTGCCCTCCGGCGCAGCTTTGCGATGCTCCGCTGTTTCGTGGCGCCGCGCTGGCGCGGCACCGGTCTGCGCGAAGCGCTGGCGGCTGAAAACTTCAGGCTCGCCGAAGCGGAGGCCGCAAACAGCGACAACGCGGCATTGCCCGCCGGTGTCCTCACGATATGCAGCGGTGGCGACCGCTCGCCGCTTCCCGTCGATGCGGCGGGCTTTTTGCTGGCCGGCTATGCGCCGGGCCGCGATCAGGTTCGGCTGCGCTGGTTCGGTCATGCGAAAATTCCCGACACGCGTCTCGGCCTGTCCGCGTTAGGGTAAAATTACCGTTTAAAAACAGATGACTAGGGTGTTGTGCGCTGCATGATTTCCGCATGCCTGAGTGAGTGGTATGCTGACGGTTCCGCCAAAGGGGAATGCGCGGAATAGGGGAGGAACCATGAACGAGCACGCGGCGCTAGGCTATCTGCAAACGGACGCAAACCCGCTCATCCGGGCGATCGAGGCGGGGGTCGCAATCATGCGGTCGGAAGAGGCGTTCCGTCTTTATTCGGTGGCGCTGATCGCCGCCCTTCTGCTGGTTTCGGTGATGGTTGTCTGGCGTATCCTTGCCGGCGCGACGGCTGAAAACGCGCCCGAACATGATGTGCGCCGCCGGCTGGCTCATCGCTTCACCGGCTTGATGATCTGGGGCTTTGGCGTGCCGAGCCTTGCGCTGTTCGGCGGCATTGCCGCTTACGTCGGTCTCATCGGCGGTGCCCCCGTCTTTGTCGATGTGGCGAACGGCCAGGCGATGGCGGCCCCCGGCCTGGGCGCGATCGGCCTCTTCGTAACGGCCCAGCTCGTGCAGGCGGCGCTCCTCGATATCTTCCACATCTATGCAAGCTTCGGTGCGACGCTGAGTGTCCACCCGGAAGCGACGGCATTCGGCGCCTTGGTGATCGCCTATCGCCTCACCATCGCATTGTCGACGCTGGGGCTTCTCTATCTGCTCTGGCGCTCCACCCGCATCCTGTCGCGGAGCGTGGCGGCGTCGAAATCCCAGCACGCCTGACGACCAGCACGCCTGACGACCGGCACATCTGACCATCAGGCCCCGGCACAACTGAAACGACATAAAAAGCCGCACCCGGACGATCCGGGTGCGGCTTGTCTTTTGCCCGTCAGGGGAGAAGCGGTTTAGAGCGCCGCTTCGTAATTCGCCTCGGCGAATTCCCAGTTGATCAGGTGATCGACGAAGGTCGTCAGATAGTCCGGACGGCGGTTCTGATAGTCGAGGTAGTAGGTGTGCTCCCACACATCGGTGGTGAGGATGGGCACATCCTTGCCGGTGATCGGCGTCTCGGCATTGGCCGTTCCATAGACGGCAAGCTTGCCTTCCGGCGTCAGCACGAGCCACGCATAGCCCGAGCCGAACTGGCCGGCGCCAACCTTTTTGAATTCGTCTTTGAACTGTTCGACGCCGCCGAAATCTTCCTTGATCTTGTCGGCCAGCTTGCCCTTGGGCTCGCCGCCGCCATTCGGCTTCATGGAGTTCCAGTAGAAGGTGTGGTTCCACACCTGGGCGGCATTGTTGAACACGCCCTTCTTGGAGGCGTCGCCCGCGACCTTGCGGATCAGCTCGACGAGTTCCAGATCGGCAAGGTCGGTGCCCTCGATGAGCTTGTTGCCATTGGTCACATAGGCCTGATGGTGCTTGCCATAGTGAAAGGACAGCGTCTCGGCGGAAATGTGCGGGGCGAGCGCATCCATTTCATAGGGAAGTTTGGGGAGTTCGAGCATGGGCTTCTCCTTACTGGTTTGACGCGGCTCCGAGAGTCCGGAGCCGGACCGATCCAACGCATACGCAACTGAACGCCGCGCGCATCGGGTTGTCCGCATGGGATACGGAATTGGTTATATGCCTCCACTAATCGGAGATGACGACGGGATTTTCAAGACGGTAGAAAAAAATTTATTAGAGAACAAAGCTACTTATGGGCCAGCGCATAATCCCTAAAAAAATGGGGCCAATACCCCGGCGGTTGGGCGACACGCGCTAAACCCTTGAGTCCGTGGCACGAATTTTAGGCCGCGCGCTCCCGCCGGCCGCCTGCGCCCCCCGGTGCGATGAACTTGCAACGGCGCGACGGAATTACCACATCTTATGGAACGGCGCCCATCCCGGGGCCGTGCCTTGCGGAGTGCCCGCGGGGCGGAGCCAAAGTCGCTTGGAAGAGGACTTTGAAGGCCATGAGCCGTATGACGCAGTTCAACAGTCCGTTTCTGCTCGGTTTTGAACAGATCGAGCAACTTCTGGATCGTGTGGCGAAATCCTCGGATGGATATCCGCCCTACAATGTCGAGCAGCTGCCTGCGCTGGACAATGAGGGCGAAGGCGCCTCGACGGACCTGCTGCGCATCACGCTGGCGGTTGCCGGTTTCTCCCGCGACGAACTATCCGTCACGGTCGAGGACAACCAGCTCGTCATTCAGGGCCGCCAGCGCGAGGAGAACGACGCGAATTATCTCCATCGCGGCATCGCCGCCCGCCAGTTCCAGCGCAAATTCGTGCTGGCCGAAGGTGTGGAGGTCGTCGGCGCCAAACTGGAGCACGGTCTTCTGATCATCGACCTTCTTCGCCCGGAACCGGCGAGAACGGTCCGCCGTATCGAAATCGATGACGGTGGTGGAAGAAACAAGGGGTCAACAATCTCTTCCTCGCGCCCCGGGCGTAAACGGATCGAGGAGGATGCGGTCTGAATTGGAGCGCGTCGCGGAAAAGGCGCGTGGCAATAAAACGACCGTCGAGGTCGTCGTGCGGTGCTGAGGCAAGACCCGCGGCGAGCCGTCTGAAAGGAGTATGATATGCGTAAGGACAATGACCGGATCGACGATACCGGAAACGAAATACCGAATGCCGGCTGGGGCGCGGAGGATCTGCGCACACTGAGCGACGAGGCGTTCGCCAATGCGGGCGTGGGCAACATCGTCTATGTGCGCGAGGTGCTGGCAGGCGAGCTGGTGTCGGAGTTCGGCAACGAGATCGATGTACCCGCCGATACCATGCTGTATTCGGTCCATGCCGCCAATGGCGAGCGCATGGCCGTGCTGGACAATCGCGATGCCGCCTTCGCTGGCGCGCGCCAGTACGACCTGGAGCCCGTCAGCGTACACTGACCGGCATAGACGCGCCGCCGAATGCGCCCGCTCGAAAATGCGAAGCCCCGCCGTCTCCGGCGGGGCTTTTGCTTGTCGCGGCGTGCGTTGCGCTCAGACGGTGCTTGTCGCGGCGGGTTCTGTCAGAATGGCGTAAAGCGCAGTGGCATCGTCGGTCGCGCGGAGTTTTTCCACCACCGCGCTGTTCCGGAGCAGGCGCGATACGCGCGCCAGCGCTTTCAGATGGTCCGCGCCGGCGCTTTCCGGCGCCAGCAGCAGGAAAATCAGGTCCACCGGCTGGTCGTCCACCGATTCGAAGTCGATCGGCGTGTCGAGCCGCGCAAACAGCCCGTGCAGTCGGTCCAGTTCGCCCAACTTGCCATGAGGAATGGCAATGCCCTGGCCCACGCCCGTGGAGCCCAGACGCTCTCGCTCGAGCAGCGTTTCGAAAATAGAGCGCTCGGATACGCCAATAAGGCCTGCCGCGCGTGCGGCAAGCTCCTGCAGCGCCTGCTTCTTGCTGGTGACCTTGAGATGCGCAAGCACCCCCTCCGGCCGTACCAGATCTTCAAGCTCCATGATCCGAACCCTGTTCTGCTGAGGCTGTGGCCGAATCGCTGCCCGATGCGCCGGCCGGGGGCCGGGCTGGGGGCGTGCGCTGGCTAGAGCGGTAAAGCTTCTCACGGTCTCAAGCCTTTTGTGAATCGCGGCTGGTATCGATCCAGCCGATATTGCCGTCCTGACGCCGGTAAACGAGACAGAGGCCGCCATCGCCATTGCGGAACATGACGAAGGGGGCGTCGCTCAGATCCATGCGCATGACGGCGTCGCCGACGCTGAGTTTCGGAATATCCGTCGTGCCCTCGGCGATGATGACGGGCTGCGCGTCTTCTTCGACCTCCTCGTGCTCGGCGACCGCTTCAATCACGAAGGACGGCACCGTCTCGGCGGGAAGTTCGGGCTTGTTGTGGTTGTTGTGGTTTTTCAGCTTGCGCTTGTGGCGGCGCAGCCTCTTCTCCAGCCGCTCCAGCGCAGCGTCGAAGGCGGCATAGGCTTCCGTCGCCTCGCCCTCGGCTTTCACATACATGCCGGAGCTCAGATGCACCGCGCAATCCGCGCGATAGTTGAAGCCATCCTTGGTGATGGTGACGTTCGCATCTACCGAACGATCGAAATATTTGTCGACAGCGGCTTCGAGCCGGTCGGTAACATGGGTGCGGAGCGCATCTCCGATGTCGAGATGATGGCCGCTAACCTGAACCTGCATTGAGAGACCTTTCCGGGTCGCAATGTCCCGATGGACTGCCTGTGGCGAAGCGCGCCCCCTGTCCGAAGGGCATCGCCCCGAGGCAGGATTGGCTTCTGCTGTCTACCGCGCCGCGGAGATTCTATCTGCCGCGTCGTCATCAAGCGCGTGGAAACTAGTGGGGCCTTCATAAGGTGTCAACCGGGACCCTTATAGAGCCTTAAATCCTTTTTAAATCAGTGTGTTATGGGGCATGAGGCGGCCCGGCTGCGCGGCGTCGCCCCGCTCAGGCATAGGCCTTCTTTTCCCGCCGGCGCTGGACCGAGGATGGAATGCTGAGGGCTTCCCGGTACTTCGCGACCGTGCGCCGGGCGATGTCGATACCCTGGCCTTTCAGGATTTCCACGATGTTGTCGTCGGAAAGGACGGCGTCGGGCCGCTCCGAGTCGATCAGTTCCCTGATGCGGTGCCGTACGGACTCCGCCGAATGCGACGCGCCGCCCTCTGTCCCGGCGATGGCCGAGGTGAAAAAATACTTCAACTCGAAAATGCCGCGCGGCGTGGCGATGTATTTGTTCGAGGTGACGCGGCTGACGGTGGATTCATGCATCGAGATCGCGTCCGCCACCGTCTTCAGGTTCAACGGCCGCAAATGCTGCACGCCGTACATCAGGAACGCATCCTGCTGCCGGATGATTTCGGACGCCACTTTCAGGATCGTGCGCGCGCGTTGGTCGAGGCTCTTCACCAGCCAGTTCGCATTGTTGAGGCACTCCGACACATAGGCCTTGGCCT
>NZ_NYVD01000156.1 GCF_002684405.1 Parvibaculum sp. | reverse complement strand
GGTAGATTTGGTGACGATGACCGTGTAACCGGTCATGGCATGCGCGATTTCCTCAGCAGCGGCATAGACATAGGAAAGGTCCGCATGGCCGTCGCCGCGCCGCGTCGGGGTGCCGACGGCGATAAAGACGGCATCGGCGTCCTTCACGGCTTCCGTAAAGTCGGTGGTGAAGGAGAGGCGGCCCGCGAAGCGGTTGCCGTTAACCAGAACGTCCAGTCCGGGCTCGTAGATCGGAATCTCGCCTTTGTTGAGGGCGTCGATCTTCTCGGCGTTCTTGTCCACGCAAATCACGGTATGGCCGAAATCGGCAAAACAGGCCCCTGACACAAGACCGACATAACCGGATCCAATCATCGCTACACGCATGTTTCTGCCTCGATGCTGCTACTCGAAAGAGATTATCTGTTCATACCGTCTGTGGACTTTCAAATGAAGTGCTGAACGAACCGACTTGCATCCGGTTGCGTTTTTGCATCATCTACGGGCAGGTTAACGTCCCCGGCAATATTTGAGAGGGCCATATGACGATACTGGTGACTGGCGCCGCTGGCTTTATCGGCAGCTATCTTTGCCACTACCTTCTCGATCGCGGGGACGAGGTCATCGGCATCGATGATCTCAATGACTATTACGATCCCAGGCTGAAGGAGGCCCGGCTGGAGCGGCTGCGGCCCCGGAACGGGTTTTCGTTCCTCAAAGGCGATATTTCCAGCACGGAGAGCCTGGCGGAAGCGGTGCAGGGGCGACGGATCGACAAGGTGGCTCATCTCGCCGCACAGGCAGGGGTGCGTTACTCGCTCGAGAATCCCCGAGCCTATGTCCGGTCCAATCTGGACGGTCATCTCGAAATTCTGGAACTGTGCCGTCATCTGGGCACGATCGATCATCTCGTCTATGCCTCGTCCAGTTCCGTCTATGGCGGCAATCAGAAAGTGCCTTTCAGTGAAACAGATTCGGTCGATCATCCGGTGTCGCTTTATGCGGCCACGAAGAAGGCCGATGAGCTGATGAGCCACGCATATGCCCATCTTTACGGCATCCCCCAGACGGGCCTGCGCTTCTTCACCGTCTACGGGCCGTGGGGCCGGCCGGACATGGCTTATTGGCTCTTCACCGAGGCCATGCTGGCGGGCAAGCCGATCCGTGTCTTCAACGATGGCGATATGTGGCGCGACTTCACCTATGTCGACGACATTGTCGCGGGCACGGTCGCCGCGCTCGACCATCCGCCGGGTGGTTCCGGCGCGCCGCACCGCGTTTACAATATCGGACATAACGAGCCGGAGAATCTCGACAAGTTCATCGACATTCTGGAGGATGTTCTGGGCGTCAAGGCGGATCGCCATTATGAGCCGATGCAACCCGGAGACGTGAAGCAGACCTATGCCGATATCGACGCCATCCAGTCGGATCTCGGTTTCACGCCCAAGGTTACGCTGCGCGAGGGGCTGACAGAGTTTGCCGGCTGGTATCGCAGCTATTTCAAGCTCTGAGGTACCTCAGAATAGTGAAACGAATGTTTTTCGCGCGGCTGTTCGTTTCCGTCCCGGATGGTCCGCACAGCTTCCGGTTTCGGGAGAATACCAAATCGTCTCTATATCTGGATCAATCCGGCGTTGACCCACTGCATCTGGGCAGGATTTAGTAGCGAAAATCTTGGTTTCAAAATTCGACGATATATTGCTGCCCGGGCAGGATAGATAATGGTCTTGAATGCCGATGATCAGTGTTCGAACATGATTTCTATCAAGGCCTGAAGAGGACAGATTGCGCCATACTGGCACAGCCTGACTGCGGATCGTCGGCCAGTCCGGGCACCAATATTGCTGATAGGACTGCAGCCTTGTCATGAAGCTGCCCTAGGGGGAATTGGATGAGCAGCGCGGATCGAGCGTCGGGAGAGAGCGGGCCCGGCTTCATCCCGTGGAAGTCGTTCGGCAAGGCCGAAGCGGCCCAGAATTTTATTATCTCAAAAAAAGTGTTCGGCGATCTGACCGCTGTGGCAGATGTGCTCGTCATCATAGCGACGGCCATCAGTGCGAAGTGGATCTACATCGGGACTATTCTGGGGACGCCTGCCGAGATGGAGCCTTATGCCATTATCGGCGTGTTCGCGGCTTTGCTGGCTCAGATTTTTCTGCGCCGCCAATCCGTCTACGAGTTCGACAATCTGCGCTGGTTTAAGGGGCAGGTCCGCCGGATCCTCGTAGCTCTTTCCCTGGCTGCGCTTGTCGTAGTTGCCGTCGGCTATCTGCTGAAGATTTCGGAGACTTATTCCCGAGGCTGGTTCCTGCTCTGGATGGCGATGGCGACAGCGGGTGTCGTGGGCATGCACTATCTTGCGGCCCGTCTTCTGAGGCTCTGGATCTCGCAGGGGCGTTTCGTCCGGAGGGTCGCCCTGTTCGGCGATGCCAAGATCGCCATGCAGATGATCCCCAGACTGGAAGAAACGGATGATGCCGTCGCCGTTGTCGGTGTTTTCGACGAGAGTGCCGGTGCTGTTTCCCAGCAGATTGGCGCGTCCGGTTCGCTCAGCGATCTCATATCTCTTGCCCAGACCATGCCGCTCGACGAGGTGCTGATCGTTATGCCGACGACGACGGGCAGGCATATCACCTCGGTGGTGAAGCAGCTTTCGATTCTGCCGGTGGATCTGCGTTTCTGCCAGAGTGCTGATGTCTTCGATATCCATCCTAAGGGACTTTTGAGTTACGGCGGCGTGCCTGTCATCGAGATGGAGCGCCGCCCGATGGCGGATTGGGGCCCAATCGTTAAGGCGGTCGAGGACCGTGTTCTGAGCGCTGCCTGTCTTCTCGTCTTCAGTCCGCTCATGCTGTTCATTGCCCTGGCGATCAAGCTCGATAGCCGGGGGCCGGTGGTCTTTCGCCAGAAGCGCCACGGTTTCAACCACCGAATTATCACCGTTTACAAATTTCGGACGATGACGGTGATGGAGGATGGCGCGAAGGTCGCTCAGGCCACGAGAGACGACCGGCGTGTGACCCGTATCGGCCGGTTCCTTCGCAAGACAAGCCTGGACGAGTTGCCGCAATTGATGAATGTGCTGAAGGGTGAGATGTCGCTGGTCGGTCCGCGGCCCCATGCCATCGCACATAACGAGTATTATGGCAGCCTGCTCGAGAGCTATGCGCGTCGCCACAAGATGAAGCCGGGCATTACAGGTTGGGCGCAGATCAACGGTTATCGTGGCGAAACGGATACGCCGGAGAAAATGCGCAAGCGTGTTGAACACGACCTTCACTATATCGAGAACTGGTCGCTCTGGTTCGACATCAAGATCCTTATGTTAACGCCATTTTATGGGTTCCTGTCCCGCAATGCGTTCTGAGAAGGAATGCACTGACAACCTTCTCCACTAATACGGGTCATGATGTTGAGTACGATGATGGAGGGACAGGGGTGACGATCCTTGTGACGGGCGGCGCCGGTTATATCGGTAGCCATGCCGTGATCGATTTTCTGCAGGCAGGCGAAGAGGTGGTTGTACTCGACAATCTCTCCACTGGTTTCGACTGGGCGGTGCAGCCCCGGGCGACGCTGGTGACCGGGGATATCGCGGATACCGACCTGCTGGCCCGCCTTTTCTCTGAGCATGAAATCGAGGCGGTGGTGCATTTTGCCGGGTCGGTCGTCGTGCCGGAATCGGTGGAAAACCCGCTCAAATATTATCTGAACAACACAGCCAAATCGCGCGACCTGATCGCGGCCTGCGTTGCGCATGGCGTGAAGCATTTCATTTTTTCGTCTACAGCAGCCGTCTATGGAACTCCGGCCAGCGTGCCTGTCTCTGAGGAAGTTCCGCTGGCACCGGAATCTCCCTATGGACGCTCGAAGCTGATGACCGAATGGATGCTGGCGGACGCGGCGGCGGCACATCCGATGAGTTTCGCCGCGCTACGCTATTTCAATGTGGCGGGCGCGGACCCGGAAGGGCGCACGGGGCAATCGACAGCCAATGCGACGCATCTCATCAAGGTTGCGTGCGAGACCGCGCTCGGTAAACGTGATCATATCGACATCTTCGGGACCGACTATCCGACGCCGGACGGCACTTGTATCCGCGACTACATCCATGTCAGCGATCTGGTCATGGCGCATCGCCGGGCGCTTGATTATCTGCGAGGCGGCGGCGAGAGCCTGATCGCCAATTGCGGCTACGGGCATGGCTTTTCCGTTCGGGAAGTGCTTGCTTCCGTCGAGCGCGCTTCAGGACACAAGCTAAATGTGAGAGAAACGCCCAAGCGGGCGGGGGATGCCGTCGAAGTTGTTGCCAACCCGGCGCTGATCAAAGCGCGGCTCGGCTGGGTTCCGCAAAATGATGATCTCGATCTCATCATTGCTCATGCATTGAAGTGGGAAGAATTCTTGCTGAATTCCAGCCGTCAATTGGGGCGATGAGATGCGGTGAGTAGGCTTTCCTTTTAGACGCCCGCGGGACACTATGTAGGCGTTTTGGTGCCCGAAGAAACGGTGTTTAGGAGCGATATCCTGGATGGGATATTGGGGGGCGAATGGAGTATCGTCGCGAAATTGATGGGTTGCGCGCAGTCGCAGTATTGCCTGTCATTTTCTTTCATGCAGGGTTTTCATTTTTCAGCGGCGGCTATGTCGGCGTTGACGTGTTTTTCGTCATCAGCGGATATCTCATTACCTCTATCATCATCAGAGAATGTGAAGAGGGGCGTTTTTCGATATTGAAATTCTACGAGCGGCGCACTCGCAGAATCCTTCCAGCGCTCTTCACGGTCATTATCTGCTGCATTCCCTTCGCGATGGCGTGGATGATTCCGCAGCAGTTCGAGGACTTTTCAAAGAGCGTTATATCAGTTTGCCTGTTTGCCTCCAATTTCCTGTTCTGGCGTGAGAGCGGGTACTTCGCCCCCAATGTCGATGAAAAGCCGCTCTTGCATACCTGGAGTCTGGCGGTGGAAGAGCAATACTACCTGTTCTTCCCTTTATTCGTCCTTCTAATGTGGCGCTTCGGTAAGAGACCGACCTTCTATGCCATAATAGGCATTTCCCTTGTCAGCCTTCTTATTGCGGACTGGGCGTCGACTGCCCATCCGAAAGCGAATTTCTATCTGCCGCCGGGCCGAGTCTGGGAGCTCTTTGCGGGGTCGCTATGCGCGTTTCATTTCTCGACAAGTGTGAACAGAGGAAATGATTGGGCTGGAGGGTTCGGCCTGTTGCTGATCCTCATTGCCATTTTCTGGTTTGACAGCAAAACGCCTTTTCCATCTTTCTACGCGTTGCTGCCTGTTGTCGGCACCGTTCTGGTCATTCTGTTTGCCGACGAGAGGACTTATGTCGGCAGGTTGCTTGGTCTAAAGCCATTCGTTGGGATCGGGATGATCAGTTACAGCGCATATCTTTGGCACCAACCGATGTTCGCCTTCGCGCGTATCGAAAGCATCGATGCGCCCTCGCCGGTATTGATGTTGTCGTTGGCTGTTATGTCTCTCTTGCTGGCGGTCTTGTCGTGGAAATATGTTGAGCAGCCATTCCGGACGAGGTCGTTTCGTTTGGCCGCTACCAGGAGCAAGATATTTGCGCTTTCGGCGGCCACGTCCGTCCTATTGGTTAGCGTGGGAGCGTGGGGTGGTTTTACAGGCCAGTTTTACGACTTGAAGACGCAACCTATACAAAACGAACTTTTGACCTCGGCGCTCAGTAGTCCTAAGCGTGATACTTGCCATGCTTCGCCACGGCATAATATTCCGCCAGTAAAAGCATGCTCTTTTTTTTCGAAGAACGTGACATGGGCGGTGTTCGGCGATAGTCACGGCGTCGAGCTCGCATATGCTGTGGCGCGAAAGCTCAAGGAATATGATATTGGCGTAAAACAGCTCACGTTTTCCGGTTGTCGACCGACATATGGACAGAGCATTCGCGAAGATCCTTGTGCGGAATGGACGAGTCACGCGATCGACTACCTCGTTCAGCACAAGGAAATCAAAACAGTCGTAATCTCCTACCGTATCAACGCCGCATTGTTTGGGAGTCAGACTGGTGTTTATCCTAGTATTCCTGACAAAAATACTGAGAAGCATCGCAAAGATGTTTGGGGATCATACATTGCTGAGATGAAGGTTCTTCAGAAGGCAGGCAAACGGGTCGTTCTCGTTCTTCAGGCTCCAGAGTTGCCTAAAGATATCCAGTGGATGATCTACAATACCCCCCTTCAAAGTCATCAGTCGGTGGGTGGTGTGCCGCGATCTTGGTGGGATGCCAGAGCCCATTATATGTATGGTCATTTGGATGATATCCCACGCAGTGTGACGGTCATTGATCCCTCGAAACAATTTTGTAATCACGAAGAGTGTTTTGCTGCCCGGAATGGTACGTCGTTCTATTTCGATGACGACCATATGTCCGTAGCTGGTGCGGGGATAGTCGCAGGCAGGATAACCGCTCTGGTTTCTCCGATCGCTTCTCATCTTTCCCGAACGAACTGATCTGTCCAAGGGGGGCATCAGTGTTGCGAGGGGATGTTCGAGCCCCCGCATGCCTCAACACACGGGTGTCGGTTCCCGTGTCAGCGCTTGGCGAAAATTTCCAGTATGGGCCGGAATGCCGGCGCAATGTCGTCGCGATCCAGTGCATAAGCGAGGTTGGCGGCGAGATAGCCGACCTTGTCGCCGCAATCATAGGTCGTGCCCTTGAAGCGATAGGCGAAGAAGTCCTGTTCTTTCAGGAGGGCGATCATGCTGTCGGTGAGCTGGATTTCGCCGCCGGCGCCGGGTTCTTGTTTCTCCAGCTTATCGAAGATTTCCGGTTGCAGGATGTAGCGGCCCGAAATGATGAGGTTAGAGGGCGCGTCTTCCAGTTTCGGCTTCTCGACCATGCCGGTGATGCGGTGCGTGTTTTCGTCGTAGCTCTCGCCGAGTGCCAGAATGCCGTAGCGGTCCACGTGACTTTCCGGAACCTCTTCCGTCGCGACGATGTTTCCGCCACGGGCGTTATAGGTTTCGATCATCTGAGCCAGTGCGCCGGGGCGTCCGTGGATCAGCATGTCGGGAAGCGTCACCGCGAAGGGCTCGTCGCCCACCAGTTCGCGCGCGCACCAGACAGCGTGGCCCAGACCCAGCGGTTCCTGCTGCCGGACGAAGCTTGCGCCGCCCGCGACGGGCCGGCTGCCTTCCAGCATCTCGAATGCCGCCGTCTTGCCCCGTGCCTTCAGCGTCGCTTCAAGTTCGTAGGCCATGTCGAAATGGTCTTCGATGGCGCCTTTGCCGCGTCCCGTTACGAAGACGAAATGTTCGATGCCCGCTTCGATGGCCTCTTCCACCGCATACTGAATGACCGGCTTGTCGACCACGGCCAGCATTTCCTTGGGAATGACCTTGGTCGCGGGAAGAAAGCGGGTGCCGAGCCCGGCGACGGGCAGAACCACTTTGCGGACTTTGCGCGGAGAAGGCGTGTTCATTGCGTGTTTAAACCTGCAGCACTCGAGGTGTGAACGGCCGAATGTTACCCGATCCTGACAGACCGGGCCAAAAGTTTTGGCACTTATAGCGAGGACGGGCAAGAGCCGGTCCCGGCGCAAACTTCGTCATCCAGACCGCAAAACAGAAGATGATTATACCCGATGTGTGAGGAAGTCGACGAAGCCTTCGGTCCGATCGGGCGCCATATCGGAGAGACGCCGGACCGCGTAATAGGTCTTCTCAAGTGTGCGCCCCGACAGGGCCAGGGCGACCAGGCGGCCCGACGAAAGTTCGTCGCGTACAACGCTGGTGCCGACCATAGATATTCCCGCCCCTGCCTTCACCGCTTCCTTGACCGCCGCCGTGCTGCCGAGCGTTTCATCGACTTCAAGATCATTGCCCAGCGACTTCAGCGCAGCGCGCAGGATGCGCCCGGTTCCGGTGCCGCTTTCGCCGCCAATCATGCGTTCGCCGAGCAGTTGGCGGGGCGTGATGCGACCGTTTTTTGCGAGGGGGTGGGAGGGGGCGACGATTGCCACCAGCGGATCCCGGTACCAGGGTGTCGCCATATAGCCGGGCCGGTCGTCCCACCATTCGGTCAGGGCAATGTCGGATCGGCCGTCTTCGACGCGCTCGATTGCTTGTGGATTGCGGCCGATCCAGATGTCCAGCGGGGCCTTGCCACAGGTCTCACGATAGTCCTGCGCCAGCGGTTGAAGAATATAGGTGCCGATATTGCTCGCGGCGGCTATTCGGCAGCTCAGACCGGAGAGCGCCTTGCGCGCGTCAGAGGCCAGCGCCAGCATGCGACGGGCAATCGGGACAAGGGTGTGCCCTTCAAGCGTCGGGCCGCCCGATCCGCCCCGTTCGATCAGCGGCGTGCCCAATTCGTCTTCCAGCGCGCGCAACTGATGAGACAAGGTCGGTTGCGGGCGGCCGAGCCTTGCCGCCGCACCGCCGACGCTGCCGGTGTCGATTACGGCCAGAAATGCTTCCAGATGCTTGAGGTTCATCGCCTAGACCGCCTCTGCCGACGTCGCTGCCTGGCCTATAGCGCCATCGGGTGTCTCGCCGCGGAAAAACTGGGCGAGGTGGTAGGCGGCCGCTTTCGTGATGTCGCGCCGGACCTCATCGACGGCGGAGCCGAGATGCGGTGTAAAGACTGTCCGGTCGGTCGCATCGAGCAGGTCTCTCGGAATGGAGCGCGGGCGGTTGGGAAGACGCCAGTCTTCCATCGCAAATACATCGGCGGCGTACCCGGCGAGCCGGCCGGATTTCAGCGCCTCGCCGATGGCGAGTTCGTCTGCGACCGATCCGCGTGCCGGATTGATCAGATAGGTTCCCGGCTGCATCTTTGCGATGGCATCCCGGTCGATCAGGTGATGCGTTTCCTGAACGAGCGGAAGGGCGAGGATGACGATGCGGCTTTCGCTCAGCAATTCGTCGAGGGAGATGCCCTCAAAGGTACCCCAGGGATCGATCCGGACCCGATCGACCTGCCGGTCATGGAAAATGACATTCGCCTCGCAGGCGAACAATCGCTTTGCTATGGCCCGGCCGAGGCCCCCCATGCCGACGATGCCGACCGGCGTGCCGGCAAGGCCCAGCCCGTAGAAATGTGGTCGCCAACCTTCAAAGTTGCCGGAACGCACATAGCGGTCTGCCGGCAGCATATGACGTGTGAGCGCGATGATCGCACCGAGCGTCAGATCCGCCGTCGGCCCCTGCAGGAGATCCGGCACATGCGCGACGGTGACGTCGCGCCGGACGCAGGCGTCAATGTCGAAATTGTCGTACCCCCGCACAGCGCAGGAGACCGTTTTGAGGTTCGGCATTTCCCGCAGCAGCGCTTCGTCGACCATGTCGGTCATGAAGGCGAGCAGGCCGTCCGCGTCGGCGCCACGTTCGAGGATGTCTTCGCGGGACCAGGGCGTGGTGCGGTCCCGATTGGCGATGCAGACGGCGAACTCCTCGATCTCGGCCAGAATGTCGTCGTGAATCCAGTTGGTGATGACGATTTTCGGTTTGTTCTCAGTCATGTTTTTCCGGGTGCGTTTGGTCGACGGGGAGTTCGCGATATTAGTGGAGTCGTTTGCGCAGCCGCGCACCGACGCCGTCGACGATCGTGACGAGGAGGAGAATGGAGAGCAGCATCGCGGCGACTTCCCGGTACTGCATCAGGCGCAGAGAGGACATCAGCTCAAGGCCGATACCGCCGGCGCCGACCATGCCCATCACGGTGGAGGCGCGGAAATTGTATTCCCAGCGATAGAGCGTCACATCTGCGATCTGCGGAAAGACCTGTGGCAGGATCGCGTGCTGGATAACCTGGAACGGTGAAGCGCCGGCGGCCTGTGCGGCCTCGATCGGACGGTGATCGACATGTTCGATCGCTTCGGCGAAAAACTTCGCCACCATTCCGATCGAGTGAAAACCGAGGGCGAGGACGCCGGGAAGCGGGCCGAAGCCCACGGCGGCCACGAAGACGATGCCCATGATGAGTTCGGGAATGGAGCGCAGCACGTTCAGTAGAAGACGGCTCAGCCGATAGACCGCGATATGGGGCGTGGTGTTGCGGGCGGCGAGAAATCCCAGCGGCAGAGAGAAGATCACGGCAAGGGCGGTGCCAGCGATGCTCATTGCCATCGTGTCGACGAACGGCTTCACCCAGTCCCGCCAGTTCGCGAATTTCGGCGGCATCATATCCATGAACAGAATGCCGATGGCCTCGGGCGCTTCGATCAGCCGGGTCAGGTTCAACATGCCGGTGGTCTGCGCGCTGAGCACGACGAAAAGAGCGATGATGCCGAGAACGATAAGATTTCGACGTCCCTGGCGCGTCTCTTCGCGCAGGATGGCCTCATAGTCGAGGAGGGAGCCGGTGGCCGATGTCATGATGCGTCACTCTCGTTGAAAAGGGTCCGGCGGACCGTTGCGGCCCGCCGGACCGTCAACCCGATCAGAGACCGAGCTTCGCCTGAAGATCGCGGACGACGTCATAGTCGGCGTCGCTCACCGGTGCGAATCCGTCGGCCTTGAAGGCCTTCAACACGTTCTCGTCCTTCATTTCGAGGAAGGTGGCGCGGATCCTTTCCTTGAGTTCCGGTGCGAGGTCGCTGCGCATCGTCCAGGGATATTGCGGGAAAGGCTTGGAGACCTGCAGGACCGTCACCCTGGTTTCATCGATGAGCCCGCGCTTGACGAGGCTCTGGAAGATCGGCTGGCTGAGTCCGCCGGCCTGGGCCTTGCCGTTCTGCACGGCGACGGCGACGGCGTCATGCGCGCCGAGGAAATGTTCCCGGTAGTTCTTTTTCTCGGTAAGGCCGTTAGCCCGCAGGATCGATTTCGGAATGAGGTGGCTCGAGGTCGAGGCGGTGTCGCCCCAGGCGACATCCTTGCCCTCGACCTGGTCGATGGAGGTGACGCCTGCTTCGGTGTTGCCGATAAGGACGGAATGATAGGTCGCGGAGCCGCCCTTGAGGCGGGCTGCGAAGGGCTCGATGTCGCTCTTGGATTTGGCAAGCGTATAGGAGAGCGGGCCGAAATAGCCGAGTTCGAGGCGTCCGAAGCGCATTGCCTCGATCATCGAGGAATAGTCGGTCGTCACGACGAGTTCGACTTTCTTGCCTAGCTTTTCCTCAAGATAGTCCTTCAGGGGCTGGTTCTTCTTGATGATGGTTGCCGCGTCTTCGTCGGGGAGAAGGGCGACGCGGAGCGTGTCCGGATTGGCTTCGGCGGCGTGGGATACGCTGCCGAAGAGAGCGCTTGCGCCAAGAACGAGCGATGCGCAGAAAGTGGCAATCTTCTTCATCATGCTACCTGTTGGTTAGGGCGTGAGTGGGATCGGGTTCCAGCTGGAGTCATCTTCGACCGCGCTTTCGGGGTCCGGATCGCCGGGAGCCCCCTGCCGGTCGTAGATCTGGTCGAGCGCGCCTGCGTCGAGCTGTTGCGGTGTGCCATCGAAGACAATCCCGCCGTCGCGCATGCCGATGACGCGGTCGGCGAATGTGCGGGCGAGGTCGACCTGGTGAAGGCTCACAAGCGCGGTGATGCCGTCCTGCTTGCACACGGTGCGCAGCAAGGTCAGCACGCGATGGGCGGTGGCCGGGTCGAGGCTTGCCACCGGTTCGTCGGCGATCAGGAATTCAGGCCGTTGGGCAAGGGCGCGGGCAATGCCGACACGTTGCTGCTGTCCGCCGCTCAGTTGATCGGCGCGCTTCAGAACGAACTCGCCGAGACCGACGCGTTCGAGGCAGTCCATCGCAAAACGTTTTTCGTCGGCGGGCAGCGGAAGGAGCGAGCGCCAGCTGCTGTAATATCCCAGCCGTCCGGTCAGCGTGTTGGCCAGCGCGGAGATGCGGCCCACGAACTGGTGCTGCTGAAAGATCATGGCCGTCCGGCGGCGATGTGCGCGAAGCGCCGCGCCGGAGAAGACAAGCGGTTTGTCGCCGACAAGCACCTGGCCGTCGCTGGGTTTGACAAGACCGTTGAGCGCTCTCAGAAGAGAGGACTTGCCGGCGCCGGAGGGCCCGAGGAGAACGGAGAAGCTTCCTTCGGTGAAGGACAGCGAGACACCGTCCACAGCAGGGCGGGCAGGGCCGTAACGGACCGAGATATCGACAGTTGAAAGCACCGGGCCACCATTCAGAAAATCAATCAAAAGAGCGTTTTCATTGATTTTCTTATTCCACCCGCTTGTGACGCGGGCATAACGCGGTCTTGATGATTTGATGACGTGGCGGGACATGGCGCCGCTGAACGACGGCGCGTTGCCCCGGAGAGACAGCTCTTAACCTTTGGATGAAATTGCTACTGAAAACATCGGGTTGGCGCGCTAGGATGCGGCTCAATCGACGACACAGTGGCGCTGAACGGGGACGAAGATGATTTATCCGGTAATTCTGTCGGGCGGGGTTGGATCGCGGCTCTGGCCCACATCCCGTGCCCTCTACCCGAAGCAGCTGCTGCCGCTCGTCTCGGAGCGTGCCATGCTGACCGAGACGGCGATCCGCGTGAGTGGGCGGGAAGGCTTTGCCGCCCCCATCATCATTTCAAATGACGAGCACCGCTTCATCATTGCCCAGCAGATGCATGATGCCGGGTTGACGCCGCTTGCCCATATTCTGGAGCCGGAGGGGCGCAATACGGCGCCCGCCGCGGCCGCCGCGGCGGCCTTTGTGCGGGACCACGACCCTGAAGGCATATTGCTGGTCCTGCCGGCGGATCATCACATTGCCGATGTGGAAGCGTTTCAGCGGGCGGTCGGGATCGGCGCCACGCTTGCCGGCCAGGGCAAGCTGGTCACCTTCGGTATCGTGCCGTCGGGGCCGGAAACCGGCTATGGCTATATCCGCAAGGGCGACGCGCTCGCCGACGGCGCTTTCGAGGTGGAGCGGTTTGTGGAGAAGCCCGACCGTGCAACGGCGGAGAGCTACCTAGCCGACGGGAATTATTCCTGGAACTCGGGCATCTTCATGTTCCGGGCGGACCGCATTCTAGAGGAAATGCAGGCGCAATGCCCGGAGATCGCCCGCTGCGCGGAAAGCGCCGTCGAAAAAGGCGCCAGGGATCTGGATTTCCTGCGTCTCGAAGCAGCGTCCTTCTGTGCGTCGCCGTCGGACTCCATCGACTATGCCGTGATGGAGCACACGAAGGATGCCGCCGTGTTGCCGGTCGATATGGGCTGGAGCGATATCGGTTCCTGGTCGGCGCTTTGGGAGGTCGGCGACAAGGACCAGGCGGGCAACGTGCTTTCAGGCGACGTCATCACGCATGATACACGCGATACCTTCGTGCGGGCGGAATCCGGCCTTGTGGCGACGCTGGGTGTGGAAAACCTCGTCGTGGTCGAGACGGGAGACGTGACGCTGGTTGCGTCCCGCGACCGTGTGCAGGATGTGAAGAAGATCGTCGAGAAGCTCGCGCTGGACGGGCGCAGCGAGCATCAGAGCCACACCCGCGTTTACCGTCCCTGGGGCTTTTATGAAGGGCTCGACGAGGGCGACCGGCATCAGGTGAAACATCTGATGGTGCATCCGGGCGCGTCGCTTTCGCTGCAGCTTCATCACAAGCGGGCCGAGCACTGGGTCGTGGTGAAGGGGCAGGCGCGTGTGACCGTCGGGGATGACATCTTCCTCCTCGAAGAAAACGAGTCCACCTACATCCCGATCGAGACCCGGCATCGTCTCGAAAATCCCGGCACGGAACCCTTGAGCATCATCGAGGTGCAGTCAGGTTCCTATCTGGGCGAGGACGACATTGTCCGTTTCGACGACGTCTACGGACGGGATGTGAAGAAGCCCGCGGCGGAGTAGCTATTAAGCTTCCCAACCAATGGGACTGCTCAACCAGCGAGAGCATCCGTTTGGCAGTGCGATCAATCACTGCCTAACTCATTGAGTTAACAAGAAAATCCTTTCTTGCAAAGTTTTTCGTGATGATTCGGGCCTCTTAAACTTCTTAGAGGGTGCCCAGTCATGGCGACGACATATCTCGAGGTGGCCAAACTTCCCGATATTGGTGTGGAGACTGACCCGCTTCCCGCCATTGAGGAAGTGATTGTGCAGGCTGCGGAGGATGGGTTCGTAGTCCATATCAACAAGCGCAAGAACCGCCAGGGGCTTGCGGATGTGCAGTCCAAGATCCGGCGGCTGGTGAAAGATCAACCCTGTCGAATGCGTGGACATCATCCCGAAGTTCATCGCATTTCATTCGGCGTTTACCTCGAAGATGCCCGGGAAGGCCATCTCCTCAGTCTGGGAAGTCGCGATGGGGATCGGCTGCAGTGCTTCGACGCTGAGAACGTCCTCAATCGCTGCCTTCGTTATTCCAGTGTGGTTTGGGACAGAAGGCGTTTGTTCCTTGCATCCAAAACGAGCATTGGACGCGTTGACATGCGAGGTTTGGTTGTACCGATCAGGCCAGGCGCTGACCGGAATCCACGCAATCTTTTCGCAGCCTGCTCGAAGGAGCTCCTAAAGCAAGGGCTGGGCGAGGAATTCTGCGACGACTGATCGAAGGCTCCAAGCAGCGTTCAAGCAGATTCGGGGGTATCTCCAGAGATGGTCCCGATCGATTTTCTCCGGTGGCCTGATCGAGCGATCCGATGCGGCTCGGCCTGTTGGGACACCGGAACCTCAAGACAATCGTCAATGAATAGGCCAGGAGGACCGGTCTGTCGGTATGGCACAGTCCCGAAACTGGACTGTGAACGGTGACCTGTTCAACGAATCGAACAAATAGCGCGCTGACATGCCGGCATCGTGCTTCCGTAAAGGCTGTCTGGTTACGCTACGCGTCTCTTTCTGGAGGCTGATCGACAAATCGCTCACATTTTTTTCTCCTTTCTTGCAAACCGCGGCCGGATTCTCCCGGAAGGCAACCCCCGATAGGAGAAAACGATGACACTCAAACCCGTATTTAGTGCGGATAAACTGCACGGTGCAGCAGAGCTGCGGAACAGCCACGCGTTGAAGGGCTCGCGTGATCACCACGAGATGCCTCCGTGGAGCGATCTATCGCAAGGCTTCATTGTCAGCGCTGAGGGATACTCGAGTACGCCGGATGAGCTCTTCCTGACCCTTTTGAGGATGATCCTGAGGAAGGGGCTGAAACTTACATCGGTTTCCGTGGTGGCTCTGGCATTCGTCATCTCCGGCTCGCCGGGCGCATTCGGTGACCCCCTGGCTGAAAAGGTTGAAGACCGGCTGAGGCCAGAAAAGATCCGGGAGTTTTCAGGACTCGTCCTGGAGTGGCTCCGCAACAAGTGGGGGGACCGGCTGGTCGCGGTCGAGGAGCATGCGGATGAACAGAATTATCACATCCATGCGCTTGTCGTGCCTATCACGGAAGACGGGCGCCTATGCGCGGCGGAAATTATGACCCCCGAATTTCTGAAAGCATGTCATACCGAAATCGCCGAAGTGCTTGCATGCATGGGGTTTCAGCGGGCGCGGGAAGGGGGTGGACGGCGGGCGACGCCCCCCACGGCCTACTACAAAGCCATGAATGCTCCGATGCCGGTTGTGAGCCTGGTGCCGACGCCACCGCTCGGTGACCGCTCCGAACTTGAACACTGGGTGCGTGAACAAAACCGGTCGCGTCGGCCCGTCGCGCTTGCGCTGGAATATGCCGCCCAGCGAGCGAAGAAAATGGAGCGGGTCCAGCGAAACCCGATTTGTATGGACGCGCGGCCGACAGCGTTACCCAATGATTTGCGGGAATATACGCGGGACGAGTTCGAGAAGCGGTTGGCACTCATCGAGCGCTGGCACCTTGTCCGGCGTCAGCTGCGCGGACAGCTCTCTACGGAGCAACATTCGTTCAATTATGTCTGTTACAGCTTCGATCAGGAGTTCCAGACCGAGCTGCGACCCGACCAAATCGTATCGATTGTGCGCGCCCTGTTGGAGTTGATGCAGCCGGAAGAAGAGGATCACCCATATCCGTTTCGCAGCAGGCTTTCCGACATCATCGAGGAGCTCAAGCGTGAGAAGGATCAGGATCCGCGAGATATTCCGTGGGATCCGGCAGAAGAGGAAATGCGGGATGCCGCATTTGCGACAGAGCCCAAAGGGCGCTCCAAAACGCGCCGTATCGATGACGAGGCGGAAAATGATTATGACGCCGGGCTTCCCGGATTGGGCCGTTAATCTAAAGGTTGAAGGAGAATATCCGATGCAGGTGACCGCATATGATCAGTGGACGTCCTATCGTACTTCACATCAGATTTCGGAGTGCCCGGTATGGACCTTTCATGCGCAGGATGACGCCAGACGCGCGCGATATTTGGTTCGTGAAGGAAAAACCGAATTGATCAAGGAGCTGGCGCCTATTACGGACCTCATTGACCGCATTATGGCCGCTCACGCGGTCAAATTGACTCCTCGTAAAGTCATTGCGACCGGATGCGAAATCAGGATGGAGAAATCTGACGGTGGCGGGAGGCCGGTTCAGAATTTGGATGATGAGATCAAGGATATCATACGATCCATCTACCGGATTTTCGATGAGGCGGATGGAGTGATTCCAGTCGGCGCTTCTGTTGCTCTCTCGCCACGCGATCTCCGGTTCGCGATTCTGAGCGTTCCGATCGCAGGGTCCGGCGACCTTGCCGCATCCAGAGTATTTTCCAGAGAGAACAAGGCGCGGATTCTCGGGAAGCTGGCCTTGCAATTGCGGCGTCATGGTATTTCTCTCGAACGCAAATGGTATGCCCCTGACCACGCAGAGGTCGCGGACTTCAGGGCAACGCAGTATCTGCCGGTATGCAAGTTTCCGGGAATCGTGTGTCCGGATGAGCCTTTTACCAGTGAGGAGGCGGCATGTGCATGGGCGAGAAGCCAGAATGAGAGATTGATCGAGGCAAACCGCATTCTGGGTGATCAGGGACGCTACGGAGACTTGCTTGCATCGCAGCTTCGTCCGGAAGTTCGGCCAGGGCCCGATTTTGAATCAAAACGCCTTTGCGATTCTGATCGTTTCAACGATTTGATTCGTTGGATGAGCGAGTTCGAGACGTATAGAGTCGCTGCCCGCGATATGTTGGTCGCAGCAGGTGTTTCCCGGAATGACCCTACCCTCGACCGGCAGGCGGAAGCGTTGATTTCCGAGATACTCGATTTCGTCGAAAGTGAAATCCAGGAAGAAGCGGATTAACACATTCCGTTCACAGAAAATATCTGGGGAGGGGTGTCCCATCTGCCACGCCGATTGTAAAGCGGGATACTTTCTCGTTTTACTGTATGAGGCCCCCGAAGAAATGCAGAAATGCTGCGCGGTGCGATCTAGCTGGGTTTAGTGAATGAGCGCTTCCTAGCGGCAGCACTTGAGAGTGATGAGAGCGAGCGGCTTCTTGTCGATGGCGTTCTGGATGCGTTGCTGTCTTGACGGGTGGGGATACGAGCGATGCGCAATAGAGCTGTGAATGTGTTCTGACACTACCCCTTGTTGAATATCCAAAGCGCGGATCCCATTAAAACAGAGGGTCTTGACACCAGCGGGGCAGAGGCGTAGATCGCTGCTTCGTTTTTGAGAGGGAATCCGAATGGTATCGAACAATTGCACCGGAGCAGACCTGTGTGTGTCGCAAGACATATGCAGCGATCGCGTGACTTGATACCTGACGGAGCCCGTGTGCCGCTGAGCCCGCCGTCAGGTGGGCTTTTTTGTTTTGCGGAGACGGGAAGATGTCTCACTCTTTTCTGGAATTATGGCGCCATTACGAGCTGAAGGACTATCGCCTGAGCGTTCGCGTCGGGCCGTTTGTTCATCGTCTCGTGCGCGAAATCTACAAGGATCGCCGGCGCCGGGACCTGCCTGTGTCTGCGCGCGAGAGCAGACTGCTCGAACGTTTGCAGGATCCCGCATATCGTGTTGAGCATTCGATCTATGCGCTGAAGCTGGCGGTCTCCTTGCGCCGCCTCAGCGATCACGGGCGTGTGGCGCATGACGACATCGTGATGTCCCTGATCTTCGTTGCCGCGCGCTTGCGCAGTGCGATCGCGCGCCTTGAGCTTGGTGCCCGGTTGCGCGAGCGCATGGAAGATGAGGATGTGTCCGCAGAAGAGGTGGAACGGCTGCGGCGTCTCGCGGAGCAATGGGAAAGCGGCGTGCAGGACTATCTGTTCGGCCATGCCGATCTGCAGCGCGAGCTTGAAATGCTCAATGACGATTCCGAGGGCAAAGACGAGACCGACGACGAGCCGGTTCAGCCCTGGCGGGACGAGCGGGGGATCATGGTCCGGGATGGTCGGCCCTTTCTGCAGGTGCTGGATTCGGTCGGTGAGGGACATGGCCATGAAGGCAAGAAGGTCGCCGAGCGCTACCAGGCATTGCTTCGGCCGCTTCCACTGGCGGGATTTGCCAGCTCGATCGAGCTTCTGGACCTGGCGCTCAAGAGCGAGTTCCCATGGTTCGAGGAGCTGATCGATGCGGTTTGCGGTACGCTCCGATTAAGGTCGATGGCGGGTGAACCCTGGTTTCGTCTGTCGCCGATCCTGATCGTCGGGCCCCCGGGCTGCGGGAAGTCGCGATTTGCCCAGCGTTTGGGCGATCTGAGCGGGGCTGGCTCGGCTCTCGTGTCGGTTGCCGGGGCATCGGATAATCGAATGCTCGCCGGTACGGCGCGGGGATACGCAACGGCTCAGCCGAGTTTTCCGCTGATTGCCATCGAGAGACATCGGACCGCGAACCCCGTGCTGGTTGTCGACGAGATCGAGAAGGCAGGGGGCAGCGCCCGGAACGGGCACGTGCAGGCGACGCTCCTCAACTTCCTGGAACCGGGGACCGCCCAGAGCTATTTCGACGAATGCCTGCTTGGTCAGGCGCGTCTTGCCCAGGTTTCCTGGATCGCGCTGGCGAACTCGCTCGATCATATTTCGGAGCCTTTGCTCAACCGCTTCGAGGTATTTCGGGTCGGGGGGCCGAAGCCGGATCACTTCGAGTCGGTGATCGCATCCCTCCGGCGCGATATCGCAATGGATCTCGGTCTGGAGCCCGATCTCTTGCCGGCATTTTCTGCCAGGGAAAGGCGCCTCTACCGCGAGGCCTTCGAAAAGGGCGTATCGGTTCGCAAATTGCGATCGGTCATGTTGAGCTCCTTCCGGGTCGGACCTCGCCGGCCACCGCTACAATAACGGCTCTCGCGGTCGCAAGATCGCGAGAGTCCTTTTTGTCCGCCTTTGTGGGAGGTCGTTAGAGCCCCATTCTTTTGGGTGGCCTGACGCCTACAGGCTGGACCATCAACGCGCCGTCCCTTCCGGTGTCCAGCTCCGGCGACATTGTTTGGGGACGCGGTCCGGCCATGCTGCACTGCGACATTCCGACGCATCACAATTCCGAACAAAAGCCGACGCATCGCCTCTCCTTTTTGGACCTACCATTTTGTCAGTAGGGGAGGAGGAACCCATGAAGCATTTTGCAGGTCTTATCATAAGCGCTGCTCTTCTCGGCGGGTGTACGGCAAGCGGTACGCCGAGTGTGTCGAGCCAGCCCGCGGGGAGCGCGGCGCCCGACAGCATTCAGCTCGGCGTAACAGGCGATGGCGGTGTGCTTGCCTCGACCGCCGGGGATGTCTTAACGCCATTGCTTGGCGATGGCGGAGCATTGGGGAATTTGCTTGGCGGCGGCGAGAGCGGCGTTCTCGGGGGCGTTGCGGCCGATGCACCGGCCTCACCCCTGGCAGGTGCCTTGCCGGCCGATCAGCTGGCGGGAGCGGTGGGATCAGCGCCCGCGCTTGGCGTCAGCGGCGCCGGGGGTCTGGGCGAGGATCTGTTGGGCTATGACGCCGTTGGCGGGCTCATCGGAACCGAAGGCGGGCTCGTGCCCGTTCTTCTGTCGGGCGGCAGCGACGCTCCGTTGGGCGGCGCAGTGCCGGCGGGTGCGGCTCCGCTCGGGCCCGTGGGCGATGGTCTTGAAACGCTTGTCACCAGCCTTGGCGCCTCGAGCCGGGACAATAACCTCAGCGGCCTGTCGCCTATCCTGACGCCCGTTCTGTTTCAGCTTGCCGGGGCTTCGGACAATGAAGGCGGCGGACCGTTCGGCCTGCCGATCCCGCTGCCCGATACCGCAATCATCGTCGATCCGTTGGCGCCGGTTCTCATTCCGGTGACGGACGCGGTCTTCGATGTGGCGGGGACGCGGCTGCCGACGGGGCAGACGGTGGGCGAGCTCGTCAACACCGGTGCCACAGGGGCGGGCATTGTCGACAATCTTGTGCCGCTGACGCTTGTCACGCAACCGCTCGCGGATGCACTGCCTTAGGGAGGGGCCGTGCGGTCCGTTTTACTTTTACATTCAGGGGAACAAGGGAACGAATATGATCAAGGGGAGGATCAGCCGGACGCTTGCGTTATTGCTGGTGTCGGGAGGGGGCGCCTTCGCTGCAGGGACGGCGCAGGCGGCTCAGATGGAAATCGGCGAGGTGGATTTCAATTTCTCCACCACGCTTTCCGCCGCGGCCAGCGTTCGTACCGGTGCGCAGGACTGCCGCTATATCTCGATTTACAATGGCGGCTGCCTGGGCGCGGCAGGGACGGATTACAGCGTCAACTCCGATGACGGTAATATCAACGTCAAGCAATGGGAGCCGATCTCGACACCTGTCAAAGGCATTTCCGAGGTCGAAGCGCGGTGGCGTAATTACGGCGCCTTCGTACGCGGCAAGGCGTATTACGACTATTATGGCGATCGCTATCTGGGGACCGGCGGCGGCCGGTTCGGGCCTGTGAATGCGCCGACGGATCAGCGTCGTCCGTTGTCGGACGATTTAAGAGGCGATCAGGCCGCCCTTCTTCAGGCCCGCGGGGCTGAACTGCTCGACGCTTTTGTCTATGGCAATTTCGACGTTCTCGATCAGCCCCTGACCGTTCGTCTGGGGCGGCAGGTCGTGAACTGGGGCGAGAGCCTTCTTCTGCCGGGTGGTGTGTCCTCCTATCTGCCGTTCTATGTGGCGGCGCTTACCAAGCCGGGGCTGGAGCTCAAGGAGCTTTACCGGCCGCAACTCAGCGCCTATGCGAGCCTTGGATTGCCCGCGGGTTTCACTTTCGAGGCCATGTATATCGCGGACTGGACGCGCTCTCGCCTCCCGGCCTGCGGCAGCTTTTTCTCGCCCGATGACAGCCTCGTGGACGGGTGTGCCTACGCGCTGGCGGGCGGTGAGGTTTATACGCGCTCCAACGGAACCACCTATGCGCCGTCGACGACCATAGAGCGTATCGCCTCTCAGGAACCACCCAAGCAGGGGCAGTACGGCTTTGCACTGCGCTATTATGCGGACTGGCTCAATCAGGGAACCGAGCTGGCAGGGTACTTCACCAACTTCCATTCCAATCTGCCCATCGGGACGACGACGGCCTCCTATCCTGCCTCGACCAATCCTGCCTATATCGCGGCGCGGGCGTTCTGTCCGCCCGGTCAGGGCACGCTCAAAGGATCTGGATGTACGGCCGCCTCTCCGGCGACAGATGATAACGGCAATCCGATCACCTATGGTCAGGCCATTTTTGCGCTGTCGGCGGGCGACAATAAGAAACTGCTGGCGCAGTATCCGGCCGATATCAAGATGTTCGGAACGAGCTTCAACACCACGGTCAACCTCCTGAACGGGACCGCGGTGTCCGGTGAGCTTGCCTACTATCCGAACATGCCTTTCCAGGTCGATCCCAACGAGATTCAGGCGGTCGATGCAGTGAATTTCGGCTACTCACCGGCGCCGGGGGACGAGCCTTACTATACGGGGCCGCCAGCCGCGCCGGGTGATGTCATTCAGGGCTATCGCCGGACCGATGCACTTCACGGGCAGGTCTATACGCTCTCGACACTGACGACCTCCAACCCGGTGACCTCGTTCTTCGATTCTGATCTGTTGATCCTGATCGGCAATGCGGGGTTCCAGTGGGTGCCGGATGCCGGCTCCTACCACCTGGCCATCCCGCGCTCCGGCGAGACGGCTTATAACCCGGGCATCGCGGCGACCTTTGGCGACAAATGTCAGCTCAAATCGAGCGGGGCCTGCTCCATACCTATCCAGTATGCGAGCCAGTTCTCCTGGGGTTACAGGCTGATCGGCGTCCTTCAGTACAACAATGCGTTCGGGACACCCTGGACGCTGTCGCCCAGGCTTGTCTGGAGCCATGACGTCTCGGGTTATTCGGCCGGACCCATCGGCCCCGGTTTCGTCGAAGGTAAAATATCGACCACGCTCGGCGTGACCGCGGACTACCAGTCCAGTTACAAGGTCGGGCTCGATTACACCATGAACTTTGGCAATTCCTATCGAAACAGCAGCAATGACAAGGATTTCATGAGTTTCTCGGCGTCCTACACCTTCTAGGATTGGACGCTGTCTAAACCGAATATGGGGTGTCGTCCTCCCGGTTGAGCCCCATACCGCTCCCCGCAAGACTTCGCAGCTTCGCCTTCTTAGCTGCGGCCGTCTTGCGGGGAGTTTTCATTTAGACCGCTCGTTGTCATCCGACTCTCTGTGCCCAAATCCGGGAAAACCGAGAGCGAATGATCACAAAATTTCACACCCTGATGCCAGGCCGAACGGCAACATGGCCGGAGGCGAATGAGCCGTGTGACCAGTTTAGTGTTTGGGAGGTCGA
This sequence comes from Parvibaculum sp., assembly GCF_002684405.1. Taxonomy (GTDB): domain Bacteria; phylum Pseudomonadota; class Alphaproteobacteria; order Parvibaculales; family Parvibaculaceae; genus Parvibaculum. The sequence goes on along the minus strand of NZ_NYVD01000156.1, from coordinate 2,154 downwards.
GGTCGGTATGCGCAAGCGAACAGCTCTTCTTTTGCCATTGCTTCTGACGCTGGCAGCATGTGGAGAGCCGTCGGAAAAGGATTTGCAGTCGGCGGTGAAGGAAGACCTTCACACTCGCGCCCTGGCCGCGGGCAGCACGTCGCAGGCCGTGGATGATTTGATGGATGTTCGGGTCGCCAAACATGAATGCCATCCGTTCGAGGATGGCTATCTATGTTCGTTCACACTGAAAATGAGGACGCCCCTTTTCTCGACGCGGCCGGTCGAGGCGGAACGCTATTTCAAGCGCAAGAGCTGGTTCGGTGGGTGGCGCCTGGAGGGTGGGGACGCGGTCAGTTAGGCCGCCGCCGCAGCGTCGCCTTCTGCGTCGAGCTTCTCGCCCTGGGCGATTTTCCAGCGCTCCACCAGTTCGCGATTGTCGTGATCCCAGGGGTGGAAGCCGGGGCGGAACCAGTCGAGATACTCGCCGAGCGATTTGCGGATATGGCCGGGCTTGCCGAACATGTACCAGACCCAGCGGCCCCAGGCGCGCGGGCTCCATTGCAGCCCGTCGGCGCGCAGCAGGAGCCACATATTCACGACGAGCCCGATATTGAAGAACAAGGTGGTCATGAGGATGGCGCGGACGCGGTTGATGTAGAAGCCGACCGGCGAACTCACCGCCTTCAGCGTGTCGAAGGCGACGGCCTTGTGTTCGGTTTCTTCCACGGCGTGCCACATCCAGAGTTCGTAATCCTCCGGCTTGGCCTTTTCCGCCATATCCGTGTCGCGCAGCAGCTGGTTGGCCAGCATCGCGGTGAAATGCTCCAGCGCGCAGGTCTGGCCGAGTTGCCATTTGAGCGGCAGCCGGCGGCGCGCAATCTTGAGGCCGAACTCGGTAAGGCCCTCGAGCTTGTCCATGGGGTAGCCCTGCGCCTGGATGCGCTCGTTGTAGAGCTTGTGTTCGCGCGAATGGACAGCTTCCTGCCCGACAAAGGCTGATATCTCTTTCAGGAGCTTCGGGTCGGTGATCTTGTCTTTCTGAGCGCGCACGCTGTCGCAGAAAAAGCGTTCGCCATCCGGAAACATGCTGGAGAGCGCATTGTAATGCGCGGTGATGACCGGATCGCCGCCATACCAGTGGCGGTCTTCGCCGCTGGCGAACTGCCGGTTCCTGACCTTGAAGTCCAGCTTGCTGCCGCTCTGGAGGGCAGGAGTGTCGTTCAGTGCAGTGTCCATGGTCTTCAGCCGCTCCGCGTTCGAGGGTTTGCGCCGGTGACGCAACGTCTGCCTACATCTTTGTAATCAGGGGCTATTCTTCAAGGGCGGGTACAAAACTCGACATTTCAAGGGATGTGCCCGCCATCTCGTGCTGCGCGAGGAAATCGGCTAATCCTGATCCTTCCGGCATTCCGGGGACGGGTTTTGTGACCGAGATTTATGAGATCGATACGGCGGTGATCGGCGCAGGCGCGGTGGGGCTCGCCTGTGCCCGCGCACTAGCCATGACGGGCCGTGAGGTGGTCGTGCTCGAACGCGCGGGCGCGATCGGCACGGAGACCTCCTCGCGCAACAGCGAAGTCATTCATGCGGGGATCTACTATCCGACCGGGAGCCTGAAAGCGCGCGCCTGCGTGAAGGGGCGGCACCTCCTCTATGCCTATCTGGAGGCGCACAGGCTGCCCTATCGCCAATGCGGCAAGTTTATCGTCGCGACCGACGAGGCGCAGGCCGATGCCCTGTCGGGGATCGCGGCCCGGGCGCGCGAGAACGGCGTGGAGGGGATCGAGGAAATCGACGCACGCAGCGCCCGGCAGGCCGAGCCGCAGCTTTCCTGTTTGGCGGCACTACATTCGCCGGTGACGGGCATTCTGGATTCCCACGCCTACATGCTGAGCCTGCAGGGAGAGTTTGAAGATCTTGGCGGCGCGATAGCGTTTCACGCCGAGGTGGAGCGTGTCGAAGCGGGCACGGCGGGGGGTGACGTTCATGTCGGCGGCGATGCACCCATGAGGCTTCGCGCGCGCGAGGTCGTGAATGCGGCGGGGCTTCATGCGCCTGAGCTTGCTCGCCGGATTGAAGGTCTCGATCCCGGCTTCGTGCCGGAGGCGCATTTTGCCAAGGGCAATTACTTCGCGCTGCCGGGCCGGGCGCCCTTTTCGCGGCTCGTCTATC
>NZ_NYVD01000155.1 GCF_002684405.1 Parvibaculum sp. | reverse complement strand
TTACTGGCTGGCCCAGAGAATGCGGGCGAGCCAGATCAGTTCCCGGGCCGGAACCCGGATCGTCTCATAGGCCGGGTTGAGCGACAGAAGCTCGATCTCGCCCTGCATGCGGCGCCCCAAGGCCTTTGCCAGAACCTGACCGTCGGCGGTTTTGGCCACCACGCGGTCGCCGCGCCGGATACTGGCATTGGGCGACACGATGATGATGTCGCCTGCCCGGTAAACCGGTTCCATGCTGTCGCCGGAGATTTCCAGCGCATAGGCATTGGGGTCGGCAATGGCGGGAAAGGCGATCTCTTCCCAGCTCCCGCCCACCGGAAATCCCGCATCGTCGAAAAACCCGCCGAGACCGGCCTGTGCAAATCCGATCAGCGGCACGCGATGCGTGTGTTCGCCTGCCGTCTCGCCATCCTCGACCAGCGTCAGAAATTCGTCGAGGCCCGCGCCGGTCGCCTCCAGCACGCGCGAAAGGCTTTCCGTGCCGGGCCAGCGCGGCCGTCCGGCAGGGGTGAAGCGCTTGGATTTGTTGAAGGAAGTCGGGTCCAGCCCCGCCGCCCGGGCAAGCCCGGAAATGCTCAGGCCGCGATGCGCGGCCAGCTTGTCGATCGCCGCCCAGATGCGGGCATGGGTCATTTGACGCGGCATGCGGCAAGCTCCCTTCCGGATATGACGCGAGCGCTGAATAAAATCCTATTTCCGCAATCTGGCATGATTTCGGGAATCGCGCCATATGGAGCGCGGCCCCGGCAGGCCCCGGCAGGCGACGGCGCGCCAGCTTGTGAGGGGGCATCCCCGCCGCTAGAGTGCGCGCACTTCGCGAGAAACATCAGACGGCTTATGACCAAAACCATCTTCAAGATAGTGGGCGCGCATGAATGGCACGCCGCCGAAGCGGAGTGACGGTTCATCGGCTCGCCTGTCGATCTCGATGACGGTTTCATCCATTTCTCGACCGCGGCGCAGGTCCGCGAGACCGCGGCGCGGCACTTTGCGGGCCGCAAGGGCCTGTTGCTGGTGGCCGTGGATGCGGACGCGCTGGGCGAGGCGCTGAAATGGGAGCCCTCGCGCGGCGGCGACCTCTTTCCCCACCTCTATGACGTGTTGCCGATGACGGCCGTGACCGGCGTGCACGACCTGCCGCTGGGGCCGGAGGGCGGGCATGTCTTTCCGGCGGCGGTCATGGACGGGGAGAGCTGAAGCGGATGAACCTCTTCCCGCTCGCAAGGCCCTTTCTGGGCCTGATGGATCCCGAGACCGCGCATCGCAACACCATTCGCGCGCTGAAGCTGGGCCTTGTGCCGGCTGGAGGGGCCGACCCCGCTGAACTGGGAATAGACCTCTTCGGACTGCATTTCCCCAATCCCGTCGGTATAGCGGCGGGCTTCGACAAGAATGCCGAAGTGCCCGACGCCATGCTGCGCCTTGGCATGGGCTTTGCGGAAATCGGCACGGTGACGCCGCGCCCGCAAGCCGGTAATCCGCGCCCCCGCATCTTCCGCCTCACGCATGAGCGTGCCGTCATCAACCGGCTCGGCTTCAACAATGAAGGCCATGCGGCCGCCAAAGGCCGCCTTGAGGCGCGGCGCGGACGGCCCGGCATCGTCGGCGTCAATATCGGCGCCAACAAGGACAGCGAAGACCGCATCGCCGATTATGAAACCGGCATCCGCGCTTTCGAGGGGCTGGCGAGCTATTTCACCGTCAACATCTCCTCGCCCAACACGCCCGGCCTGCGCGCGCTGCAGAACAAGGCGGAGCTCGAAACGCTGGTGACGCGGGTGCTGGCCGCGAGGGCGGGCGCAACGCCGGTCCTGCTCAAGATCGCGCCCGACCTGACGGATGAGGAATTACAGGACATCGCCGATGTGGCCGCCGAAAAAGGCCTCGACGGTCTGATCGTTTCCAATACGACGATCGCGCGCGAGGGGCTGGTGCAGGGCGCCCGGGCGGGGGAAACCGGCGGCCTCTCCGGCCAGCCGCTTTTCGGTCTGTCGACGGCCATTTTGCGGCAGATGTACAAGCTGACCGGCGGACGGATACCGTTGGTCGGCGTCGGCGGTATCGGCAGCGGCGCGGACGCCTATGCAAAGATCAGGGCCGGCGCCTCGCTGGTGCAGCTCTATACCGCGCTCGTCTATGAAGGGCCGGGCCTTGTCGGCGCCATCAAGCGCGACCTGACCGCGATGCTGAAGGCCGACGGCTTTGCCCGCGTGCAGGACGCCATCGGTCAGGATACGGAATAATTTTCGAAAGGGACAGGCGATGACTGCCGTAACGATGTACCACAACCCGCGCTGCTCGAAATCGCGCCAGACGCTCTCCCTGCTGGAGCAGCACGGTATCGTCCCGGACATCGTGGAATATCTGAAAACGCCGCCCACTGAGGCCGAGCTGAAAGGCATTCTGGAAAAGCTGCGCATGAAGCCGCGCGATCTGATGCGCAAGAAGGAAGAGCCCTACAAGGCCCTCGGCCTCGACGATGAAAGCCTGAACGACGAGCAGCTTGTCAAGGCGATGGTGGAAAACCCGATCCTGATCGAACGCCCCATCGTGGTCGGAGAATATGGCGCGAAGATCGGCCGCCCGCCGGAAGACGTGCTCGATCTCTTCAACGAGTGGTGAGGCCCTCCGCCTCCGCGGCGGCTCTGACGCGCGGATAGTAGTAGAACAGCGAAGCGGCGCGCAGGAGATAGAAGATCATGAAGGCGCCCCAGAGCCCGTGATTGCCATAGGCCGGCGCCAGCAGCCACCATGCCAGAAGGAAGAGCGCAAGCGTGACGATCATCGCATTGCGCATTTCCACCGTGCGCGTCGCGCCGATGAAAATGCCGTCGAGCTGAAAACTCCACACCGCCAGAAGCGGCGTCAGCACCGCCCAGGGCAGAAAGAGGCGCGCGGCGTCGCGCACATGCGGCGCGGTCGTCAGCAGGTCGATGAATGACGGACCGCCCGCGAGGATAGCGACGGAAAGGAAAACCGCCGTCCCCGCCGCCCAGACGGTGGAAATGCGCACGGCTTCGGAAAGCCTCTCCCGTGTGCGCGCGCCGATGGCCTTGCCGACCAGCGCCTCCGCCGCATAGGCGAACCCGTCGAGGAAAAAGGCGGAGGTGGAGACGAACTGCATCAGCACCGCATTGGCGGCAAGCTGCACATCGCCCATATCCGCGCTCTTGGCCATGAACCAGGCAAAGGCGAAGACGAGGCAGAGCGTGCGGATCATGATGTCGCGATTGACGGTGATCGTCCGCCGGATGCGTTCTGCATCGAAGAGCTTGGCGCGGTCCCAGTGCCCGCCCATCCGTTTGAGCGAGGCGGCGGCAATGGCAAGCCCGGCAAGCGCGGCCATGATTTCGGCAATGGCCGTCCCCGCGGCGATGCCTTTGACGCCCCAGCCGAGGCCGACGACGAACGTGATGTCGAGGACGAGGTTCGTGCCATTCAGCAGCAATTGGAGCGCAAGTGCGGTGCGCGCCTTGTGCCGCCCGATGAACCATCCCAGCAGCGCGAAGTTGGCAAGCGTGAAAGGCGCCGACCAGATGCGGATGGCGAAATAGTCATGTGTGTGGCGCTCCACCTCCGCGCTGCCGTGAAGAAGCGAAAAGGCGATCTTGCCGATGGGCCATTGCAGCATGATGAGCGCAAGGCCCGCGACGCCCGCGATGATGAGCGCGCGCCCCAGGCTCGTGCGCACTTCGTCCATATCGTCCGCGCCGAGCGCCTGCGCGGTGAGCCCGGTCGTCCCCATGCGCAGGAAGCCGAAGCCCCAATAGAGAAAGCTGAAGATGGTCGCACCGAGCGCGACGGCGCCGATCAGCGCCGGGTCGGGGATCTGGCCGATGACCGCCGTATCGACAAGCCCCAATAAAGGCGTCGAGACATTCGAGATGACGATGGGACCCGCAATGGCGAGGACGCGGGCATGCGTGACCCTGTCGGGCGACGCATTCTCGCTCATGCTTCCGCTTCGTCGGGCTGCTTCAGCAGGAAATGACCATGCGCCGCGGCGATGGGCCGGGACTTGTCTTCCTGCCAGGCTTCCACATGCACCGTGGCGACGCGCCGTCCCTGCTTGGTGATCGCGGCGCGGGCGAAGGTGTCTTGCGGTTTGCCCGAGCGCAGATAATCGATGGTGATGTTGATCGGCTTGGGCGGCGCGTCGATCCCCGTTTCGAAGGCGAGCTGAGCCATCGCCGTCATTTCAAGGAAAGCACCAATGGCGCCGCCATGCAGCGCCGGGAGTACGGGGTTGCCGATCAGATCTTCCTTGTAGCGCAGCACAGTAGTGATCTCGTTGCCGCGCCGGTCGACGCCGACCCCGAGAAAACGCGCATAGGGAATGCGATCGAGAAACAGGCTCAGATCTTTCGTCTCGCTCATTCCGCTTTTCCTCCGCCAAGAACCTGATCCGCCTGCTGACGAAGCTCTTCCGAAATCGGCATGGGCATGGCCCGGTTGGCCGCCAGCATGAAGTTGCCGACACAGGTGGCGATCGGATCTTCCTCGTCTTCGTGATAGGCCGCGCCGCGTACAAAGGCGATGTTCTTCGTCACCTTGTAGCAATGCGTATGCGCATTGAGGTCGAGCTTGGGCGTGGCGGGCTTCATATAGTCGATCCGCAGGTCGAGCGTCGCGATCGCGATGCGCTCGGGCAGGGAAAGCTGGACGGCGATGCCGCAGGCATTGTCCAGCATGGCGGTGATGACGCCGCCATGCAGCACGCCGGTTTCGATGTCGCCGACCAGATCCTCGTTATAGGGCACGCTGAGCCAGGCCTCGCCGCGCGCGGCATCCTCGACTTTCATGCCGAGTGCGCGTGCATGCGGTACATGCTCGATCAGCACATCCTTCATCATCCGAATCTGTTCGGGGGAGATATTCGTCTGGTCACTCATGGTCACTCTTGCCTTGGGCTGCCGCCGGCCGCGAAACGGCGCTAGTAGGGCGTCCGGGCGTCGTCGTGTCAACTGCGCCCTGAAAGGGAATAACCTATACCGGATTTCTATGTGATTCTGCCCGATACCGAGGTGCGCTTACGCAACTGTCTGAAAGAAAAGCGGTTTTTGCGCCCTGGGATGCATTCTCAAAGTTGACGTTGATTCACTTTTGTCTAGACTCGGGCCCAACATGAAATCAGGGTCAGCCGCCTCGGCGGCGGGCCGGTGGGGGCACTGGAACCAGTATGAAAGATAGCGTGGAAGACGCTGTGAAGGAGCGGGCGGAAGGCAAGCCCCTCGGCAAGCGAGAACGGACGAAAATCAACAATCGGGAGGCCATCCTTCAGGCGGCGCGGGGCGTCTTTGCCGATCTGGGCTATGGCGCGACGACGGTGCGCGACATCATCCGCCGCACAGGCCTCGCCTCCGGCACCTTCTACAATTATTTCCGCAGCAAGGAAGAAGTGTTCGAGGCGCTGATGGATGAAGGCATGCGCCGCATCCGCCCGCGCCTGCGCGCGGAGCGCATTCGCTCGCGCACCTTCGAAGACTTCATCCGCAATGCGCTTCACGCCTATTTCGAATATCTCGCCTCCGACCGGGAGACGTTCGAGGTGATGCGCCGCAATCCGAACACGGTGCGCGTGCGCATGGAGACGGCGGAAATGATCGCCGGTTTTGAAGAGATCCGCGAATATATGGAAGAGGATATTCGCAACGGCACGCTGCCGCCCGTGGATTCCGAATATCTGATGGCATCCGTGGTCGGGCTCGCCATGGAAATGGGCGACCGCATGATCGCGCGCGACAATGTCGACCCCGCCGCCGCGGCGGAGTTTGCGACGGCGCTGGTGCTGGGCGGTTTCCACAATCTGCCCGTCGCAGGCACGGCGCCCGCGGCCTCCGGCGCGAACGACCGCAAGGACGACGGCAAATGAATTTACAGAAGCTTGTCATCCGTGGCCTGATGAAACTGCCCGAGGGCGCTCTCCTGCGCATGTCGGGCGGTGAGCCGCTCTCCATCGACGGAAGGGTGATCGATCCGCGCGTGCAATTGCTTGCGGTGCAGGGCGCGAAGGCCCCCTCGCTTACCACGCTCGACCCGGTGGCCGCCCGCGCGGCGGCGGCGCAGGGCCTGGCGCTTCTGGACGATGCGCCGCGCGCCAATGTGGCGATCGACGAAGTCGTCATGCCGGGGCCCGGCGGCAGGCTGGCCGCGCGTCTCTACCGGCCCAAACATGCAGCCGGCCCGCTGCCCGGCCTCGTCTATTTTCATATGGGCGGCTGCGTGATCGGCGATCTGGATACCTGCGAGACTTTCTGCAGCATTCTCGCCGGCAGCGCCAATTGCGCGGTTCTGTCCGTCGACTACCGTCTCGCACCTGAGCACAAATTTCCCGCCGCGGTGGACGATGCGCTGGCCGCCTATAAATGGGCTGAGGAAAACACATCCTCTTTCGGCATGGAGGCGGGCCGTATCGGCGTTGGCGGAGACAGCGCGGGCGGCTATCTCTCCGCCGTCGTGGCGCAGCAAATGAAAGCCGAGGGCGGTCCTGCGCCCGCGTGTCAGCTTCTCATCTATCCGGTAACGGATATGGAGGCGCAAGGCGGGTCGATGGAAAGCTGCTCCGAGGTCTATCCGCTCACCGCCGACATCATGCAATGGTTCATCGACCATTACATCGACAAGCCCGAAGACAAGAAGGATCTGCGCGCCTCGCCCCTAAAGGCGGAGGACCTGTCCGGCCTGCCGCCTGCCATCGTCGTCACGGCGGGCTTCGATCCGCTCCGCGATCAGGGGGCGGCATATGCCGACAGGCTGAAGGCGGCGGACGTGCCCGTCACCTATCGCTGCTATGACAGGCTCGCCCACGCCTTCACCGCCATGTCCGGCACCGTGCCCGCGGCGAAACGGGCCTGCGAGGAAATCGCGGCGGATGTGAAAGCGGCGCTCCACAGCTCGGCTTGAGAAGACGTCACGGCTATGCTACCTGAATGCTGTCCTTAGGGGAGTAGCCTCCCTCCGCCCGCACCGCGCGGGGTCTGAGAGGGGCGGACGTCAACACACTTGGCTCACGCCATGGCGTTCGTGAAAGGTGCCGGATTTTCGGCCCGATTTGGCAAGACCTTTGGTTTCACGCTTTCGCCTGGCCGGGCGGAGAGCGTAAAGCCATTGGTGTATTTGCCCGGCCGGAGCTTCGAGATGGACGCCTTCCTGATTTCCACCGTCACCGTCACCATCGCCGAAATCGGCGACAAGACGCAGCTTCTGGCGCTGATCCTTGCGCTGCGCTTTCGCCAGCCCTGGCCGGTCGTCTGGGGCATTCTCGCGGCGACGCTTGCCAATCACGCACTCGCCGCCTGGGCGGGGGTGGAACTTGCCGGGTTTATGGACCGCGAGCTCATGACCCGTCTCGTCGGCGTCTCCTTCATCCTGATGGGCTTCTGGGCGCTGATCCCCGACAAGGCGCCGGAGGAAGACGCAACGGAACTCGACCGCACGAAAAAGTTCGGGCCTTTCCTTGCCACCCTTGTCGCCTTCTTTCTGGTGGAGATCGGCGACAAGACCCAGATCGCCACGGCGGCGCTGGCGGTGCGTTTCGATTCCGTGCTTCACGTAGCGGCAGGGACGACATTGGGCATGATGTTCGCCAATGTGCCGGTGGTGTTCTTTGGCGAGAAGGTCGCTCAGTTCGTGCCGCTTGGCTGGGTGCGCGCAACCGCCGCGTTCATCTTCATCGCCCTTGGCGCGGTCACGCTGCTTTCCGCCTTCGGGTATCTCTGACGCTTCCTTCGCTCACGCGCTCTGCCTATGCTGCGCGAAACGATATTGAAAAAGAGGGAGGTGCCCATGCGGGCGATGCGTGTGCATGAGCTGTCGGAAGATATTTCCGTTCTGCGAATGGACGATATGGACTTGCCGCCGCCCGGTCCCGGCGAAGTGCGGTTGAAGCTCAAGGCCTGCTCGGTGAACTTCCCCGACATCCTGATGGTGCAGGGCAAATATCAGTTCAAGCCGGAGCTGCCTTTCTCGCCCGGCATGGAGGGCGCGGGCATCGTCGCCGAACTGGGCGAGGGCGTCACGACACTTGAAGTCGGCGATCATGTCGTTGCGGGCTTGCGCATCGGCGGTTTCGCGGAGGAAGTGAACGCATCGGCTGAAGCCTGCCGCCCCATCCCGCAAGGCATGGATTTCGCCAGGGCCGCGGCCTATCCGGCAGCCTATCTCACGGCCTATGTCGCGCTCGTTTGCCGCGGTCATTTGCAACCGGGCGAAACGCTTCTCGTCCACGGCAGCACTGGCGGCGTCGGGCTTGCCGCCGTCGAGATGGGAAAGCTGCTCGGCGCAACGGTGATCGCGACATCGGCGTCGGATGAAAAACTCAAAGTGGTGAAGGCGCGCGGGGCCGACCATGTGCTCAACATCAATGACGGCTTCAAGGACAAGGTGAAGGAACTCACCGGCGGCAAGGGCGCCGATGTGATCTACGATCCGGTGGGCGGCGACGTGTTCGACGAGAGCGTGCGCTGCATTGCCTGGAACGGACGCCTGCTCGTCATCGGCTTCACCAGTGGCCGCATCCCGTCCGTCCCCGTCAATATGCCGCTCATCAAGGGGTTTTCCGTCGTCGGCGTCCGGGCGGGCGAGTATGGCCGCCGCGACCCGGAGGCGGGCAGGGCCAATATCGAAGCGATAGATCGTCTGGCTGCGGAGGGAAAGATCGACCCCTATATCTGCGCCCGCTTTCCGCTGGAAAAGGCGGCTGATGCCATGCGCATGCTGCAAAACCGCGAGGTTGTCGGTAAGGTCGTGATCGAAATGAACGGGGAGAACTGATCGATGGCACGAAAGCCCGGAACCAAGGCGTCGCTCGCGGCGGCCGCGATCCTGTTTCTGGTTGCGGCATGTTCCGGGCCGAAGGCCATCAAGGTCACCGAAGAAGGCGTCGGCCCCATTACCGGCATCACCGCCTTCGATCCCGACGCCGTGTCGGCCCTTCTGCCGGGCACGACGGTTTCGCGTCGGCAGGTCTCGCGCGAGGGAGAGAAATATCCCGTCATCCTCGTCGAGGAAAACAACGAGAAGATGATGGAAGTCGTACCGGACGCGGACGAGCGGTCGGTCGCGGGCGTCATCGTCTTCTCGCCCGGCATTCGCGACATGCACGGCATTCATGTCGGCAGCCTCTATACCGACATCTACAAGAAAGACGACAGGCCTCAATGTCTGCCGGGCGTCGAAGAATATGCCGGACGGCTTTTCTGCCCGGCCGCCGAGTCGACGCGCATCTATTACGAGCTGGCCGGCAAGTGGGACGGGCCGGACGGCAAGGTGCCGCCCGACGCCGTCATTCGGAACTGGAAGGTCACGGCAATCCACTGGCGCGCCAGCGCGGTTTAACCTGCGCCGTTTGACGGTCACACGCTGCGCTGCGCCTTGTCCTTGTCGTTCGCGCTGCGGATCATGTCCCGCATCTGCTCCCAGTCGTCATCCTTGAGCGAGGAGAGCCGCGAGAAATTGCCGCCGCCCGCGGAATAGGCCGCGCCGTCGATGGCGATGGTCTGGCCGGAAAGATAGTCGCAGCCATCCGCCATCAGGAAAGTGGCGAGGTTCTTCAACTCGTCCATCTGCCCCACGCGCCCCATCGGAATGCCGTCGCGTTCCTGATCGCCGTCGGTCGACTGGCCGGGGCTTAGCCGCGCCCATGCGCCTTCGGTGGGGAAGGGACCGGGCGCGATCGCATTGAGGCGGATGCCGTACTGGCCCCATTCGGCGGCAAGCGATTTCGTCATGATGTTGACGCCCGCCTTCGACATGGCCGACGGCACGGTGAAGGGGCCGCCGTTCCACACCCAGGTGGTGAGAATGGAAATGACGCTGCCCGGCACGCCGTCGCGGATCCAGCGCGTACCGCAGGCATGCGTCACATAGAAGGTGCCGTGAAAGACGATATTGGCGATGGCGTCGAAGCCGCGCGTGGAAAGATCCTTGGTCGGAGAGATGAAATTGCCCGCCGCATTGTTGACGAGGCCGGTGAGCGGACCGCTCGCCCAGATCTCCCCGATCATCTCGTCCACGGCTTCGGCAACGCGGATGTCCACGCTACGCGTTTTCACCGACCCGCCATGCTTGTCCATCAGCTCGGCGGCCGTGTCGTCGAGCACTTTCTTGCGGCGCCCGCAAATATGGATATCGGCGCCGAGCCTCAGATAGTCCTCGGCCATTTCCTTGCCGAGGCCCGTGCCGCCGCCGGTGACGAGAATGCGCTTTCCTGTGAGAAGCCCCTCGCGGAACATCGAAACCATGCTGTCCTCCTTGGCCGTTATGACACCGGCCATTCATTATTGCGTTCGGAGAGGAGGATAGCAGCGAGAGCCGCCGCGCCTAGTCCCGCGCCTGGCCGGCGGGACGAGACGCAGCGTCAAACTCAGCTTTGCGGACCGTTCTTGCCGTTGCGTTCGACCAGCACGCTCCAGAGCCGCACGATGATGAAGATCGGAATCACCACGATGGCGCCCAGCATGAAATATTCGCCGGACCAGCGAATGGCGTCGAAGCCCATTTCCCAGACGCGCATGAAAGTGTCGATGAAATCGCGCCACAAATCGATCGGGCGGATGCCGAACACCGCCAGCACGATGCCCACCACCACCGAGGCGATGGCGAGCTTCAGAAGGGTCGGCAGCAGCGGCCCGCCAAGCAGTTTGTCCATATCCGGCATCCTTTGGATTGTTGGGCGGAGCTAGTCCGCGGCATCGGCCACCTGGTAGACGGTACGCGAGGGGAAGGGGATCGTGATCCCTTCCGCGTCGAAACGCTCTTTCACTTTCTTCGTGATCTCGAACTTGGTCGGCCAGTAGTCGGCATTGGCGACCCAGAGACGCATCACGATATCCACGGAGCTGTCATTGAGCCCGATCACGCCGAGGAAGGGCTCGGGTTCCTTCATGCTGCGCGGATCGGCTTCATAGACGGAGCGGATGATGTCCATCGCCTTGTTGATATCGTCGCCATAGGAAATTCCGAATGTGATGTCGACGCGCCGTGTCGGATAGGACGAATAGTTTTTCAGCGGCTGTCCCCAGACACCGCTGTTCGGCACGATGATCTGCACATTGTCCGGCGTGTTGAGTTCGGTGAAGAACAGGGTGAGTTCCTTCACCGTGCCGGCGATGCCGCCGATTTCCACATATTGCCCGGTGCGGAAAGGACGGAAGATGAGCAGCATCACGCCCGCCGCCACATTGGACAGCGTGCCCTGCAAAGCGAGGCCGACGGCCAGACCGGCGGCGCCCATGACGGCGATGAGAGAGGTCGTCTCGATCCCGAACTCGCCGAGCACGGCCAGAAGGGTGGCGGCGATGATGAGGTATCGGACGATGCTGCCGAAAAAGCTCTGCAGCATGTCGTCCTTCACCGGCCCGCGTGCCAGCGCCCGCATGGTCCAGGTCTTTGCGCGCCCGGCAAACCAGAAGCCGACGATAAGGATAAGGATGGCGGCGACGAAGCTGACCCCGTACTGGAGAGCGAAAGGCAGCAAGGCGTCGATATTCTGCTGAACGATGGCGGGCATCTGCGCGAGCATGTGGTCTGGCTCCTGAAGGTTGGGACCCCTGAAAGCGCGCAGTTTCCCATGTTTACGCATATGAAAAAAGACAAGGTTTGCCGTCTTGCGGGGGACAGCTAGGCTCCTCGGCATGAGCGAGTCCCTATCCGCAGCCGACACCGACCTGCTGCCCGGACCCTTCCGGGGCTGGTTCGGCGCGCGCGGCTGGGCTCCGCGGCCTCATCAGCTCCAATTGTTGGAGGTCGCGGAGGCGGGCCGCTCCGTCCTGCTCATCGCTCCCACCGGCGCGGGCAAGACGCTGGCGGGCTTCCTGCCCTCGCTGGTGGAGCTTTCGGCGGGGCGGGGAGGCGGGCTTCACACGCTCTATATCTCGCCGCTCAAGGCACTGGCGGTGGACATCAAGCGTAATCTCGAAACGCCGATTACCGAGATGGGCCTTGATATATCGGTGGAAACCCGCACCGGCGACACGCCGCAGAACCGCCGCCTGCGCCAGCGTCACACACCGCCCGACATCCTGATGACGACGCCCGAGCAATTGGCGCTGCTGCTTTCTTATCCGGATACGGATAAATTTTTCGGTTCTTTGTCATGCGTCGTGCTGGACGAGCTTCACGCACTGGCAAATTCCAAGCGCGGCGACCTTCTGGCGCTGGGTCTCGCCCGCCTGTCGAC
>NZ_NYVD01000154.1 GCF_002684405.1 Parvibaculum sp. | reverse complement strand
GCCATCGCATGGCTCTTCATCGCCCACATCCGCATCGTCACACGACGTCTCGCAAGGCCATGAAATCATTGCCGCCTTTATGATTCAGGCTCTTAGATTCGTTATCGGACCTTCCTCTCCATTGTTCCAATAGAAGGTCTCACCGCTCTGCGTCAGGATGTGTTGCGTCAATGAGTCGAGAAAAGCTTTCTCTTCAATTCCCTGTTCTCTAAGCTTTTTTTCCAGTAGGCGGCGAAGGAGTTGACCCGGAACTTTCTGAACCTGCTTTTCTAGCAACGTGTTTAGACTAGGCATTCTCCTCCCCGGATTCCGCTATTCACAAGCTTGCTCTATGTCTTCACAGAATAGGAGACATCTCTCAATATCGACAATTGGTTATTTGAGTTGGAACCATGGCACCAGCTCGAGAAATTGAATGAATTATTTGGCCAACGAGAACATGGCGGACCACGACTTTCTCGGGTATTGCCTAGAGTGATAAGGCCAATAGCGATCCTGGAGATACTGCTTGGTTCAACTCCGTCGACCTCTGACGCCGCTTGATCGCGTGACTCGACACGTGGTGTTTGTTCACGGGCTAAATGGCAGCTTCGACAAGACTTGGATGTCGGCCGGAACACCACCGGAGTGCTGGCCAGACTGGCTGAACCGCTCTGACGGCACGACGGCTATCTGGGGTGTCAGCTACGGCGCAGCAGCTCTCAAGCTGCAAAATGGGGCTTCGATGGCTCTCCCGGATCGCGCCATGAGCCTACTGCCTTTGATGACATCCACGCCTGAGCTAGCCACAGGTGACGTGATCCTGGTTGGATACAGTCTCGGCGGCCTGATGATTAAATACATTCTCAGGCTCGCCAACGAACGAAAAGGACAAAATCCAGCGATCGGAAGCTTTCTACGAAGGGTTCGCCGCGTCGCCTTCATCGCCACACCACATTTGGGTTCCGAACTAGCCCCCAAAGCCCGCGTTCTGAAAGCGTTTTTGCGGGAACCCGTATTTGATCTACCGCGCAACGACCCGAACCTACGGTCTCTCAACGACTGGTATCGTGTCTATTGCGATGGGTCGCCCTTGGAAACGCTAGTTCTATGGGAGAAGGAGAATAGTCGGTATCCGATATCTCTACCATTTCATAAAACGATCACGTTCGACGTCGGACATATTGTAAAACCTGACAGCGCGAATCCGGGCGTTACTCGCCTATCAATCTACCCGATTGATGCCGATCACTTCACTATTGTGAGGCCGGCAGATAGAACCTCCCCCGTCTTCGAGCGTTTGAAGGAATTTATCGAGAAACCATTCCCGCCAGATCAAGTACGAGGACCTGGTGGAAGCTCACCTAGTCGTGGGCCAGGATCGATCGGACTGGACGTCGAAAGTCCGCTCATCACAGCTCAACTTCTTTCCAGAATCGATACTCTACGACAATCTCGCTTCACTATTGAGTTCGATGCGATATCCGAATGTAGCGCGTTTTTTGAGTCTATTGACGAGGAGTTCTCTCTAGCATCACCTGACGCCAAACGGATCGCTGCATCGTGGTGTGCTCGTATAGTCGCTGCAAAGGACGAGTCCCTTGCCGCAACTATGCTGGAGCGGGCAGAGTCCCTAGGGGAAGGCATTGAGACAAGGATTGCGCGATCATATTTGCTCTTCTTTGCCGAAGGAGATCGTCGGCGCGCACTCGCTCTAATAGCCGATATTGATACAGACGCAGGTCGTTCCAGCCGCGCCATTCTTGTAAGTCATGGCGAGCCACCCGATGTTGGACTACAGCATATCGACGAAGAAGGCCTTCGATTTGATCAGCTCGACTCCGACGGAAAATTTGCGGTCCTTCAGAAAACAATCGCAGCCGGACTATGGGACAGAGGCGTTCAGCACGTTGCCGCGCTTACGGAAGAAGATTTCGCAAAGACTCCATCCCTCTTGCTAAGCGCTGCCGCGCTACTCCTAGCCTCTACCGTGAATGATGATTTCCGAGCGGGAATTGTCCGTTACCTGCCGACTGAACTCTCTACACTTCCGATGTTCGAGGACTCTGCCTCCATTGAACGCCGACGACAGGCGCGTGCACTTTACGAGAGGGCAGCTGCCGCTTTTACTTCACTCGCAAGAGCAAAATCAGCAGCTTTGACAGCAGACTATGCGCTCTGGCTGGGCCTTATAGACCCTGCATCACATCCGTCCGCTATTGAAGAACTGCGCAGCAGCATGGCTGACAGAGAAATCGCTCTTCGGCGCCTTCCTTTCGCGATCGAATTTGGTCTTGATCTGGACATCGAAATGGTTGAGGCCGAACTCAATCAAAAAGAAATGGCGGAAGATGCGTTACCTCAGGTCGCTGCTGCCCGGTTCGCCATCGCAAAGCGGAAGGGATCACCTGCAGAAGCTGTTGCGTACATACAAAAATATAGAGATCAGCTCACAAAACTTTACCAATCCGACTGGATACTTTCTGTTGAAATTGAGTTGCTTGCGAAGGCGGGCAAGCTGGAAGAGGCAAGAGAAAAACTATCGAATGTTGACCCGGCATTTCCCGAACAGACACTGAAAAGCCTCCAGCGAATTCTAGAAGAGGCATCCGGCTCTGATCCCATTGAAATCCGAGAAAGGGAATATGCGGAATCGGGATCGGTCGGAGACTTGATTCTTCTGGTCGACGTACTCAAAGCCAAGGAAGCTTGGGCAAAGCTAGTCGACTACGGCAAAGTTCTGTTCGATGCTACCCGCGATATCAGTAGCCTTGAGGCGTACGTCCAAGGGCTTTTTCAAATAGGTCGTGATGTTGCGATCATCGAACTTTCGCAATCTGTGCCGGATATGTTTTCGACACACCAGCTTGTTCAGTCACTCGCTTGGTCTTACTTCCGCACAGGAGACCTTGAGGCCTCCAGACGATCACTGGCGCAGATTGGAATCTCTTCACGAGATGCGAATGATCGAGCCCTTCAGGTGAACCTCTCAATCACTTCCGGTGATTGGTTGTCCTTAGGCAAATTTGTTGAGGAGGAATGGGCCAATCGAAGCGAGCGCACTGCAAGTGAACTGCTACAGACTGGACAGATAGCACAACGTGTGGGCTCTCACCGCTCGCAGGAGCTTATTAGAGCCGCTGCAGCAAAGGCGGATGGCGACGCCGCATTGTTGGCGGCCTGTTACACAGCTGCGGCAAACGAAGGATGGGAGGATAGTCCAGATGTCCATGAATGGCTGGCAACAGCGATCGCAGCATCCGGTGACGACGGCCCAATTCAACGGATAGACATTGGGGAGATGATATCGATGCAGCCCGACTGGGCTGAGCGCGAGAAAAGAACTTGGGACCAATTAGCCGCGGGGCAGTTGCCCGTTTTTGGGGGTGCGCAAGCGCTTCGCCGATCACTGCTCGACATGTCTCTTCTTCCAGCACTGGCAAATCTTGAAGAGCCCGATCCTCGTAAGCGGGGCATGATCTTCGCTTTTAGCGGCGCCAGACCGCCTGGGCATGTAGAAGCTCGAAGGGTAGCCATCGACGCTAGTGCGCTTTTATCCATTGCCTTTCTCGGACTACTTGAGCGCGTGTTGGCGCATTTTGACGAAGTATTCATATCACACGGTCTGCTCGGTTGGCTCTTCGAAGAACGGCAACGCATCCAGTTCCATCAGCCCAGCCGCGTAAGAGCCGCACTAGAAATCAAACGGTTGATAGATTCCGGGCAGCTTTCGAAGTTTGAAGGCACAGTCTTAGTTGATGACCTTCTAGAACGTGAAGTTGGATCAGAACTCGCCTCGCTTATTGCCGATGCGGCTGGTGCAACCGCAGAAAACCAGCATGTAGTAATTAGATCCTACCCGGTCCCTAGGGCAGACACGTTGCTTGAAGAAAGTGCCGACCTTACAGGTTATGAAACTTGGATCGCCGGCTGTGGCGATCTCGTGACCGCGCTTAAACGGCAAGGATACCTTACCCGGGCGGAGGAGGAGCAAGCGAATTCATATCTTAGCCTGCATGAGAAACCGTGGCCTCACACCACTGAAATTCAGCCTAATGCAACGCTATACCTAGATAGCCTAACCGTTGACTATCTACAGCACCTAAACCTACTGAGCCGATTACGAAGTGCGGGTTTCAGTGTCTTCATTGCGACGTCGGAAACCGATGAGGGTGATGCATTGATACGACATCAGGCGTTTTCGGAGCACGCGGGCCGTTTGATTGAAGAGATCCGCGCCGCACTTTCAACAGGTCTCGACGACGGGAAGGTTCGGCTCGGGCACATGAATTCAAAATACGATTCGTTGCACCTAGATCATCCGACCGCGACATTCTTCGAACTTGCCTCGTCTGTTGACGCTCTCATCGTCGATGACCGCTTTCTAAATAGACATCTAAATTTTGATTGTAGCGACGGCACCGAACTTCGACCGATACATTCGAGCCTCGATCTGCTTCAGGGCATGCGTTCGGCGGGGCACTTGGAAGCTGGTGAGCTCTCCGAGGCTCTTACGCTACTTCGCCGTGGCGGCTTCATACTCACCCCAATAGGTGAAAAAGAAATACTTCACTCGATTGGCGACGCAAGAGTGGAAGATGGGCGCTTGGTTGAAACTGCAGAATTGCGAGCTATCCGCGAGTCGTTTGAGCGGGTGCGTATGACTGATATTCTACAATTGCCGCTTGAATCGACATGGCTTGATGACATCCATAAGGCTCTCATCGCTGCCATCCGTGCTCAATGGGCAGACGCGATCGATTTTGGGCAGGCGGAAGCACGATGTGACTGGCTTCTTTCCCTTTTTGACATTAGAGGCTGGGCGCATAGGACCCCCCCTTCAGGAGGAGAGGCCTCAGTTCGCTATCGAGCGCAGCTAATGCTACTCGCAAGCCCGTCGGATCTGAGCGAAGACGTACGACCACATTACTGGCAATGGCTTGAAACCCGACTCCTTGCGCGTTTTCGCGACGAGAACCCGGACGACTACGCCGCTCTTCAGTCCACAATTCTCGAGCTGATCGATAGTACTGCGCGGACCATAGAGGAGGAGGACGAAGATGACTGACAAACAGTTACTTCGGGCCTTGGTGGCTCAACTCGTCGAAAACCTCCCCCCGAGCCTTAAACGAACGATAATTAGCTCTCGGGAATTTCAGAACCGCTACAACATAAGTACAACTGCAAAGATCAGCCTCGGTGATGGCGGTATCACGTTTAGTCGCACCGACTTCTATAATGCGGTTCGTAGGATCTACGACAATCCGGATTCACCGCCACAGCTGACGTCAGACGAAGGAACTTTCTATTCCGTTTCCTTGCAAGAGGATACTGGTGCTCGGCATGTGACGTTAGCGTCGGACCAAAGAACCATAAAGCTTCCCGCTTTCTGGTTCCTTTCGCCGAATGCGGCCGATAGGCTTGGTGGTTTCGATGCAGAAGCGAACAAACGCCATCTCGTTGATCCGGAAATTCTCGAATGGCGCGAGCGACTAGCAAAAGCACCGCTGGAAGACGATGATGTTGACGAACTTCATGAAGAACTACAGCTGAATCCGGGTGAAATCTCGGAAGCAATTTCTAGTGAGATTGCGGCGGGAACAAGCCATATCAGGATTCTCGTACCACCGAAGCCCTCGTACTACGAACGTCTCGTGGGGCCACTAAAGGATAGCCGCGATCTTCCATCCTTTGTCGATCGGACTGCGAAGGAGCGACTGAGAAACCTCCTCGACTGGAACCATTCTGAAGGACTTAAGCTCGCACTTCTAATGTGCCCACAGAGTTTGCTTTCTGCCTCCATCGAGGCCGAGCAAATACCAGAATCAATTGTGATCGAGACTTTCAAATGGCTCGAAGAATATGGCGATCGATTTTCTCAAGTTGCAGGAATTGAGCTGGGCTTGCGATTATTGCCTCGATTTCCAGAAATCGAGCCCATTCTTCACGAGATGGTCGCTAACCTCTTAGAGGATGACCCAAATGACTCCGTTGGCCGACTGACGCTTTCCGCCAATCTCGCTGTCTTTACGGACGGCGAACTAGCGCGTCTTGGGATACTACGTAATGCTCCACCTTATTATCGTCGATTAGCTGCACTTGCCCAAGCCTCACTGATCGAACGCGAGCTAATTGCAGTGGATGTGGATAAAGCCGCAATCGGAGATTGGTCCCGTGACGGTCGAGGACAATGCTTCTTCCTTCAGTCGTTAATTGATCTTCGTACGGAGCCACGCTGGCTACCCGATTTTATGTCATCAGAACAACTTAGATACGAATTTCTCGGGCGTATTTCCGCAGCAGCCGTCGCAAACTGTGAATCGATTCGGTCTAAAGAGTTCCAAGAATTGCTAAACGGAGATACTCCCAACAGCGTTAAAGCACAATTAGTCGTGCCATTCGCATTCCTGCCAGGACCACTGGAAAGTGGCTATGCCCCAAAGGTGCCTGTGCCGCAGGAGTTTGACGATTTGTCGAACTCACTAACGGCAGGGGAAATCGACGAAGGCGTGCTCGCCCCTTTTGTCAACTCGGCGCTCATTTACAGGTTTGAGAAGGAGCACGCGGAGACCATCGCCGCATCTCTAAGAGCAGCAAAGTATCATGTTGCTATCCAAGCAGATAGTGATCGCATCTTCTCGCTGCTTGTAGGATTGGCGACGATAGCTTCGGTAACTAGATCGACAGAGCTCGCGGATGAGGTTCGTATCCTTGCTCGCGTGATGCGAAGACGCCCAGGAGTGACGCTAGAGCCAGATAGCTTGATGCGGATTGGAATGATTGCCGCGGCAGCGAATGCAGATGTTGATCAGTGGGCTCGTAGAGTAGGCGATTGGCTCACGGAGGTATCAGTTGACCCAATGGACAAAGACACTGCCCTACAGATGCGATCGCATGTTCGGCGATTGTGTGAACTGGAGCCGCACCTCTGGAAGACTTGTGCAAAGGCTGACGCTGCCTTTTCTGTATTGATCGGCATGGCTGCGTAGGAGCTATGGCCAAATAGCGAGAATTATATGGCGGACTTCCTGCTCGCCATGAGCCATGCGACCACTCTGACAGCCATCGACCTCATCAATCTGTGTCGACTGGACTTCTCCCGCAAAGGAAGCATCCATGTGCATGCGCCAAGCGGCGCAGGCCCCGCAGGAATCATAGTCCGGGGCCTTTCGGGGTGAGGGCGCCTGAGCGATGGGCGCCTGTAACCGAAAAGAGCCCCGAACATGGCAACTTCTCCAAACACTGCACCCAAATCCTCAGCATCTCCCGGCAGCAAGCTCGGCCAGATCATCCGCCTGTTGCAGCGCACCAAGGGCGCGACCATTGATGACCTGGTCGATGCAACCGGCTGGCAGCCTCATTCCGTACGAGGAGCAATCAGCGGACAGCTGAAGAAGCGACACGGTCTCGACGTGACTGCAACCAACGACGAGACCCGCGGCCGGGTCTACCGCCTGCCGAAGAAGGCCAAGACGGGAGGCGCCAAATGAATCAGGTCGAACCCGACTTGGGCACTCTTGATCTTGGCGAACTGCGGAAGCGGTGGCTCGCCGCTTACGGCAATCCTCCCCCACCCCGCGCCGGCCGTGAGCTGCTTGAGTTCGGTGTCGGCTGGCACCTCCAGACCAAGGCTCATGGCGGCCTTGATCGGACGACACGAGAACAGATCGCTGCTTTGGTCGAGGATGTCCGCGCGGGACGTGAGCCGGGCCTCACGGAGAGTCGTTCCGACCTCACCCCTGGCGCGACACTGGTCCGGGAGTGGAACGGCCGGACCTATCAGGTCCAGGTGCTGGAGACCGGATACCTCTTCGAGAACAGGGTCTGGCGCAGCCTCTCGGAGATCGCAAGAGAGATCACAGGCGCCCGCTGGAACGGACCCAAGTTCTTCGGTCTCAGACAGAAGCAGAAGGAGGTCGCCTGATGGTTGCCCGCAAGCTTCGCTGCGCGATCTATACCCGCAAATCGACCGATGAAGGTCTCGATCAGGACTTCAACTCACTGGAGGCCCAGCGCCAGTCCTGTGCCGCCTATATCATGAGCCAGACCCATGAGGGCTGGGAGGCGCTGACTGCTCACTACGATGATGGCGGTTACTCAGGGGGTACTCTCGAGCGCCCCGCCCTGCAGAGCCTGATGCAGGATATCGGGAAAGGCCTGATCGACATTGTTGTGGTCTACAAGGTCGATCGCCTGACACGGTCGCTTGCCGACTTCGCCAAGCTGGTTGAACTCTTCGATCAACACAGCGTCTCCTTCGTCTCTGTAACCCAGGCCTTCAACACCACCAACTCCATGGGGCGTCTCACCCTCAATGTCCTCCTCTCTTTCGCCCAGTTCGAGCGGGAGGTCACGGCCGAGCGTATCCGCGACAAGTTCCGCGCCTCCAAGGAGAAGGGCATGTGGATGGGTGGCAAGCCACCTCTTGGCTATGACGTGGACAAGCGGAAGCTCATCATCAACGAAGAGGAAGCCGAACAGGTTCGTCATATCTTCGAGCGCTATCTCGAGCTCGGCTCGGCCATGGCCCTGATGAAGGACCTGGAGGCCAGAGGCATCCGCTCAAAACGCTGGATCACCCAAAAGGGGCGGATGATCGGTGGTGCCTGCTTCACCCGTGGCGTTCTCTACCTGCTCCTGCAAAACCCGATCTACATCGGGAAGATCCGGCACAAGGATCAGGTTCACGAGGGGCTGCACGATCCCATCATCGACATGAAGACGTGGGGGAAGGTGCAGGACCTCCTTGCCCGCAACCGGCACGAGAACAGGACAAGGAAAAACGCCAGCGCCCCGAGCCTGCTGGCCGGGTTCCTCTTCCATGAAGACGGCACCCCGTTCCGGCCGCGGCAATCCCATATGGAAGGCAGGCGCCTCCACTACTACAAGCATCCCGACACCACTCTTCCTGCCCGGGAGATCGAGGGTGTCGTCACAAGCGAGCTCGTTGCCCTTCTTGGAAATCAGACAGAGCTCTGCCGGCTCATCGGGGCGGACCATCCCAATCTCATCGAACTGGTCGGGACAATGGCTGCACAGCATGCGGCTCAGCTGAAGGTTCACCCCACGCGTGAGGTCGTCCTGCAGCTCATCGAGAAGGTCACAGTCGAACAATGCAGCATCCACATCACGCTCAACCGGCGGGGTATGGCTGAGCTTCTCGGGTACGCCGACACGTCCGTAGTCAATGAGGATGCATGTTCCGAGCCGGTTGTCCTCACACGCCGGTATCAGCTGAAACGGGTCGGACGCGGCAAGAAGCTGATCATTGGGGCGAACAACCCGAATGAGACCGCTCAGCCTGATGCGTCACTTCTCAAAACCATCGCCCGGGCGCATGCCTGGCTGGACGATCTGAAGGCAGGGCTCAGCTACAAAGAGATCGGCACGCGGGATGCGATCGACGAACGGCTGGTCGCGCGAACTGTACGGCTGGCCTTCCTGGCTCCTGATATTACGAGAGACATCCTCAATGGCCGCGAGCCCGAAGGCCTGACTTCACAGGGACTGATCCGGCTTCCGAAGTTGCCGGCAAGCTGGGGTGAGCAGCGCGAGGCACTTGGCTTCACCTAAATCGGCCAGAGTCGGAGAATGCACTTGCCCGCGCTTCGGCGCGGGCTTTGTCGTTCCGTTGACGTTCCCACGAAACACGGCTGCATCACGGTGCATCATCGTGCATCGAAATACGCTGAAGCGGACCTGTTTGGCCCCTCGCAGAGACATGCCCACGAAATGACGTCGAAATGCCCTCCGCAGAGCACCTCCGCCGCTCACCGCGATGCGCAAATGGGCCGCAAGTCCCCGGAATGACGGAGAATTTGCGGAGAGGTCTGGAGGTCTTGGTTTTGCAAGGGAAGGACTGGTGGAGCCAGACGGAATCGAACCGACGACCTCTTGCATGCCATGCAAGCGCTCTCCCAACTGAGCTATGGCCCCATTTTCAGTCTTGCCGGCGGGGTGGGGCCCGCCGTTGAGGAGCCGGAACTTATTTCGTCGTTCCGGCAAATTCAAGAGGAAGTTGACGTCCTTTTCGGCGAGATCGCCAATCAGTCGGTGTCATCCTTGCCGCCGCGCACGATGCCGCTCACATCGTCGTCATCATCCCCGTCTTCTTCGAGGAAGGTGTCGTCGTCGCTGTCATCGTCGTCGAGGTCGATATCGTCTTCATCGTCGTCGCTGTCTTCATCGAAATCGTCTTCGAGTTCTTCCAGCGAGATATCGCCCGCTGAGGTCTCGTCCTCGTCGTCATCCACGCCTGGCGCAGGCTTTTCCGGTTCCTTCTTCTTCGGCTTTTCAGGTGCCGGCTTTGCCCGTTTGGGCGCCTTGGCCACTTCCGGCACGAATTCGTGCTGGCATTTCGGGCAGACCAAGGGGGTCTTGTTCAGATCGTAAAACTTCGCGCCGCAGCTCGGGCACTCGCGTTTCGTTCCCAACTCAGGTTTCGCCAAGTTCGATGCTCCCCGCGCATTACGCTTCAATAAGGCTGACCGCCGCTGGCCCGGCAGGCCCGCCGACGATTGCCCATGAAAGGATTTTCCCATTGCCACGTCTTCATGCGCCTGTCAAAACCTATTCGCACGACCGTGCCCGCCAGCCCGCGCGGCGGGGAATTCCGCCCTTTCCCGGGCCTCGCGCGGCGGGTCATTCCGCTCCGTTTTTTCCGCTTTTGCGCCGGTGACACAAAGTGGCCCACGCCTCCGCTTCAAAGACCTCGACAGCCCTGACCGCAGACCCCTCACCGGCGCTTTCCGGCACCATGGCTGTGCCGGGGGACAAGTCGATTTCGCACCGCTCTCTCATTTTCGGAGCCCTGGCCGTGGGCGAAACGCGGATTACCGGCCTGCTGGAAGGCGAGGACGTGCTGGCGACGGCGGAAAACATGCGTCGGCTGGGCGCGCGTGTGACGCGCCATGAAGACGGCTCCTGGTCGGTTTTCGGCGTCGGCGTGGGCGGCCTCAAGGAGCCCGCGGAACCGCTCGATTTCGGCAATTCCGGCACCGGGGCCCGCCTCGTCATGGGGCTTGTGGCCGGCCATCCGATAACGGCGACTTTTACGGGCGATGCCTCGCTGTCGCGCCGTCCGATGAAGCGGATCATCGATCCGCTTACCCTGATGGGCGCGGAGTTCCATGCGCGAGAGGGCGGCCGCCTGCCGCTAACGCTGAAAGGCGCACGCGCGCCGCTGCCCATCCGCTACAAGCTGCCCGTCGCCTCCGCCCAGGTAAAATCGGCCGTGCTGCTTGCCGGTATCAACACACCGGGCGAGACGGTGGTGGTGGAGCCGGTGCCGACGCGCGACCATACCGAGCGCATGCTCACCGCTTTCGGCGCCAAAGTGGAGATCGGCACCGATGACGACGGATTGCGCGAGGTCCGGCTGACGGGCGAGCCTGAACTCACGCCCTGCGACGTCGCCGTCCCCGGCGATCCGTCTTCCGCGGCCTTTCCGGT
Organism: Parvibaculum sp.; assembly: GCF_002684405.1. GTDB lineage: Bacteria > Pseudomonadota > Alphaproteobacteria > Parvibaculales > Parvibaculaceae > Parvibaculum. Next base: position 5,363 of record NZ_NYVD01000154.1, on the reverse strand, counting down.
GGTGGCCGCGCTGGTGACCCCCGGCTCCGACATCGTGGTGGAAGGCATTACGCTCAACCCGCACCGGGCCGGGCTCTACACCACGCTCATCGAAATGGGCGGCGATATCGAAATCATGAACCAGCGCGACGAAAGCGGCGAACCGGTCGCCGATCTGCGCGTGCGGGCAAGCGAGCTCAACGGCATCGACGTGCCGCCGGAACGCGCCGCCTCCATGATCGACGAATATCCGGTGCTCGCCGTCGCCGCCGCCTTCGCCTCAGGACCCACCACCATGCGCGGCATCGAGGAATTGCGCGTGAAGGAAAGCGACCGGATCGCGGCCACTGTGGCGGGTCTTCATGCCAATGGCGTCAAGGTGCAGGAATTCGAGGACGGCATGGTGGTCGAAGGCCGCGCGGGCAAGGTCGATGGCGGCGGCCATGTGGCAACCCATCTCGACCATCGCATCGCCATGGCCTTCCTGGTTATGGGATTTGGGGCGAAAAAGCCCGTCACCATCGATGACGGCGCCATGATCGCGACGAGCTTTCCGGATTTTCACCAGCGCATGCGCGAACTTGGCGCGATCTTCACCATTCCCAATTTCGCGGGGCCGCGATGATCCTCGCGATCGACGGTCCGGCCGCCTCCGGCAAGGGCACGCTGGCGCGGCTTTTGGCCCGGCATTACGGCCTTGCCTATCTCGATACGGGCTCGCTCTACCGCGCCGTGGGCCAGTCATTGCTCGCCGCCGGGCGCGACCCGCATGACGAAAAGGCGGCGCTCGAGGCCGCCCAGACCCTCGACACCGGCCATATCGACGAAAAAGCCATCCGTACCGCGGAAGCGGGCAATGCCGCCTCCGTCGTGGCCGCGATGCCGCCGGTGAGGGCCGCAATCCTCGATTTTCAGCGGAATTTCGCCAAAAATCCTCCAAACGGGGAAAAAGGCGCGGTTCTGGACGGGCGGGATATCGGCACGGTGGTCTGCCCGGATGCGGATGTGAAACTTTTCATCACCGCCTCGCCCGAAATCCGGGCTCATCGGCGCTGGCTGGAACTCAACAATTCGGGGTCCGACATCGCCGAGGCACAAGTTCTGGCCGATGTCCGCGAACGGGACAGGCGCGACGCCGAGCGCCCGACCAGCCCCATGCGCCCCGCCGACGACGCGCACTTGCTCGACACGTCCAATTTGAGTATAGAAACGGCGTTTGACGCAGCGGTCGCAATCATAGACGGCTCAATGAGTTAGGTGCGATGCACGGGCGATTTCGGAACCCCCGAAACCGCGCGTTCGCACCTTGTTTGTTTGTGAACTCCAGTCGCTGTCGCCCGCATCGCCGCCTGCGTCAAAAGCAACCCATATGAACTTTACCCATGTTCACCTGCTCCCGGGCACTTCCATACGACCCGGGGGAAGACCGCCGGACCCAACCGTCGGCCAGGAACAAGAAGACGATCAGGAGACTGAATACTTTGGCAGAAGCAATGAGCGCCGCGCTCAACCCCAGCCGCGAAGATTTCGCGGCCATGCTCGAGGAAAGCTTTTCCGAGAGCGACATGCAGGAAGGCAATGTGGTCAAAGGGACCATCGTTGCCATTGAAAACGATCTTGCGATCATCGATGTCGGCCTGAAGACCGAAGGCCGCGTCCCCCTCAAGGAATTCAGCACCGCCGGCAAGCCGGCCGACCTTTCCGTCGGCAGCGAAGTCGAGGTGTATCTGGAGCGCATCGAAAACGCGATGGGCGAAGCCGTGCTCAGCCGCGAAAAGGCGAAGCGCGAAGAAAGCTGGATCCGTCTGGAAGTCGCATTCGAAAAGAACGAGCGCGTGGAAGGTCAGATCTTCGGCCGCGTGAAGGGCGGCTTCACGGTCGACCTCGACGGCGCCGTGGCGTTCCTTCCCGGTTCGCAGGTGGACATCCGCCCCGTGCGCGACGTCACCCCGCTGATGAACATTCCGCAGCCTTTCCAGATCCTCAAGATGGACAAGCGCCGCGGCAATATCGTCGTCTCGCGCCGTGCCGTTCTTGAAGAGACGCGCGCAGAACAGCGTCAGGAACTGGTCGAGAACCTCAAGGAAGGCCAGGTACTGGAAGGCGTCGTCAAGAACATCACCGATTACGGCGCGTTCGTCGATCTCGGCGGTGTGGACGGCCTGCTGCACGTCACCGACATTGCGTGGCGCCGCGTCAACCATCCGACCGAGGTTCTCTCCATCGGCCAGACCGTGAAGGTCCAGGTCATCAAGGTGAACCACGACACGCAGCGCATCTCGCTGGGCATGAAGCAGCTCGAGGCGGATCCGTGGGAAGGCGTCGAAGCCAAGTACCCGGTGCAGGCCAAGTTCAAGGGCCGCGTGACCAACATCACCGATTACGGCGCCTTCGTGGAGCTGGAGCCGGGTGTGGAAGGTCTCGTCCATGTCTCCGAAATGAGCTGGACCAAGAAGAACGTCCATCCGGGCAAGATCGTTTCCACCTCTCAGGAAGTGGAAGTGATGGTGCTGGAAGTGGATCCGGTGAAGCGCCGCATCTCGCTTGGTCTCAAGCAGTGCATGGACAATCCGTGGACGACCTTTGCCGATCGCTATCCGCCCGGCACCGAGGTCGAAGGCGAGATCAAGAACATCACCGAATTCGGTCTCTTCATCGGCCTCGAAGCCGATGTGGACGGCATGGTGCACATGTCCGACCTCGACTGGAACAAGTCTGGCGAAGAAGCCATGGCCGAATACCAGAAGGGCCAGGTGGTGAAGGCTGTCGTTCTCGATGTCGACACCGAGAAGGAACGCATCTCGCTCGGCATCAAGCAGCTTGGCGGCGACCCGCTGGAATCGCTCGGCGATCTCCGCAAGGGTTCGGTCGTCACCTGCACCGTGACCGAAGTTCAGGATAACGGTATCGAGGTTTCCGTTGGCGAAGAGGGCGTGACCGCCTTTATCCGCCGCGCGGAACTGGCACGCGATCGTGCCGACCAGCGTCCGGACCGCTTCGCGGTGGGCGACAAGCTCGATGCCCGCATCACGCAGTTCGACAAGACCTCCCGCCGCATGCAGCTCTCCGTCAAGGCGCTGGAAATTGCGGAAGAGAAGGAAGCCGTCGAACAGTACGGTTCGTCGGACTCCGGTGCCTCGCTCGGCGATATTCTGGGTGCGGCGCTCAAGGCGCAGGACAAGGACGACTAATAAGGTCTTCCTTTTCCGGACAGGAAACGATTGCCGGGGCGACACCGCGAATTTTGCGGGGTAAGCTCCGGCATATTTCCGAACTGTCCGGAGGCATAACGTGTCTATCGACGCGGACCAAATTACGGACAGGCGGCGCTTGAAGCGCCGCCTTTCTCTTTGGCGGATCGCTGCCATCGTCGCGATCGCCGTCGCCCTTATCGCGACTTCGCTGCAATCGGGCCTCTTTCCGCCGTCCGAGCAGATAGCCCGCATCCGGCTCGAAGGCGTGATCGCGGACGACCCCGCCCTTATCGACCTGCTGCACAAGGTGCGCGACGACAAGAGCGTGAAGGCCGTCATCCTCTATATCAACTCGCCCGGCGGAACGGCATCCGGCGCCGAGGCGATCTACGAAAATGTGCGCAGCATTGCCGCCAAAAAGCCCGTCGTCGCTGTGCTCGGCACGGTTGCGGCATCGGGCGGCTATATCGCGGCGCTGTCGGCCGACCACATCGTGGCGCGCGGCAACACGATCACCGGCTCCATCGGCGTCATCTTCCAGTGGACGCAATTGAAAGATCTGATGGGCAAGCTCGGCATCGAGATGCGCGAAGTGAAATCCGCGCCCCTGAAAGCGGAACCCAATCCGTTCACCGAGCCGAGCCCGGAGGCGCTGAAGGCGACGGAAGCGCTCATCCAGAGTTCCTATCGATGGTTCCTCGGGCTGGTGCAGGAGCGGCGCGGCTTCGACGAGGCGACCACCCGGAAACTGGGCGACGGGCGCGTCTATACCGGCTTCCAGGCGGAGGAGAACGGGCTCATCGACGAAGTGGGCGGCGAGCAGACGGCGCTCACCTGGCTGCGCAAGGAGCGTCAGGTCAGCGACAGGCTGCCGGTGCGCGACTGGACGCCCGCGGAAGACGAATTCGGCATCACCGATCTGGTGGGCAAGGCCATGGCGCGGGCCGCCCTCTCCACAATGGAGGGGCTGAGCCAAAAAACACTGCACACAAAAAGACTTACACTTGACGGTCTGACCAGCCTTTGGCACCCTGAGGCCCGTTGAGCCATGCATGAGCAGGGCCGACACGACTTCGGGCGGCTCGCCGCCGGGAAGGAACGGATGCGCAGAGGACGGACGAAGAAGAATGATCAAATCTGAGCTCGTTGCCCGTCTGGCGCAGGCCAACCCCCATCTCTATCAGCGCGACGTCGAACGCATCGTCAGCACGATCTTCGACGAAATCAGCGCCGCGCTTGCCCGGGGCGACCGGGTGGAGCTGCGCGGCTTCGGCGCCTTTTCCGTGAAGGCCCGGCCTGCCCGGACGGGACGCAATCCGCGGACCGGCGAGCCTGTGCATGTGGAAGAGAAGTTCGTGCCCTTCTTCAAGACGGGCAAGGAACTGCGCGAACGTCTCAATGACGGCGAAGCGGGCGAAGACGATTCCGACGACGATAGCGAAGACTGATCCCTTCGCTGACGCGTTCTTTTCTCGAACGGGACAATTCCATTGAAACTGCTGCGCTGGATTCTTCTGCCGCCTTTAGCGATCATCGTCATCGCCCTTGCGATTGCGAACCGGCATAGCGTGACGTTCAGCCTCGACCCGTTCGATGCGCAAAATCCCGCCATCTCTTTCGACCTGCCGCTCGCGGCCATCATCCTGATCTCGATCGCGCTCGGCATTCTGATCGGCGGGCTCGCGGCCTGGTGGCAGGGACGGCGGCGGACCTCCCGCAGACTCGAAACCGAACGCCGCAAACAGGCCAATGCGCCGATTCCTGCTGCAAAATCGGCAGAAAACGGCGCTTCCGGGTCCGGCGGCCTCCCCGCCATTCAATAAAGGCGGCTGTTCAGCCGGCGGCCAAGCCTGCTATATAGTGGCCGTAACGCTCAACGTTCCAATTACAGCCCGGTCAGCCCCATGCCCCTTTCAGGCAACCCTGTCTTCTGCGCACTCGACACCACGGACGCCGCCCGTGCGGTGGCGCTTGCGCAATCGCTGAAGGGCAGCGTCGGGGGCCTGAAGGTCGGCATGGAATTCTTCAACGCCAACGGGCCTGAAGGGTTTGCCAGGGTTGCGGAGACGGGACTGCCGGTCTTCCTCGACCTCAAGCTCCACGACATTCCCAACACGGTCGCAGGCGGCATTCGCGCCGTGCTGCCGCTCAAACCCGCCATCGTCAATGTGCATGCCTCGGGCGGCCCCG
>NZ_NYVD01000153.1 GCF_002684405.1 Parvibaculum sp. | reverse complement strand
TCATCAAGCCGGACGCGACCCGGCGCAACATCACCGGCAAGATCATCGACCGCCTGGAAAGCGCGGGCCTTCGCGTGGTCGCCTCCAAGCGCATCCACATGACGAAGGAGCAGGCCGAAGGCTTCTATGCGGTCCATAAGGAACGCCCCTTCTTCAACGATCTCGTGGCCTTCATGATCTCCGGCCCGGTCGTGGTGCAGGTGCTGGAAGGCGAAGACGCCGTGACCAAGAACCGCGAAGTGATGGGCGCCACCAACCCGGCCGACGCCGCGGAAGGCACCATCCGCAAGGATTTCGCCGAGAGCATCGAAGCGAACTCCGTGCATGGTTCCGATGCGCCGGAAACGGCTGCTGAGGAGATCAAATATTTCTTCAAGGACGAAGAGATCGTCGGCTGATTTCAGCCTGCGGCACGACTTCGGAAGGCCCTGCCCCTGAAATGCAGAAGAGGGCGGGGCCTTTTGCTTTTTCGGCAACACTTTGCGACGCAATGGCCCGGCGGGCCTCGCGACCGGGAATCGCGTGCTAGTCTTTCTCGACCGACATATTTTTGCCGACGAAGCGAGACGAAATCTTGAGACGCGTATTGTCTGTCGTTCTCTGGCCGCTGCTTTTCGCTGTGCCGCTGGCCATTGTCTGGGCCGCCATGTCCACCGGGCATGGGGTGGTCGCCTTCAATGTGACCTATCTGGGGCTGGCGCTCACCATTGCCGTTCTCGAGCGGGCCATGCCGCATGAGCGCGCCTGGCTCGAAAATGACGGCCAGATGCTGCCGGACCTCCTCCATACCGTGCTGAACAAGGGCGTGGCGCAGGTGTTGATCACCGTCATTGTCTTTATGGGGATTGCCGGATGGATGGCGCCCCGGGGAGACGGCATCTGGCCCGCCGAATGGCCGCTCGCCATCCAGCTCGCCCTCGGGCTCGTCATCATCGAATTCCCGCTCTACTGGAAGCACCGTCTGGCGCATGAATGGCCGTGGCTCTGGCGCTTCCATGCCGTGCATCACAGCGTGACGCGGCTCTGGTTCTTCAATACCGGACGCTTTCACCTCGTGGATACGCTGACCGGCCTCGCGGTGGGCATCCCGATCCTGCTGCTGCTCGGCGCGCCCGAACCCGTGCTGCTGCTGGTGAGCGCCGTGACGGCATTTATCGGGCTTCTTACCCACTGCAATATCGAGATGCGCTGCGGCGTGCTGAACTATGTCTTCAACACGCCTTCACTGCATCGCTGGCATCATTCCAAGGATTTGAACGAGGGCAACCGGAACTATGGCGAGAACCTGGTGCTGTACGACCAGATTTTCGGCAGTTTCTACAATTCGCCGCGCCGCCCGCCCCGCGATATCGGGATCGAGCAGCCCATGCCGGAAAACTTCCTCGGACAGCTGAAAGTGCCGTTCACTCGCCAGCCGCTCTGAGGTTTTCTTCACTGACGGATTTCAACCGGTGTGCCATCGGGCACGACGCGCCAGATTTCCTCGATCTCCGGATTGGTGACGGCGATGCATCCGGCCGTCCAGTCCACCAAGCGATGAAGGCGTCCGAACCAGCCGAGGCCGTTGCGCAGACCGTGGATCATGATGTCGCTGCCCGGCGATATGCCTGCGGCATTGGCCCGTGCGACATCCGATGCGTCCGGATAGCTGATCCGGAGGGAAAGGTGGTAGGCGCTGTCAGGGTTGCGCGAGGCGATCTTGTATCGTCCATCCGGCGTCAGGCGGTCGCCCTCCCGGGTCTTGGGAGCAATCCCGCCGGTGCCGAGTGATATTCGATAAACACGGAGAGATCTGCCCCCGGAAAAGAGCGACAGGCTGTGCTCACTCTTGTCGATGAGTATGCGGTCGGCGCGCGTCGCGGGCGGAAGCGGATTGCCGGCCGGCCAGTTTGCATAAAGGAAAATTGCGGCACCGAAGGCGAGAATCGCGAGAAGGGGAAAGACAGCTCTTCTCACGGCGGCCTCTTCCTAGTCCAATGGCGGCATGAAGATTGGGGCGGGGGCCTCTGCGCTGCCATCGGAAATGACGACACGCTCATCGGCCACGCGCGCCTTGCCTTCTGCGACGAGGCGCAGCGCAAAGGGGTAGAGCTTGTGCTCGGCCTCAAGGATGCGCTCGGCCAGCACATCCGCCGTGTCGTCCGGCAGCACCGGCACCGCCACCTGTGCGACGATGGGGCCTTCATCCATCTCGGGACGGACGAAATGCACCGTGGCGCCCGAGAGGCGCACGCCTGCATCGATTGCGCGCTGATGCACATGCAAGCCCTTGAAGGCGGGCAGGAGCGAGGGGTGGATGTTGAGCATCCGGTCGCGCCACCGGTTGACGAAATCGTCGGTCAGGATGCGCATGAAGCCCGCATTGCAGACGAGTTCGATCTCCGCATCTTCCAGCGTGCGGTGAAGCACCGCGTCGAACTCCTCGCGCGTCTTGAATTCCTTGTGGTCGATCACCTTGTGGGGGATACCGGCTTCCTCGGCATGGAGGAGGCCGGACGCATTCGGCCGGTTGGACAGCACTAGGCCGATCTCGGCGGGGAAGTCCTCCGCCGCGCAGGCATCGATCAGGGCCTTGAGGTTGGAACCGCGGCCCGAAATCAGGACGGCAATGCGCATCAGCCTGCCGACCCCAATTCGCCCTCGATGACGACTCGCTCGCCGTCGCTTTCCGCTTCGGCCAGTTTGCCGATGCGATAGACGGTTTCGCCCGCGCCGCGCAGGAAGCTGGCCACCTCCTCGGCCTTGTCCGCATCCGCGACGACGACCATGCCGATGCCGCAATTGAAGGTGCGGCCCATCTCGGCCTCATCGAGCCCGCCCAGCTTCATCAGCCAGCGGAAGACGGGCGGCATGGCCCAACTCGCGCCGTCGATATGGGCGGCGAGCCCGTCGGGCAGCACGCGGGGAATGTTTTCGACAAAGCCGCCGCCGGTGATATGCGCCATCGCCTTCACCGCATGCGTTTCGCGGATCGCCGACAGGAGCGAGCGGACATAGATCCGCGTCGGCGTCAGCAGCGTCTGCGCGATGTTCGCACCGTCGCCGCCGGGGAAGGGGGCGGACCATGAAAGCCGTTCGTCTTCCACGATGCGGCGGACGAGCGAATAGCCGTTGGAGTGGAAACCGGAAGAGGCAAGGCCCAGCAGCACGTCGCCCGGCTTGAGGTCGGAGCGCGGCAGCACGCCGTCGCGTTCGACCGCGCCGACGGCAAAGCCCGCAAGGTCGTAATCGCCCTTGGAATACATGCCCGGCATTTCCGCCGTCTCGCCGCCGATCAGCGCGCAATGCGCCTGGCGGCACCCTTCCGCGATACCGGCGACGACCGAGCGCGCCACATCCACGTCCAGATGGCCGGTTGCGTAATAGTCGAGGAAGAAGAGAGGCTCGGCGCCCTGCACGACGAGATCGTTCACGCACATGGCGACGAGGTCGATGCCGACCGTCTCATGCTCGTCCGCCTCGATGGCGACGCGCAGCTTGGTGCCCACCCCGTCATTGGCGGCGACCAGCAGCGGGTCCTTGAAGCCGCAGGCGGCAAGATCGAACAGGCCGCCGAAGCCGCCAAGCTCCGCATCCGCGCCTGCCCGGCGCGTCGAGGCGGCCAGCGGCTTGATCTGATGCACCAGCTCGTTGCCGGCGTCGATATCGACACCGGCCTTGGCATAGCTGTAGCGGTTGCTGTGGTCCGGATTTTCAGGATTGGAGGCCATGTCGCGCCGTCTTCAGGGAGGGGGAATCGAAGGGCATAAACCACCCGAAATTGAGCCCGTGCGCAAGGGGCTGCGGCAGAAGGGCCCAGGAAGCCGGAAAGAAGCCGGCCGGAAGAACGAGAATACGTGGATAAGCGCGGATTGCGGCGGCTTTTTGGTCTGGCCGCCTTCGCGTGAGCGGGCGCGATGGTATAGTGTCGCCGGAATTGAGGCCCCGGCCATCGAGGCAGGGGCGCAGTCGAGCGTTCCCCGGACAGAATTGCCGGAACAGAATTGAAGGGCCAGTTCATGAAGGCGATTTACCGGCTCCTGCCCATCGCAGGGCTTTTCCTCGCATCGCAGATCGTATTCGGCACTCTTCCGGCCAGCGCGGGCGACCTGTTTACGGTGAAGAATGTGCATGTGGACGTGACCGCCGACAGCGCCGCCACGGCGCGCGGGCTCGCGCAGGCACAAGGTCAGCGCGATGCGCTGACACAGCTCATGCACCGCCTGACCCTGCCGGAAGACTGGAGCAAGCTGCCCCCGGTGGACGACCAGATGGCCCAGAACGCCGTGTCCGGTTTTCAGGTCGCCAGTGAAAAGGCGAGTTCCACCCGCTATATCGCCAATCTGATCGTGAGCTTTCAGCGCGGTGCCGTGCGCGGCATCCTAAGTCGCTCCGGCGTGCCCTTTGCCGAGACGCAGGCCCGCCCGGCGCTTCTCCTGCCGGTGCTGGAAAAGGACGGGACCCGTATTCTCTGGGAAGACGACAATCCCTGGCGCAAGGCCTGGAACAAGGTCGATCTGTCGGGCGCCATGAAGCCGCTTATCGTGCCCTTGGGCGATATCGACGAAATGAACCTCGTCCCCGTCGACAAGGCGGTCTCGGGCGACGCAGAGGCGCTGACGGCGCTGGCCGAACGCTATGGCGCGTCCGACACGGTGGTGGCGCTGGCCAAGGCCAGCCCGCGCGACGGCAAGACCGTGCTCGACGTGACCGCCACCCATTATGGCGGCCCGGCGCCGCAGGAAACCATTCAGCGCTCTTTCGAGGGCGATACGCTGGAAGACGCCGCCGCGCAGGCCGCGCAGGGCATGCTCACCTCGCTCGGGATTCAGTGGAAACGCCAGATCATCGTCCGCGATACCCGCGTAAGGGAGCTGAACGCGACGGCCCGCTTCGACAATCTGGGCGAGTGGCAGAAGATCCGCCACGGGCTTGGCAGCACCCCGCTGATCACCGGCATGGACGTGATGGGCATTACGGGCGGGGCGGCCGAACTGCGCCTCTCCTTCAAGGGGGAGCCGGAACGGCTGGCGCTTTCCCTCGCACAGCAGGGCCTCGCGCTTTCCTCGGACGGGGCGGCCAGTGCCGGACCGGATGCAGGGATGGACGGGGCCAGCATGACGCCGGTTGCCGAGGCGGGCGACCGGGGACCCGAAACCCGTGTGCCCGAGGAGGGCGGTTTTCTGACGCCTGAGGAACAGCAGACGACGCGCCGCACGCCGATGGACGCGATGCCCGCGCCCGGCGCCGGCACAGCGCCGGGAGCAACGTCGCAGGGGACAATCGAAAGCGGTCGGCACTGGGTTCTGAAAGTGCAGCCGTGACGGGCATCGCCGATCTGCAAATGGACCGGCCGGGGAGAGGGCAATGAGCATTCAGCGGCAATTGATCGTCTGGGCCATCGTGGCGTTCGTCTTCGTGCTCATGCTCTGGCTGCTCGAAAGCATCCTCCTGCCCTTCGTGGCGGGCATGGCGATCGCCTATTTCCTCGATCCGATGGCCGACAAGCTGGAGGAATGGGGACTGTCGCGGCTCTGGGCGACCGCGGTGATCACGATCTTTTTCATCATCGTCATGGTTGTGCTGGCCATTCTGGTGCTGCCCCCGGTCGTGCAGCAGGCGGTCTCGCTGGCTGAATCTCTGCCCCGGCTGCTCGAGGAAGCGCGGCAGGGCCTGCTGCATCTGACGTCGGCCCGGCTTGAAGCGATCTTCGGCGAGCGCGCCGCGGACATTCAGGACGCGATCAAGAGTTCTCTGGGAGACAGCTTCGGCTGGCTGTTGAACATCATCGCCTCGGTCGGTTCGCAGGGTCTTCAGATCGCAGGCGTCATCGCCTTGGTGGTGGTGACGCCCGTCGTCGCCTTCTATCTGCTGCTCGACTGGGACCGGATGGTGGAGCGGATCGACCAGCTTCTGCCGCGCGACCATGCGCCGACGATCCGCGCGCTGGCCCGCGAGATCGACACGGTGCTGGAAGGCTATGTGCGCGGACAGGTGCTGGTCTGCATCGTTCTCGGTTCCTATTACGCCATCGCGCTGTCGGCGGCCGGACTGCGCTTCGGGCTCATTGTCGGCATCGTATCGGGCATTATCAGTTTCATTCCCTATCTGGGATCGCTGACAGGCTTCGTCATCTCGCTCATTCTGGCGCTTCTGCAGTTCTGGCCCGACTACACCCAGGTCATCATCATCATGGCGATCTATCAGCTGGGGCAGATCGTGGAAGGCAATTTCCTCCAGCCCAAGCTGGTGGGCGACAGGGTGCAGCTTCATCCCGTCTGGGTGATGTTCGCCTTGTTCGCCTTTGGCGCGCTGTTCGGCTTCGTCGGCGCATTGCTGGCCGTGCCCGTCGCCGCGGCGATCGGCGTCATCGCGCGTTATTCCGTGGCGCGCTATCAGACGAGCCCGCTCTATCTCGGCGAACGCGCCTATTCATCGGGCGCGGGAGATGTGGAGGCGAAGGTCCAGCATGCGGAGGGACGGCCCGTTCCGCCCGGCGTGGCACCCACCAAGGAAACACCGGAAGGCTGAATGGCCCGGCAACTTGTACTGGCATTGCCGCACCGCCCGGCGCTGGGGCGGGAGGATTTTCTGGTCGCAGCGTCGAACGAGACGGCGGTCGCGATGATCGACGCCTGGCCGGACTGGTCGGCACCGTGGCTGGTGCTGTCGGGACCCGCCGGAAGCGGCAAAACGCATCTCGCCGAAGTCTGGCGTATGAGAAGCGATGCGCGGCATGTCGCGCCCGCCGAGTTGCCCGATGCCGACATAGCCGCCCTGACGGCGAGCGGTCCGCTGGTGCTGGAGGGGATCGATACGCTGTCGGAAAAGGGCGAGCGCGCGCTTTTTCATCTGGTGAACCTGACGCGGGAAGAGGGCGGGTTTCTGCTGATGACCTCGCGTATCGCCCCGGCGCAGCAAAAGTTCACCTTGCCCGATCTCGCCTCGCGCCTTCGCGCCGCGCCGCATGCCGAACTGGGAAGCCCCGATGACGAGCTGCTGGCGGGCGTGCTGGCAAAGCTCTTCGACGACCGCCAGCTCAATGTGCCCGAGACGCTGATCCCCTTTCTGCTGCCGCGCATGGAGCGCTCGGTGGCGGCCGCCCGTGCGCTGGTGGAAGCGCTGGACGAAGCGTCTCTGGCGGGAAAACGGCCTTTGGGGCCTCGACTCGCCGCCGAGATACTGGAGCGCGGCCCATCGCAGGATTGATCCCCAAGCCGTTGATGGTTCAAGTGAAATCGGCTTTTCCAGGTCATATCTTGGTCATATAGTTTTCGTAATCTCCAATCCGTTTCATGACTTGATTTGATAGCCCGACGGGCCGAACAGAAAGACGCGACCGAAATGAGCACCGGTAAAGCCAAGCAAAATGCCTCCGCCAGAGAGAGGGCTCAGCTGGAGAACGGTCGGGACGCCTCGTCCCGTTCGGACGCGCCGCTTTCGGACGTCGCGAAGCCTTCAATGCCGGCGGCGCCGGACATTCCGGTCACGGCGATCGACATGACGCGGCCCGAGCGGTTCATCAACCGGGAGCTGTCCTGGCTGGCCTTCAACCGGCGCGTCCTCGAAGAATCGGAAAACCCCAACCATCCGCTTCTGGAGCGCCTGCGCTTCCTCTCCATCTCGGCCTCCAACCTGGACGAGTTCTACATGGTCCGCGTGGCGGGCCTGCGCGGCCAGGTGCGCGCCGGTGTGGAGACCATGAGCCCGGACGGTCTGACGGTGGCCCAGCAGCTCGATCGCGTGAACGCCATGGCGAACGAGTTGATGAACGATCAGCAGAACCGCTTGGGTGAATTGCTGAAGGAATTGCGCCAGGCGGGGATCTGCCTGCTGGAGCCGGGAGAAGTGACGGAAGAGGAATTTTCCTGGATCGAGACGCGCTTTCTCGAACAGGTGTTTCCGGTACTGACGCCGCTCGCCATCGACCCGGCGCATCCTTTCCCCTTCATCCCCAATCTCGGTTTCGCGCTGGGGCTTCAACTGAAGCGCATCAGCGACGGCAAGATGATGGATGCGCTGCTGCCCGTGCCCCATCAGGTGGAACGCTTCATGCGCCTGCCGAGTAATATGGGCGGCAAGGGCACGGAGGGCACGATCCGTTTCATCAGCCTTGAAAACATGATCGGCCTGTTTCTCGACCGGCTGTTCCCCGGCTATCAGGTGGCCGGCCGCGGCGCCTTCCGCCTGCTGCGCGACAGCGATATCGAAATCGAGGAAGAAGCCGAAGACCTGGTGCGCTATTTCGAAAGCGCGCTGAAGCGCCGCCGCCGGGGCAGCGTGATCCGGCTGAAGATCGAAGCGGCCACGCCCGAGGGCTTGCGCAATTTCGTCGTGGACGAACTCGACGTCAGCGAAAAGGAACTGGTTCAGGTCGACGGCATTCTGGGTCTCGCCCAGGTGAGCCAGTTGATCGTGGACGATCGTCCGGACCTGAAATTCCCGCCCTATAATGCGCGCTTCCCCGAGCGCATCCGCGATCATGGCGGCGACTGCCTCGCCGCGATCCGCGCCAAGGACATTCTGGTCCACCATCCTTACGAATCTTTCGACGTGGTGGTGCAGTTCCTGCGTCAGGCCGCGGCCGACCCGGATGTCGTCGCGATCAAGCAGACGCTTTACCGCACCTCCAAGGACAGCCCCATCGTGGAGGCGCTGATCGAGGCGGCGGAGGCCGGCAAATCCGTGACGGCGCTGGTGGAACTGAAAGCGCGTTTCGACGAAGCGGCCAATATCGGCTGGGCGCGCGATCTGGAACGCGCCGGCGTGCAGGTGGTATTCGGCTTCATCGAACTCAAGACCCACGCAAAGGTGTCGCTGGTGGTCCGCCGCGAGAGCGGTGTGCTGCGCTCCTATGTGCATTTCGGCACCGGCAATTATCACCCGATCACGGCGAAGATTTACACTGACTGCTCCATGTTCACCTGCGATCCGCGCCTGGCGCATGACGCAGCCCAGCTCTTCAACTTCATTACGGGCTATGCCGAACCGAAGGATATGGAGCTGCTCTCCGTGTCGCCGCTGAACCTGCGCAAGCGCCTGCTTTCCGATATCCAGACCGAGATCGACAATGCAAGGGCAGGGCGTCCCGCTGCGATCTGGGCGAAGATGAACTCGCTGGTGGACACGGCGCTCGTCGATGCGCTCTACAAGGCCAGCCAGGCTGGCGTTCACATCGAACTCGTCATTCGCGGCATTTGCTGCCTGCGTCCGGGCGTGCCGGGCCTTTCGGAAAACATCCGTGTGAAGAGCATCGTCGGGCGCTTCCTGGAGCATTCCCGTATCGTGTGCTTCGGCAATGGCGCGGAGCTGCCTTCCGACAAGGCGAAGGTCTATATCTCGTCGGCCGACTGGATGCCCCGCAATCTCGACCGCCGCGTGGAGACGCTGGTGCCGATCCTGAACCCCACGGTTCACGATCAGGTGCTGGACCAGATCATGCTGGCCAACCTCAAGGACAACCAGCAGAGCTGGGAACTGCGTCCCGACGGCCGATTCGTCCGCATCACGGTGCCGGAGGGCGAGGAGCCGTTTAACGCACACACCTATTTCATGAACAATGCTAGCCTCTCTGGCCGCGGCAAAGCGCTGCAGAAAAATCTGCCGCCAAAGTTCGACATCAAGGCCGCGCAGGATTAAAACGTCCTGCAAACGTCCAAGAGGATTGAAGTGAGCCGCAGCAAGAAGAGCGGCCGGTTCGGTATTATCGATCTCGGCTCAAACTCTGTACGACTCGTGGTCTATGCCGGTGCGCAACGCAACCCGGTACCGGTCTTCAATGAAAAGGTGATGTGCGGCCTTGGCCGTAGCCTTGCGAGTACCGGACGTCTCGACCCCAAAGGCATGGAACGGGCGCTGGCGGCGATGCGCCGCTTCGTCGCGCTGCGCGAGCAGATCGGCATCGACGAACTGGTCGTTGCGGCAACCGCCGCCGTGCGCGATGCGGAGGACGGCGCCGAATTCGTCAGGAAGGCCGAAGGCATTTGCGGCTTCCCCTTCATGATCCTCTCCGGCAAGGACGAGGCCCGCTTTGCCGCGCAGGGTGTGCTCTCCGGCACCCCCGATGCCGAAGGCATTGTCGGCGATCTGGGCGGCGGCAGCCTCGAACTGGTGACGGTGGGCGGCGGCAAGATGGGCGAGGGCGCCACGCTGCCGCTCGGCCCGCTTCGCCTCATGGACCTTTCCAAGGGCAATCTCACGCTCGCCGAGACCATCGTCGATAAGGAACTCAAGGGCCTCGACTGGCTGAAGCGCCTGGAAGGACAACGCTTCTATGCGGTCGGCGGTGTCTGGCGAAACCTTGCCCGCATCCACATGGCGCAGCGCAAGTATCCCATCCATGTGCTGCATCACTATTCCATGCCCGCTTCGGAGGCGGCCGAGATTTCCCGCGTGATCGAGAAGCTCGGCCCCAAGACGCTCGGGCAGATACCGGATGTTTCGGAGCGCCGCATCGATGCGCTGCCCTATGGCGCGCTGGTGCTGGACAAGATCCTCGCAGCCACCAAGGCGAAGGAAGTCATCGTCTCCGCCTATGGCCTGCGCGAAGGCGTCCTCTTCGACCGGCTGGAGGCGGAGGAAAAGGCGAAGCACCCGCTGATCGCAGGCGCGCATGATCTGGCGGGCCGGCTGGCGCGCTTTCCCGAGCATGGCGACGAGTTCTTCGACTGGACCGCGCCGCTCTTCGCCAAGGATATGCTGGGCGAGAACGAGGAAGAGGCGCGGCTGCGGCTTGCCGGGTGCATCCTTGCCGATATCGGCTGGTATGTGCATCCCGACTACCGCGCCCATCACGCCATGACCGAGATCATGTTGGCGCCGTTCTCCGGTATCGATCATCCGGGCCGCATCTTTCTGGCCCGTGTCGGCTATCACCGCCATGAGGGGCGGGGAGAGCCGGACCTGCTGGGCGACCTCACCGGCATGATGAACGAGAAGGAAAACAGCCGGGCGCTGGTGCTGGGGCTGGCGCTCCGCCTCGCCTTCACGCTGTGCGGCGCGACGACCGGCCTTTTGCCGCGCACCCGGCTGAGCGTGAGCAAGAACTTCGTGACGCTCACCCTGGACCGCAAGGACGAGGCGCTGACCGGCGAGGTCGTGGAAAAGCGCCTCAATGCGCTGGCCCGGTCGCTGGGCCGGAAGGGCGAGGTAAAGATCAAATAATTCACTGCGACCGCCATTGACGACGGTTTGCGTCACTCCATATAGTGTATCTACACTATATGGAGCCAGACATGACCGGGACGACTGCCGAACATCGCGATATCGAAGCCTATCGGGCCCTGAAAGAGCCCGGCGGGAGCGAGCCGGCCCCCCGGGCATTGGAACCGCTCGATGAGGACTTCCTTCGCGGGCTCTTTCTGGAGGCAGGCGCCGACGATTGCGGCATCGTGGCGGCAAGCGATCCGGCGGCGGCCGCTCAGGCCCACCTGATCGAGGCGCTTTTGCCGGGGACGCGGACGCTGGTGAGTTTTGTCTGCCGCATGAACCGGACGACGGTACGCACGACGGTGCGCTCCGTCGCCAATGAAGAGTTCCACCAGACCTATGACCTGGTGAACGATGTCGCCCGTGACGTGGTGCGCCGGCTGGAGGACAGGGGGATCCGCGCGATCAACCCCGCCGCCGCCTTTCCCATGGAAGCGCAGAACTTTCCGACCAATATGCAAACCATCTCCCACAAGCCGCTCGCCGAAGCCGCCGGCATGGGCAGGATGGGGCTCCATCGCAACGTGATCCATCCGAAGTTCGGCAGCTTCATCCTGCTGGGAACGGTGCTGATCGAAAATCCCGTCACGAAGACGAGCGCGCCGCTCGACTATTCGCCCTGCCTGGATTGCCGTCTCTGCGTGGCCGCCTGCCCGGTGGAGGCGATCGGCGCGGACGGCACTTTCAACTTCTCCGCCTGCTACACGCATAATTATCGCGAGTTCATGGGGGGCTTCACCGACTGGGTGCATGAAGTCGCGGAGGCGCGGGACGCGGAGGACTACGATCGCCGCGTGAGCCATGGCGAAACCGTGTCCATGTGGCAGAGCCTGTCCTTCAAGCCGGGCTACAAGGCCGCCTATTGCCTGAGTGTCTGTCCGGCCGGAACGGATGTGCTGGGACCTTATGTCGATGACCGGATCGAGTATCGCAAAACCTATCTCGATCCGCTGCTGGCGAAGCAGGAGATGGTCTTCGTGCTGGAAGGGTCGGATGCCGCCGACAGCGTGCCGAAGCGTTTCCCCCACAAGCAGGTGAAACCGGTGGACTGGACGATCGAGAGCGACAATGCCTTCGCTTTCCTGTTCGGCCTGACGCTCACCTTCCAGCGCCGGAAGGCGCGCGGGCTCGACGCGGCGATCCATCTCACCGTGACGGGTGAGCAGGCGGCGGATGCCGCGCTGACGGTCGCGGAGAACAGGCTGACCGTCGATTTCGGCGTCCCCGAAACGCCGGCGGCGCATCTGTCCATCGGATGGGAGGACCTTCGCCGTCTCTTTCAGGGCAAGACCGAGCTTGCAACGCTGACAGAGTGCGGCGCGGCGCGCGTGGAGGGGAACGAAGAGAGCCTTGTGCGGGTTCTGGACTGTTTTCCGCGCTACCGGGTGAGCGAGACCGCCTAGGCGGCCTCAGACATTGCGAATGATCTGCTCGAGCGAGGATTTCGCCACCGGCCAGTCGTCGCCCAGCTCCGTCTCCACGGTGCGCTGGGCGGCCTGCCAGTAGGGAAGCGCCTCATGCAGGCGCTTCCTGCCGCCGGATGTGAGTTTGAGCGACAGCGCGCGCCCTTCGCCGGATGGTTTGCTCGTGATGAGGCCCGCATCCTCCAGCACTTTCAGATTGCGCAGAAGCGTCGTCCGTTCCATGGCGAGATGATCGGCGAGCGCGCTCACCGATTTGGCCCGGCCGTCCTTGATCGCAATGAGCAGGGTGAATTGCGTAATCCGCAGGCCGGTGGGCTTCAGCGCCTTGTCATAGATCCGGGTCAGCTTGCGTGCCGCCATGCGCGCCCGCAGACAGGCGCAATTCTCCCGCACCAGTTCTTCCAGCCCCTCATCTTCCTGCATGTCGCGTCATCCCATTGGCTTGATCGTGCAAGTGTATCTACACAAATTCGGGCGGACAAGAATAGCGTCGCGTGGCATCAGCCCGACCGCGCGGATGCATGAGTAGAGCCAAAAATACAAATTTTACAATGGGTTAAGTGCATATTTCGGACGCGCGATTAAAGGATTTGGAGAGGTTTGTCTGATCTTCTGGATGGAGCCAGAAAGCGAGATACGTAGGAATCCTCCAAAACAGGAAGCGCACTGCAATCATGCGATCCAGCGAGACGCCGAAAGACGAAATCCGAAAAGCGATTACCGTCCTGGACCAGGAGCTGTTCAACCACAACCAGTGGATGGACACGCTTCAGATGACGCTGGTCTGCCGCCTGCGGCCCGACAACCGCGATCTCGACCAAGACGCCCATCGTCATTGCCGTTTCGGGCAATGGTATTACAGCGAGGGCGGGCAACATTTCCGCTCCAACCAGAATTTCGTCGAGCTTGAAGCCGCCCATAAGGCAATGCACGAACGCGCCACAGCGTTGCTCTGCTTGTCGATGGAGCATGAAGATATATCGGTCGCCGAATACGAACAGTTCCTTCACGAGCAAAGGCGGATGCGGCTTCAGATGGAGACGCTCAAGCACGAGTTGGAGGACGAGGCCTTCAACCTGGATGCGCTGACCGGTGCGTTCAGCCGCTCGGGCATGCTGACGCGCCTTCGCGAGCAGCAAAGTCTGGTGAAGCGCGGCCTGGAAACATGCGTCATCGTAATGATGGATATCGACCACTTCAAGCTGGTCAACGACAATCACGGCCATTCGGCGGGCGACCGGGTGCTGGCCGCCTTCGCAAAACATGTGATGTCGCATACGCGCCCTTTCGACCGGCTCTTCCGTTATGGCGGGGAGGAGTTTCTGCTTTGCGCTCCGCATACGGATCTTGAGATGGCGCACGAAATGATCGAGCGCATCCGTTCGGAGCTGGAGCAGCTAGCCATCGAGAACAATGGCGACGCGAAGCTGCATATCACCGCGTCTTTCGGCATGGCCCTGCTCGACCCCGATCTTCCCGTCGTGGACTCGATAGACCGCGCCGACAACGCGACCTACGCGGCCAAATGGGCGGGGCGAAACCGGGTCATGCTCTGGGAGCCTTCCATGACGGAGGCGGAGAAGAGCGCAGCCGCGGAATGATTTGATGGACATGCTCGCCGTGGATCAGGACAGCAAGGAAGAATTTGCGCCGCCCGCCGACGAAATTCGGCGCGTGATGGCCGATATCGACAGTCAGATTCTCGAGCATGTCGGATGGCTGGACCAGCTGAACGCGGCTCTTATCTGCGGGCTCCCCTTCGACACCGATGATTTGAGCGGGAACGCGCATCATTGTTGCCCCTTTGGCCGCTGGTACGATAGCGAAGCCCCCGACTGGCTTCGGAGCGTGTCGGGGTTTGCGGAGCTGGGCGACAGCCATCGGAAAATGCATGAGGGGGCATCCCTCCTGCTCCGGCGCTCTGCCGAAGGCCGCCCGATCGAAAAGGCCGAGTATGACGCCTTTCTGAAGCTGGTGACCGATCTTCGTTGGCTCATCCTGCTGCTGAAGCGCACCCTGGAAGACCTGCTTTTCGACTTCGATCCGCTGACCGGTGCAGGCAATCGCGTGGGAATGTCCGCCAAGTTGCACAAGCAGCAACAACTGGTGGATCGTCACCTGGTGGATTGCATGCTGGTGATGATGGATATTGACGAGTTCAAGCTGGTCAACGACACCTACGGCCATATGGCGGGCGACCGTGCGCTTGTGGCTTTCGCAAAATACATCATGCGCTCCACGCGGCCCTTCGACATGCTGTTCCGATATGGCGGCGAGGAGTTTCTGCTCTGCGCCCCGCAATCGGGAATGGACCGAGCGCTGGAAGCGGTCGAGCGTCTCCGGGAAGGCCTGATGGAAGTGCCGGTGACGACCGGCGACGGCGATCCGGACGCCGAGACGTTCCATATCACCGCCTCTTTCGGCATCGCTTTCATGGAAAAGGGCATCGCGGCGGAGGAGGCGATCCGTCGCGCGGACATCGCCGTCTATGCAGCCAAGAAGGCCGGGCGGAACTGCACGAAAATCTGGTCGCCAGAAATGGGAACCCCGCTTTACGCCTGACGGGCGGGGCGGGCGGTCCTATCAGCTGGTTTCGATCAGCACGATTTTCTTGCCCTGGGCGCCAAGCGCCAGCTCGCCCTTTTTCAGCCGCAACGCGTCTTCGCCGAAAAGCTCTCGCCGCCAGCCCTTGAGGGCGGGGACATTGGCCTCTTCATGCGCCGCGATGAGCTCGAGGTCGGACACATTGGCGACGAGCTTCTGCGCCACATCGTGCTTTTCGCATTTCATCTTCAGCAGCACTTTGAGGAGTTCCACCAGCGGACCGATGCCCGGCGGCAGGGGCTCGGGCCCTTCGACGACGGGGATGTCTTCCTCGGGCATGGCGAGCCCGCGCTCGATCGCCTCGATCAGCCCTTGCGCGGAGCGGCCGCCGGCAAAGCCCCGCGGGATCGCCCGGAGCTGTTCCAACTCCTCTAGGGAGCGGGGAAGCTGCGTGGCGATCTCATAAAGCGCATCGTCCTTCATGATCCGTCCGCGCGGCATGTCGCGCTCCTGCGCCTGCCTTTCGCGCCAGGCCGCGGCCTCGACCAGCACGGCGAGGCCCTGCCGTCCGCGATAGCGCATCTTGAGGCGCTTCCAGGCGTTCTCCGGCTTCATTTCATAGGTGGCCGGGGCCTGAAGGATGGCCATTTCCTCGCCCACCCAGTGAACGCGCTTGGTCTTGGTGAGCCGTCGCGCCAGCACCTCGTAGATGGTCCGCAGGTGGGTGACGTCGGCCATCGCATATTTGAGCTGCTTGTCGCTGAGCGGCCGCCGCGACCAGTCGGTGAAGCGGGAGGATTTGTCCACGCTGCCGCCTGTGAGCCGCTTTACCAGCGTCTCATAGCCCACGCTGTCGCCGAACCCGCAGACCATGGCCGCCACCTGCGTGTCGAACAGGGGGTCGGGGATGGTGTCGCCGTCATGGAAGAAGATTTCGATGTCCTGGCGCGCGGCGTGGAACACTTTCACCACGTTCCGGTCGGCCATCAGCCGGTAGAAGGGGGCAAGATCGATCCCTTCGGCCAGCGGGTCGATTATGGCTTCATCGTCCGGCCCTGCCACCTGGATCAGGCAGAGTTTCGGCCAGAATGTGGAGTCCCGCATGAACTCCGTATCGACTGTGATGAAGCCGGCATTGGCGAGACGCTCACACAGGGATTCCAGAGCGTCGGTTTTCGTAATTATGTTCATGGGCCGGTTCTATACCGCATGGCGCGCGGCCTGTCCTGCATGAAGCCCGGCCCGACCGCCGCCGCGCGACCGCAAAGCTGCGCCTCGCGGTCTTGACAAGGCAGGTGTATCCATGCGCTTTTCGCGTCAAATTCATTCACTCCACCTGATTTGATGACGATTCGTCCTTGAATCTCAAGGCCTTGCAGAAATGAACAAATTCCGCAGCCACACCTGTGGCGAGCTTTCCAAGTCCGATGTCGAAAAGACCGTGCGCCTGTCCGGCTGGGTTCACCGTAAAAGAGACCATGGCGGTCTGCTTTTTATCGACCTTCGGGACAATTACGGGCTGACCCAGCTCGTCTTCGACCCCGATCAGGCAGACGCTTTCGCGATTGCCGAGCGCGTGCGCGCCGAGTCGGTCCTCTCCGTGGAGGGGCAGGTGGTGGCCCGCTCCGACGAGACGGTCAATCCGAACCTCGGCACCGGCGAAATCGAAATCCGGGTCGCGAGCGTCGAAGTGCTCTCCGATGCACAGGAATTGCCCCTGCCGGTCTTCGGCGAGCCCGACTACCCCGAAGAGACGCGGCTCACCTACCGCTTCCTCGATTTGCGCCGCGAGACGCTTCACCGCAACATCCTGAAGCGCTCCCAGATCATCTCCTCGGTCCGCCGCCGCATGACGGAGGAAGGCTTCCTGGAGTTCCAGACGCCGATCCTGACGGCCTCCTCGCCGGAAGGCGCGCGCGACTTCCTGGTGCCCTCGCGCATGCATCCGGGCCAGTTCTATGCGCTGCCGCAGGCGCCCCAGCAGTTCAAGCAGCTCATCATGGTGGCGGGCTTCGACCGCTACTTCCAGATCGCGCCCTGTTTCCGCGACGAGGATGCGCGTGCCGACCGCTCGCCGGGCGAGTTCTATCAGCTCGACGTGGAGATGAGCTTCGTCGAGCAGGACGACGTCTTCAATGCCATCGAGCCGGTGCTGCATGGCCTGTTCGAGGAATTCGCCGACGGGCGGGAAGTCTCTCCGCTGCCGTTCCCGCGCATTCCCTTTGCCGAGGCGATCCGCAAATACGGTTCGGACAAACCCGACCTGCGCAACCCGATCGAGATGCAGGATGTGACCGAGGCTTTCCGCGGCTCCGGCTTCAAGGTCTTCGCCAATCTGATCGAGCAGAACCACCAGACGGAAGTCTGGGCGATCCCCGCGCCGGGCGGCGGCAACCGCGCTTTCTGCGACCGGATGAATTCCTGGGCACAGTCCGAAGGCCAGCCCGGTCTCGGCTACATCTTCTTCCGCGAGGAAGAGGGCGGCGTGCAGGGTGCCGGCCCCGTCGCCAAGAATATCGGTCCGGAGCGCACGACGCAGATCCGCGAGCAGCTGGGCCTCGGTGCCGGCGATGCGGTCTTCTTCGTCTGCGGCGTCCCCGCGAAATTCTACCAGTTCGCCGGGCTTGCCCGCACGCGGGTGGGCGAGGAACTCGAACTGGTCGAGCAGGGCATCTTCAAGTTCTGCTGGATCGTCGACTTCCCGATGTTCGAATGGGACGAGGACGAGAAGAAGATCGACTTCTCGCATAACCCCTTCTCCATGCCGAACTACCCGCTGGACGATTTCCTCAAGCTGGACGCGTCCAACGCCGACGAAATCCTCGGCATGACCGCCTTCCAGTACGACATCGTCTGCAACGGCATCGAGCTGTCCTCGGGCGCCATCCGAAATCACAAGCCCGAAGTCATGTACAAGGCCTTCGAGATTGCGGGCTATGACAAGTCGGTGGTCGAGAACAAGTTCGGCGGCATGCTGAACGCCTTCAAATACGGCGCGCCGCCCCATGGCGGCATCGCGCCGGGCATCGATCGGATCGTGATGCTGCTTTGCGGGGAAGAAAACCTGCGCGAAGTGACCATGTTCCCGATGAACCAGCAGGCGCAGGACCTGCTGATGCAGGCGCCTTCCGAGGTAGACCCGCAACAGCTCAAGGAGCTGCATATCCGCTACGTGCCGCCGCTGGAGAAGAAGTCGGAAAAGAAGGACGACTGAACCAACTCGTTCAGCGCGAAACATTATGGCCCGGCGGGCGACCATCCATGTGATGGGGCGCCCGCCGGGTTTTTTATTTGCCGAAAATCTTTACTCAGCCGCTGCTTGCTGCCCGGCCGCGGCGGACGCCTTCTTGCTGCTATCCTTCGCGTCTTCAGTCGGCGTCATCTCGGTCAGGGCCTCGAGATTGTCGTTGGCCATCTTCTGCCAGATTTCGCCCAGCGTACGCATTTCCTCGAGATAGGCCGTCGCCGCATCGGTCAGATACTTGTTCTGAACCTTTACGGCATCGGTGGGAGACTTCGCCTCGCGGAGCTGGTCGAAAGCATCCTTGGCCACTTCCATGCGCTGCTCCGTGAAGCGCTTCATTTCGTCCTGCCAGGCAGTGATGCCGTCCTTGCAGGCGCCGAGCGTTTCGTTCATCGCCTTTTCGACGGAGACGATGCCAACCGGAAAAATATTCTCCAATTGACCGCCGAATATGCCGCCGAAATCCTTGCCGTTGTCCTGTTTGGTCACGGGTAAGCTCCCCAAATCCTGCAGACAAAAATCGACCGGCTCTCCAACGGGCAGGCCCTTCCACGAAGAACCGGACAAAGACAGCATAGGCAGAGGAGTTTGTTTCTATTGTGACATGATATGAATCAAACCCATATGAACTGGACAAAGGCAGATTTGACCTTGAAGGATTGCCCTTCCGGCCAATCTTTTGATGAAAGAAAACGGGGATGAAATGGCTCCGAAAAAAATTTGGATTCTGGTCGCAAACGGCCACAGCGGAAAGACCTACGAAAGCGCGAAGCGCAATGAAGGGCTGAGGGAAGCCTTGCCCTATGAGCTTCATATGCCGAACCCGCCATCCGGCAAGAAGGGCAATGACGACCGCCCCGGCCGCGTGCATGAAAGCGCCGACGTTTCGCGTCACGCCATGGAGCCTCACTCCGATCCGGAGAAGCTCGCAAAGGAAAGTTTCGCTCGCCACGTCGCCACGCTGCTGGGTGAGGAAGCGCAGAAAGGCAAGTTCGATGAGTTGGTTGTCGTCGCCTCGCCGGAATTTCTCGGCGACCTGCGCGACGAGCTGCATGGCGAGATTCGCAAGAAGATCGTAGGCGAGGTCGACAAGGACCTCACCCACATGAAGCCGAAAGAACTGCGCGAGCGGGTATCCGCCGAGCTCGACCTGTTACTCTGACGCCGGCGGGCTACTCGGCGGAAGCGCCGTCGGCCTGCTTCGGATCGACGTCGGAGAAGGAGGGGATCGGAACGCCATCGATCGGCACGATGAGGCCGTTCGAGGCGGAAACGGCATCGCCGGTAACCGTGCCGCCATAGTCGCCGCCATACCGGATGTCGCTCCCCTTGCGGTCGATCTCCACCTTGCCCTTCTGGTAGGTCGTCTTCACCGTGGTTCCCGGCTTGAGCCCTGCGGGATCGATCCGGCCCGACAAGATCTGGTAGAGTAGAAGCGCCTGCACATTGCGTTTCGTGCTGTCGTTGGTCGGCGAGATCATGTCCTGATACCCGCCGGGGATCATCTCGAACGCCTCATTGGTCGGCGCAAAGACGGTGCGCGTATCCGCGCCCTGATAGCGCCATTGCAGACCGACACCCTCGACAATCCGTTCAAGGATCGAAAAGCGGGAATCCGACCGGATGACGGACCACAGGTCGCCCTGCGAGGTTTTCTGTGCCGCCTGCGCGGCGCCTGCCGAAACGGAAAGGATCATCGTCGCCGCGGCCGAAAAGGCGATGGCGTGGCGGAGAAGCTTGTTCATCGGAAGGACCTCCCTGAGCATTGAAGACATCTGGGTAACGGGGAGTCTTATCGGCTCGAGCAGGCACCGTCCATGCGGCGACGGTTAAAGACTTCGACAGGCCGAAGACAGATTTACCGGAATGCCATTTTCATCCGATCTGCATGTTTCAGGAGAAAAACCGCGCGTTTTTATTGCCGTAAATCGGACCGGAATGATGGAATTGGCCCTTATCCGGCCGGGGTATTAACGCTTGGGTTAACGACTCGCTGAGAAAATAGGCTCTACGGAAACAGCGGCCGGAAGCACCCGATCGCTCGTTTGAGCCGGGTTAGCGAGAATATGAGATCCAGCGAACGCACCAGAACGGAGCCCGACAATGGCGACCTTCCCGAGGCTCTCGGGAAGGGGTTTTACGATGCCTTTTCGATCTCTCACTGGATATACGACCGGAAGCTGGATCGACTCTACCTGCCGCATGAGCGGCTGGTCGAAATCGAGGTTCCGCGCGAAGTCCTCTTTACACCGAAATACATGACGCCCTCCCTGAAGGGGCTTCACGACTGGCTGGTCTCATGTGCGCCCGGCGATGCGGCGACTGTGCACTTCACCGATGCCCGCAACCCCTTTTCGGTGCGTGTCTATTGCGCGGAACAGGATGAAGACCGGTCGAGCGGCTTCTTCCAGGACCTGTCCGACCCGGTGCTGCGCAATTCCTCCGATGCGCGGTTTCGCATGGCGCTGGAAGGGGCGGCGCATGGCGTGGCGCTGGTCGCGCTGGACGGTTCCTGGTTGCAGGTCAACGCAGCGCTCAGCGCCATGCTGGGATACGAAGCCGACGAGCTTTACGAGAAGACATTTCAGGACATAACGCATCCCGACGATCTGGAAGCCGATCTGGACCTTCTTCACGAGTGTGTGGAAGGTAAGCGCACGACATATCAGATGGAGAAGCGCTACTTCCGCAAGGATGGATCCCTGATATGGGTGCATCTTGCCGTCGCCATCATCCGCTCCGACGACATGACGCCGCTTTATTTCATCTCGCAGATTCAGGATGTCACCGGCCAGAAGAACGCCGAAACCCAGCTGATCAAGGCCCGCGATACCGCCCGGTGGGCGAACAAGGCGAAGAGCGATTTTCTGGCGGCGATGAGCCATGAAATCCGGACCCCGATGACCGGCGTTCTCGGCATGCTGACCCTGCTGGAGCAGAACGGCGTCACGGATGACCAGAAGGCGATGATCGAGACGGCACAGCATTCAGCCGAGATGCTGCTGTCGATCATCAATGACATTCTCGACATGGCCAAGCTCGAAGCGGGCAAGCTCGAGATCGACAGCATCGACTTCAATGCCGATACGGTCTTCCGGACGGTGTGCGATCTGATGGCCGGTCGGGCCGAGGAAAAGGGGCTGACCTTCAACGCTGTCCTGCCGATTTCCGCGCGCAGATGGCTGAAGGGCGACCCGAACCGAATTTCCCAGATCCTGTTCAACCTGCTCGGCAATGCGGTGAAGTTCACCGAACACGGCACGGTCTCCCTCTTTGCCGAGACACGGCAGGGCCGGGATTCGCTGGAGCTGGTGTTGCGCGTCATCGATACCGGTTCGGGCATACCCGCCGACAGGCAGAAGACGATCTTCGAGGAATTCGAGCAGCTTCAGCAGGGGCGCAAACGCCATGACGGAACCGGCCTCGGCCTCGCCATCACGTCGCGTCTCGTGTCGCTGATGCACGGCTCGATCGAACTTGAAAGCGAGGAGGGGAAGGGCTCGGAGTTCCGGGTCGTCCTGCCCGTGAAACCCGGCAAGCCGCAAGAAGCGGAACAACCGGCCGAAGAGGTCGTGTCCAGTCCGCTCGCCGGACGCCGCGTCCTTGTGGTCGAGGACAATGAGACCAATCGCAAGGTCGTCAAAGGCATGCTGGATGTGGTCGGCATTGAAAGCACGTTCGCCTTCGACGGCGCCGAAGGCCTGGAGAAGCTGAAGGGCGCGGAGTTCGATGCCATATTGATGGATGTCGAAATGCCGGTCATGGACGGGCTGACCGCGACGCGCCGGCTGCGCGCGGACGGTGCAGACCTGCCGGTGATCGGCTTCACCGCCAATGCCTCGGCGGACGACCGCGCGGCCTGCCTTGAAGCGGGCATGGACGATGTCGTCACCAAACCCGTGCGCCCGGCGGAACTGCTCCTCACCATCTCGAAACATCTGTCGAACTGACAGGCACAAAAAAGGAGGATGACATCGTCACCCTCCTTCCTGCCTCGATAGTCCTGTGGACTTAGAAATCGACCGTGATATGGGCCGTCAGGGCGTGACCGGTGAAGCTGTCCGCGCTGGCGCTACCCGTGTCGGTCCAGACATAGCGATACTGGGCGCCGACGCTCGTGCTCTGACCCAGAGCGAAGTTGAAGCCTGCCGTCCCCTGAAGGGCCAGGTCGGTGCTGTCGTCGCTGATGTTAACCGGCGTGCCGCCGATCGAATTGACGTCCAGGTTGGAGAACGCCACACCGACACCGGCACCGATATAGGGATCGAAGCTGTCGTCGGCCATCGGGTGGAAGTTCACATTCGCCATGGTCAGCACGGAGTCGTACTTGCCATCGATATTCACGCTGGCACCGCCCGACGTGCCCTTGTCGAAATCGGCTGTGAGGTAGGTCACCTCGCCTTCGGCTGCCAGTTCCGGCGTGATCCAGTAGCCGACACCGGCAGAGGCTGTCCAACCGGTCTTGAAGCTGAGCTTGACGTTGGTTGCCCCGACCGTGCCGTCGATGTCTTCGGCGATAAAGGCACCGCCGGACAGTTTGACGTAGGTTTTACCGACATCCGCCTTGCCGGCAAATGCAGGCGTGGACACGGCGGCAACCAGTGCAGTTGTGAGCAAAAGTTTAGAAGTATTCATTGAGTTTCCCCCCTTACTGATAGAGCAGTATTTATGAGGCCCGGGGCGAGGGCAGTCAACGCATGGAGATTAAAATTTAATCAGTCTGCTCGATTTGGAGTCGATTGAGGCCGTGAGGACATAAAAAAGGCCGGTACTTCTGTACCGGCCTTTTTATTGCATTTGCGAAGGCGTTAACTACACCCGCTCGTGCTCCCGCAGGTGTCGCATTTCAGGCAGGTGCCGTTCCTGACCATGGTGAAGTTGCCGCATTCGCCGCAGGCTTCGCCCTCATAGCCCTTCATCCGGGCTTCGGTGACGCGGGACATGGCGCTTGCGGCAAAGCTTCCGCCACCGCCGCCCGACACGGCGACACTCGCTTCGACGGTCTCTTCATGCAGGCTGATGCCCGCCATGTCTTCCGCGTCCAGCGTCGCGTCGAGCATGGCCTGCGTGCCCGTCTTCTCCGCGGCCTTCTTGGCGTCGGAGGCCGCGCCCCCGCGCACGAGGTAGAGATTGCCGAGCTGCGCATTGCGCGTATAGCCGGGGCTCACCACGGCGGAGGCGGGAAGCGATTCCGGCAGCTTGCCTTCATCCGCGCCGTCGCCCATCGCGCTGTGGCCGAGGTCTTCCGGCCCGACATGGCCGAGATCGGAACGGCCGAGATAGGAGACCGCCAGTTCCCGGAACACATAGTCGAGGATGGAGGTCGCATTCTTGATGCGGTCATTGCCCTGGACGAGGCCCGCCGGCTCGAAGCGCGTGAAGGTGAAGGCCTCCACATATTCTTCCAGCGGCACGCCATATTGCAGGCCGAGCGAGATGGCGATGGCAAAATTGTTCATCAGCGAGCGGAAGGCGGCGCCCTCCTTGTGCATGTCGATGAAGATTTCGCCGATCTTGCCGTCGTCATATTCGCCCGTGCGTAGATAGACCTTGTGGCCGCCCACAAGCGCCTTCTGCGTGTAACCCTTGCGCCGGTCGGGCAGGCGCTCGCGGGAGCGCTCCACGACACGCTCCACCACGCGCTCGGCGACCACGCGGGCACGCTCCTGAGCGGGAGCGGCGGCGACGCGCTCGGCGAACGTCTCCTCTTCGTCCTCATTGAAGTCGTCGTCTTCGAGGATTTGCGCGTTGAGGGGCTGGGAGAGCTTGGAACCGTCGCGGTAAAGCGCATTGGCCTTGAGCCCCAGCTTCCAGGAAAGCATATAGGCCGCGTTGCACTCTTCCACGCCTGCATCGTTCGGCATGTTGATCGTCTTGGAGATCGCGCCGGAGATGAAGGGCTGAGCCGCCGCCATCATGCGGATATGGCTCTCCACGGAGAGGAAGCGCTTGCCCGTTCGGCCGCAGGGGTTGGCGCAATCGAAGACCGGCAGATGCTCGTCCTTCAGATGCGGCGCGCCCTCAAGTGTCATGGCGCCGCAGACATAGAGATTGGCCGCCTCGACTTCGGCATTGGTGAAGCCGATGGCGCGCAGAAGATCGAAATCGAGATCGTCCATCGCCTCGGCGTCCAGCCCCAGCGTCTGCGTGCAGAACTCTTCGCCCAGCGTCCATTTGTTGAAGACGAAGCGAATATCGAAGGCGGTGGCAAGCGAGCCCTCCACCGCGTCGATTTCCTTCTCGGTGAAGCCCTTGGCGCGCAGCGAGGCATGGTTCACGCCCGGCGCATCGGCCAGCGTGCCGTAGCCGACCGCATAGCCGATGATGTCCTCGATCTCCTCGCGCGTGTAGCCGAGCGCATTGAGGGCCTGCGGCACGGCGCGGTTGATGATCTTGAAATAGCCGCCGCCGGCGAGCTTCTTGAATTTCACCAGCGCGAAATCGGGCTCGATGCCGGTGGTGTCGCAATCCATCACGAGGCCGATCGTGCCGGTCGGCGCGACGACGCTGGCCTGCGCATTGCGGTAGCCATAGGCCTCGCCCATGGCGCAGGCGACATCCCATGCCGCGCGGGCATGATCGATCAGGTCGTGCTGCGGGCAGTTGTCGGCGTCGAGCGGCACGGGCGGCTGGTTGACCCCTTCATAGCCGGTCGAAAGGCCATGCGCCGCGCGGCCATGATTGCGCATCACGCGCAGCATGTGGTCGGCATTGTCGGCATAGCCGGGGAAGGGGCCGAGTTCCTTGGCCATCTGGGCGGAGGTCGCATAGGACACGCCCGTCATGATGGCGCTGATGGCGCCGGTAATGGCGCGCGCCTGATCGGAATCGTAGGGGATGCCGCAGGACATGAGCAGCCCGCCGATATTGGCAAAGCCGAGGCCCAGCGTGCGGTAGCGATAGGAAAGTTCCGCAATCGCCTTGCTCGGGAACTGCGCCATGGCGACGGAGATTTCCAGCACGATGGTCCAGAGCTTCACGGCATGTTCGAAGGCTTCCACATCGAAGCGGCCATTGTCCTCGCGGAACTGGATGAGGTTGAGCGAAGCAAGGTTGCAGGCCGTATCGTCCAGGAACATATATTCCGAGCACGGATTGCTGGCGCGGATCGGGCCGGAGGCCGGGCAGGTGTGCCAATCGTTGATCGTGGTGTGGAACTGGATGCCAGGATCGGCGCTTGCCCAGGCGGCATGGCCGACCGAGTTCCAGAGGTCGCGCGCCTTCAGGGTGCGCGACACCCCGTCGCCGGTGCGGTTGCGCAGCGTCCAGTCGCCGTCATTCTCGACTGCGCGCAGAAAATCGTCCGTCACGCGGATGGAGTTGTTGGAGTTCTGGCCGGACACGGTGAGATAGGCTTCCGAATCCCAGTCGGTGTCATAGGTGCGGAAGTCGATTTCCTTGTAGCCCTGCTTGGCGAACTGGATCACGCGCTGGATATAGTTTTCCGGCACATGCGCCTTGCGCGCGGCCAGCACTTCGCGCTTGAGCGCCGGGTTCTTCCGCGCATTGAAGCAATCGTCCGAGGGGCCGTCGCAATTCACGCAGGCCTTCATGATGGCGTTGAGGTGCTTCCGGTTGATCTTGGAGCCGGTCACCAGCGCGGCGACCTTCTGTTCCTCGGTCACCTTCCAGTTGATGAACTCCTCGATATCCGGGTGGTCGACATCGACGATCACCATCTTGGCGGCCCGGCGCGTGGTGCCGCCGGATTTGATCGCGCCCGCCGCCCGGTCGCCGATCTTGAGGAAGCTCATCAGGCCCGACGATTTACCGCCGCCCGACAGGGGCTCGTTCTCGCCGCGCAGCGAGGAGAAGTTGGTGCCGGTGCCGGACCCGTATTTGAAGAGCCGCGCCTCGCGCACCCAGAGATCCATGATCCCGTTTTCGTTCACGAGGTCGTCGCCGACGCTCTGGATGAAGCAGGCATGGGGCTGCGGGTGCTCATAGGAGCTGGTGGCGCGGACCGTCTCGCCCGTTTCCGGGTCGACGTAATAATGGCCCTGCGCCGGGCCGTCGATGCCATAGGCCCAGTGAAGACCGGTGTTGAACCATTGCGGCGAGTTGGGGGCGGAGATCTGCGCGGCCAGCATGAAGCGCATCTCGTCATAGAACGCCTGCGCGTCGTCCTCGTCGTTGAAATAGCCGCCTTTCCAGCCCCAATAGGTCCAGGTGCCGGCCAGCCGGTTGAAGACCTGCCTTGCATCCTTTTCCGGACCGTAATGCTCTTCCTCCGGGAGCGCGGCCAGCGCTTCCTCGTCGGGCACGTGGCGCCAGAGCCAGGAGGGAACCGTCTCTTCCTCGACCGGCTTCAGCTTCGCCGCCACGCCCGCCTTGCGGAAATATTTCTGGGCGAGGATGTCGCTGGCGACCTGGCTCCATTCCGCCGGCACCTGAATGTCGTCCAGATGGAAGACGACCGATCCATCCGGATTGCGGATCTCGCTCGTGGCCGTCCGGAAGGGAATGCTCTCATAGGGGCTGTGCCCCTCGACGGTAAAGCAACGTTGGATACGCATAATTTGGCCCCGGTCTCCGCAATTTTGATCGCCACATTCTTCTCAGAGCCGGGTCGTGGAGACGAGCAATCCCCTGCGCCGGACGCATTCCTTCCGAACGGGTCTAACCGTTTGAACTGAAATGTTTTTCCGTCGCCCAGATGATCGTTTCTTAACGGGAGCCAGTCGCCTCGTGCCCCATCCCCTGAGAGGAGAAAATCCTATGAAGGGTCCGCCCATGCGTCAAGCGATAGCGTGTCGCACCTTGTAAACCGCAACATCTAGGGCGCCTTGAATCCGATTTGCTTTCATTCCGGGTGCGAATCGGATGCCGCGCGTTAGCTATTCGGAAAGATAGATTCGCCTAATGTGTTAACAGGACAGCTCTGGCAGGGTCGGAACAGTGCGGGAAGTAGGGACGAACCCAACCCATGGATTGGCGATCGGCGACCTTGATGTCCTGATCGTCGAAGACAATGCGGGTATGCGGCTTCTCCTGCGCACGCTTCTGAACGCATTCGGCGTCAAATCGATCTCGCAGGCCTCCGACGGCAGCGAGGCGCTGGCGATGATCCCCGGGGGCGGCCACGACCTCATCATCACGGATTGGGAAATGGCCCCGATGAAGGGCGGCGAGTTCCTGCGCGAGCTGCGCAGCCTGGACAACAAACCCTTCTGTTTTATCCCCGTTATCGTGCTGACCGGGCATGCCTCCCGCAAACTGGTGCAGCAGGCCTTCGACAATGGCGCGACTCATTTGCTGGTCAAGCCGGTGACCGCGGCAGGGCTTCACCACCGCATAGACTGGGTGCTGGCCGACGACCGGCCCTATGAGGTGGTCGGGGCGGGATACCGCCAGGCCATACCGACGCCTGCCGCCCATGGCGGCGGCGAGGCCAAGACCGGGGCCCTGGAACCGCTGCGCGAAAGCTGGACGCTGGACTGATCCGACTTAAACTCGTGAGACGTGCCGCCTGGCCACTGGACCATTCGGGGTTCGGGTGCCATATTCGGCGCGAATTTCAGCGTTCCGAAGCGGTTGCCGGGCCAGTGGCCGGAACCCGCCGAAAGGTCAGAGCAAATGGGTTTGTTTTCCGAAATCTTCATCTGGTGGCAGGGGCAGACGATGGGCACCCGCTTCTACACATGGCGGAAGGGAAAACAGGTCGGCGAGGACGACCAGGGCAATCGCTACTATGAGGCGCGGGACGGACGGCAGATCGGCGGCTTTACCCGCCGCTGGGTCATCTACAATGGCGAGGCCGAAGCCTCCCGCATTCCGCCGGGCTGGCATGGCTGGCTGCATCACCGCTCCGATGTGCCGCCCAGCGAGGAAGACTACACACCGCGCGAGTGGCAGAAGCCGCACCAGCCGAACTGGACGGGCACGCCGCGCGCCTACCGGCCCAAGGGGTCGCTCCACGTCGACGGTCAGCGCCCTCGCGCCACCGGCGATTACGAGGCCTGGCAGCCTGAATAATCGGGCCTGAAACCCGGCCATGGCCATCGGCCGGGCCGGTTTCGATACGGATCAATCGGGGATTTCCATGCAGAGCAATCTCGTCGAAACGCTGATCGGCACGGTCGTCGTCCTGATCGCCGCGGTTTTTCTTTTCTACGGCTATTCGACCGCCGGTGTGCGCTCGGGTGACGGCTATACGGTGTCGGCGGAATTCAGCCGCGTGGACGGGCTCACCAACGGGTCCGATGTCCGCATGTCCGGCATCAAGATCGGCACGGTCGTGGGCCAGCATCTCGATCCGAAGAACTATCAGGCCGTTGTCGATCTCAATCTCGATTCCAACGTGAAAATCCCGGACGACAGCAACGCCAAGATCACCAGCGAGGGCCTGCTGGGCTCCAACTATGTGTCGGTGGTGCCGGGCGGCAGCGAGACCTATCTGGCCGATGGCGACGAGATCATGTTCACGCAAGGCTCCGTCGATCTGATGGGGCTGATCGGCCAGGCGCTGTTCTCCACCGACGACGGCAAGAAGAGCAGCAGCGGCAACTGACCGGGCCTGGCAGCGCAAAAGGGCATGGGGCGCGGGGCAGGGCGCAGGAAGAAAGAGCGATGGCACGAGGGTTCACACGAAGCGCGGCGGCGGCTCTTTCCGCGCTGTTCCTGACCGGCAGCGCGCTCGCCGCGCCTGCATTCGCCGACAGCTACAAGACGGCCGTGTTCAGCGGTCTCGACAAGATCACCGGCCGGGTCTCCGAATTCGATGCGAAGGTGGGCGAGCATGCGCGTTTCGGCGTGCTCGATATTCTGGTCCGGGCCTGCGAAAAGAAACCGCCGGAAGACCCGCCGCAAACCGCCGCCTATGTCGAAATCAGGCAGGTCGACGAGCAGACCGGCATGACGCAGGAACAGCCCATCTTCAGCGGCTGGATGTTCGCCGAAAGTCCCGGCCTCAATGCGCTGGAACACCCCGTCTATGATATCTGGGTGGATGACTGCAAGGCCAAGGTCGGCGAGACGCCGTCCAGCGGCCAGCAGTAGAAGTCCGCGTCTCTCACCACGGCATCGTGCAGCATGCGGCGATATTCCGTTCGCGGAATTTCCACAGCGCCGAACTGTTTGAGATGTTCCGTCACGAATTGCGTATCGAGGAGGCGGTATCCGCCCGCCCTGAGACGGCCGACCAGATGCACCAGCGCGATTTTGCTGGCATCGCGTGCGCGGCTGAACATGCTCTCGCCGAAAAAGGCGGCGCCCAGTGATACGCCGTAAAGCCCGCCCACCAGCTCGCCATCCAGCCAGCACTCGACGGAATGCGCGTCGCCGCGTTCATGCAGTTCGTTGTAGAGGGCAAAGATGCGGTCGTTGATCCAGGTGCCGTCTCGGTCGGGCGCGGGCGCGGCGCATCCGCGCATCACATCGGCAAAGGCCCTGTCCGCCGTGACGGTAAAGACGCCGGCTTTGACCGTGCGCGCCAGCCTCTTCGGCACATGGAAACCGTCCAGCGGCAGGATGCCGCGCTGCTCCGGATCGATCCAGTAAAGCTCCGGATCGTCCTGCGATTCCGCCATGGGAAAGACGCCATAGGCATAGGCGCGCAAAAGCACGTCGGCATCGATCCCGTCCTCGCTCATGAACGGAAGCTCCCGCGGTGAAAATGCCGCTGCGGATCAGGTCGTTTCGGCGAGGAAGTCCTCAAGCCAGTGAATGTGATAGTCGCCATTGATGAAGTCGGGCTCATTCACCAGCTCCTGAAACAGAGGAATGGTGGTCTTTACCCCGTCGATCACGAACTCGTGCAGCGTGCGGCGAAGCCGCATCAGGCATTCGTTGCGGTTGCGCCCGTGCACGATCAGCTTGCCGATCAGGCTGTCGTAATAGGGCGGAATGCGGTAGCCGGAATAGACGCCGGAATCGACGCGCACGCCAAGACCGCCCGGCGTGTGGAAATCCTTGATGGTGCCGGGCGAGGGCGTGAAGGTGCGCGGGTCTTCCGCATTGATGCGGCATTCGATGGCGTGACCCGAGAAGGTGACATCATCCTGCGTGAAGCTCATTTCGAGCCCCGCTGCGATGCGGATCTGCTCGCGGACGAGATCGATCCCGGTCACCATTTCGGTAATCGGATGTTCTACCTGCAGGCGCGTATTCATCTCGATAAAGAAGAACTCGCCATTCTCGTAGAGGAACTCCACCGTGCCGACGCCGAGATAGCCGAGCCCCTTGATGGCCTTGGAAACGATGCCGCCGATTTCCGCGCGCTGCGCATCGTTGAGCGCGGGCGAGGGGCATTCTTCCAGAACCTTCTGGTGACGGCGCTGCAAGGAGCAGTCGCGTTCGCCCAGATGCACCACATTGCCGTGACTGTCGGCCACGACCTGAATTTCGATATGGCGCGGCTGGCCGAGATACTTCTCCATATAGAGGCTGTCGTCGCCAAAGGCCGCCTTGGCTTCCGAACGCGCATTGGCCAGCGCGCCGGACAGTTCCTCGCGCGTCTGGGCGACTTTCATGCCGCGTCCGCCGCCGCCCGCCGCCGCTTTCACGAG
>NZ_NYVD01000152.1 GCF_002684405.1 Parvibaculum sp. | reverse complement strand
GCGTTTCACCGGTTGTGTCTGGCGCGGACGGGCCCTGCCGGATCAGCTTGCTGAGGTAGTAGAGGAAAGCACCGAAGAGACCGCCGTAGACGATGAGGAAAATCGTCAGTGTCGTTGCGATCGCGCTGGCCGCCACGCTGGGCGAGGTGCTGTCGACGGTGCGCAGCAGGCCATAGACGGTATAAGGCTGTCGGCCTACCTCCGTCACAAACCATCCCGCCAGCGTTGCCACGAAACCCGCCGGTGTGAGGGCCACGGCCAGCCATTTGAGCGGGCGTGTATCGTAGAGCCGGCCGCGCCAGCGCGCCCACAGGCCCCAGAGGCCGAGTGCGACGAACAGGAAGCCGAGCCCGACCATCAGGCGGAACGACCAGAAGACGATACCCACGGGCGGGCGGTCCGCCGCAGGGACATCCTTGA
The DNA here is from genome assembly GCF_002684405.1 of Parvibaculum sp. Lineage (GTDB taxonomy): Bacteria > Pseudomonadota > Alphaproteobacteria > Parvibaculales > Parvibaculaceae > Parvibaculum. The sequence goes on along the minus strand of NZ_NYVD01000152.1, from coordinate 12,296 downwards.
GGCCCGGCACGACGCCGTCCGTGCTGTGCTTCAGAATGAGGCTGGCACCGCTCGGTATGCCGACTTCCAGATGGTTGGTCTCCTTGTCCTGATCAGGAATGGCGAAGAGGACCAACGGCACATTGGATTTCGTCGTCCAGTTGCCTTCCATCGCCGCGACCTTGATTGGCTGGTGTTCCAGCGTGTTGAGCCCGTGCTGATCGCCGAGCAGAACCTGCAGCGGGGCGAGGATGAGTACACCCCACATGGCGATGGAAAAGGCGCGCCGCGCTGTGCCGGTTGTGTCGCCGCGCAGAATGTAGAAGGCGGAAATGCCGGAAATGACGAGCGACGTCGTGAGGTAGGATGCCGTCACCATGTGGAGGAAGCGATAGACGAAGGACGGATTGAAAATCACGGCAACCCAGTCATCCACCACGAAATGCCCGTCCACGATGGAAGCGCCTGCCGGCGTTTGCATCCAGCTGTTGGCGGAAAGAATCCAGAAGGCCGAGAGCGCCGTGCCGAACGCGACGAGCGAAGTGGCGAGGAAGTGAAGTCTTTCGCCGACCTTGTCCCAGCCAAAAAGCATGATGCCGAGAAAGCCCGCTTCCAGGAAGAAGGCCGTCAGCACCTCGAAGCCAAGAAGCGGCCCGAGCACAGGGCCTGTGATGCGTGAGAATTCCGACCAGTTGGTACCGAACTGATAGGAAAGAACAAGGCCTGACACCACGCCCATGCCGAAGGCCAGCGCGAAGACCTTGACCCAGAATTTGTAGAGCCGCAGGAAGGTGTCGTCCCTGGTGCGAAGCCATCGCCACTCAAGGAGTGTGAGATAGCCGGCAAGACCAATGGTGAAAGTCGGGAAGAGAATGTGAAACGACACGGTAAATGCAAATTGCAGCCTGCCGAGTATTTCTGGATCGATGGGGGGCATGGATCACCTCATGGCACGAGCACGCGAGACCTGCGAACCATACACCCATCGCTACATTAGAAAAGTTTGGTTTTCGAAATGTGGCACATTCTGACGCAGCGCATTTTGACGCGGCGCAACAAATTAGAAACGCGCCAATGTCAGAAACGCGGTCTTGTCAGAATCGCGTCCCGTCGGAATGCACCTTAATCGGAAAAAATGTCAGATCAGCCTGTCGGGCGGGAAGGTGAGCACGATGCGCATCAGCCGCTGCTCCCCGTCGAGGCCGCGCCCGCCATCGACATGCAGGCTGCCTTCATGCATTTCCATCACTTTGCGGGTAAGCGAGAGCGCAAGACTTTCGGGGCGCGGTGTGCTGCTGTCTTCCGCGCTGACGAACGGGTCTTCTGCGCTGTCCATCTCGCTGAAACGAGCCTGACCCGACCAGTCGTGCTTTTCTTCAAGAACGACTTCGAGCCCTTTGTCGGTTTCCTCGATGCGCATGTTCAGCGTCGCACCGCGATGGGCGCAATGGATCGCCTCGGAAATCAGCCTGAAGAAGCCCTGGCGAAGGCGTTTCTGGTCGCCACGCAGACCGGGAAGGCGCGCCGCCGTTTCCAGTTCCAGCGCGACGCCCTCGGCGCGGGCGTTGTTTCGCTGGCTCGTCATGGCGATCTCGACCAGCTGTGCGACGCTGCAGATCTCGTTCGTGAGGTCGATACGGTCGGTTTCCGCCTCTGCGATGCCCAGCAGATCCTCGATCATGTCGAGCAGCATCGTGCCGGAGGAATGGATGTCCTGCGCGTATTCGCGGTAGCGCCCTTCACCGAGCGGGCCGAGCTGCTCGTTCTTCATCAGCTCCGAAAACCCGATGATATGGGTGAGCGGCGTGCGCAGGTCGTGATTGACGTTGGAGAAGAAACTTTGATTGCGTCGCCGCACGTCTTCCGTTTCCGCTTCGGCCGATTTCAGAGTGTGCTGAAGCGCACGGCGCACGGTCGTATCGGTAAGCGCGGCCACGCGGGCGGGGACACCGCCCCATTGCGTGTCGACGACGCGCATTTCTGCAAAGCGCAGGTCGCCATCCGGCCGGTTCACTTTGACATCGTGTTCGCCGGGTTCCGACGGCAGATCGAACGGCTTGCCCTGCAACTCGCCTGCCTTGCAGCCGAGAATTTCCTCCGCCGCATCGTTCATGAATTGAACCAGCCCGTCTGAATCGAGGATCACGATGGCTTCTGCGGATTCCTGAACCAGGGTGAGGCCCGGCGCATCGGTGACCGGCGCGGCACGCGGCTCGTCGTCCCGGTTGCGGCGAATGACTGCCCGGCGGACGGCCATGGCGGCGATGCGGGGCGCGTTGTCGGTAACGCCGATGCAATCGTCGGCGCCCGCTTCCATTGCTTCGGTCTGGAGCGCGGGGTCGTCGAAGCCGAGCGCGATGACGGGAGCGTCCGGCCCGATCGACACCAAGCGACGGAGAAAGGCGATTTCCGCCGGAGCGCCCGACCCGATATCGATGATGATCGCGTCGATGCCCGGTGCCATCAGCGGTTCGAGCCCTTGCTCGATCCCTGAGAAGCTGAACTGGCACGGTCCTGCGCTTTCATCCGCGGCCAGGTCTGCGAGGCCGCGTTTCAAGGCCGCAGAGCGCGTAATCGTATGCACGTTCAACTGCTGAAGCCCGTCTGTAGGCAGGTGGCGATTGCCGTGAATGTTTTGTGTCCACTGCGCAGCTTCGCTGTGGAACGAGATGGCTTGCTGTCCCATCGACCCTTGTCCCTTGCCGATCCGGTACGCCCGCCCATAGCCGCCAACCCGGCTATCCAGCCCATTCACACAAGAGGATGGTAAACGCGACTGGCGATTTGCGCGCCGTTCTTTCTCGACAATCGATTCGACAGGTAAATGGGGTGTTAATATCCCCAGCATGTTGTGGATAGCTTGTAGGGCAACCACAAGAGGGGCAAGCGGAGGCGACCTGAAAAGCAGAGTCAAACCAAGGGCATGACTCAGGCCCTCCCGTGTGAGCAGACCCTGAAAAGCTGAGAAAAACTTTTCGCAGAAAGGCGCGGGATTCGGCAGATTGCCGGTAAGGGGCAGCCAGGTTTGCGCATCCTGTCCGCCATATTGATTCGTGGCTGAACGCGCACGCGCCTCGGCAACTTGTTATGCCCACCCCGATAGGCTAGGAATGCGCCCGATTTCAGCATTCCGGCTCATTCAGTCTCCGGTCATGGCCAAGAAACAAAAGACGTTCCGCCCCAAGGCGCGTGTGCCGAAGGGGTTTCGCGACCTTTCCGGTCCGCTGCTGCGGTCGGAAGCGCGCATGCTTGCGCGCATTCGCGAGGTCTATGAGCGCTATGGCTTCGACCCGCTTGAGACCTCGGCCATCGAATATGCCGACGCGCTGGGCAAGTTTCTGCCCGATGAGGATCGGCCGAACGAGGGCGTTTTCGCCTTTCAGGACGATGACGAGCAGTGGATGGCGCTGCGTTACGACCTGACAGCACCGCTCGCCCGCTATGTGGCCGAGAATTATGACGGCCTGCCCAAGCCCTTCCGCCGCTACCAGACAGGCCCCGTCTGGCGCAACGAGAAGCCGGGCCCGGGCCGTTTCCGCCAGTTCACCCAGTTTGACGCCGATACGGTCGGTGCGCCGACGGTCGCCGCGGATGCCGAGATGGTGATGCTGGCCTGCGATTGTTTCGAGGCTGTGGGCATTCCTCGCGGCTCTTATCGGCTGCGTGCGAGCAATCGCAAGGTGCTGGACGGGCTGATGGAAGAGATCGGCATTGCCGGTGAACCCGGTGGCGTCGTTCACATGACGGTGCTTCGTGCCATCGACAAATATGACCGTCTGGGCCGCCAGGGTGTGGAGCTTCTGCTGGGGACGGGCCGCAAGGACGAATCCGGTGACTTCACCAAGGGCGCGGGGTTGGGCCCCGAGCAGATTGCCCGGGTGATGGATTACGTCGAGTCCGGTGTCGGGGCGGAGGAAAGCGACCGCAAGGCCACGCTGGAAGGCTGGCGCAAGGTGGTCGGCAATTCCGAAATCGGCTTTGAAGGCGTGGAAGAGCTCGCCGAGATGGATGCGCTCTTCACCGCTGCGGGATATGGCTCCGACCGAATCGAGTTCAACAGCTGGATCGTGCGCGGCCTCGGCTACTACACCGGGCCGGTGTTCGAATCCGACCTTCTCTTCGAAGTGAAGGACGAGAAGGGCAATCCGGTGCGCTTCGGCTCGGTGGGATCCGGCGGCCGTTATGACGGGCTGGTAGAACGCTTCAAGGGCGTGAAAGTGCCCGCGACAGGCTTTTCCATCGGCGTCAGCCGCCTGCTTGCCGCGCTGGAGCTTCTCGGCAAGCTGGAAGATGAGGGGCAGTCCGCCCCGGTCGTTGTGCTGACCTTGGACGCAGACCGCATGGCGGATTCTCAGACCATGACGCGGGAACTGCGCGAGGCGGGTATCCGCGCCGAGATGTATCTCGGCGGCTCCGGTATGCGTGCCCAGATGAAATATGCCGACAGGCGCGGTGCTCCGATTGCCGTGATTGAGGGCGAGGATGAGCGAGCCCGGGGCGAGGTAACGCTCAAGGACCTCATCCTTGGTGCAGAGATGTCCAAGGAAATCGAGGACAATGCGGAGTGGCGCGAGGGCCAGCCGGCGCAGGTGTCCATCTCCCGCGAGAGCCTCGTCGAAGAAGTGACGAAGATGCTCGCCCGTCATGGCATTCATCCGCATGGCCGCTAGGCCATATTCCTTCCCTTTCCCGAAAATTATCGAATTCATGCTAGATAAGGCGCGCGCCGGATAACGCGGCATCGCGCGATAAAGAGGCACATCATGCCGAAAGCAGTTCAGACCCCTGAAGAGGTCGCAATCCGCACCCTGCGGGAGAAGCTGACGGGGGAGTTGCGGTCTGTCTTCGAGAACGCCGGATGCGAGCGTGTGGAGCCCTCCGTGCTGCAGCCCGCTGACGTCTTCCTTGACCGCTCGGGCGAGGATATTCGCCGACGGCTCTATATGTTTACCGATCCGGGCGGAACGGAACTCTGCCTGAGGCCGGACCTGACCATCCCCACCTGCCGCCTTTTTCTGGAGCGCGCGGGCGATGGCGGCGAGGCGCGGCTCTCCTATTCGGGGCCGGTCTATCGTTTCCAGCCGCAGGGATCGCCCAAACCCAATGAAGTATTGCAGGCCGGCGCCGAATTGCTGGGCGCGACCGACCGTGAAGCAGCGGATGCGGAAGCCTTCGCGCTGGCGGTCGATGGCTGCAACGCGGCGGGCCTTGAGAGTTTCGAGATCGAAATGGGCGACCTCTCGCTCTTCGATGCGCTGGTCGATGCGCTCGACATCGCGCCGGGCTGGCGCTCGCGCTTGAAGCGGCAGTTCTGGCGGCCTGACTATTTCAAGGAACTCGTTCAGCGTCTCGCGAGCGGCAATGCCGATGCGGGCGGCGAGCAGGAGGGCCTTCTGGCCGCGCTCAACGCACTGGATGAGAAGAGCGCCAAAAGCGTGATCGAGGATGTGCTGAAGCTGGCTAGCATTTCCCCGGTCGGCGGACGCAGCACGGGCGAGATCGCCGAACGCCTGCTGGAGCAGGCAGCTGATGCCAGCGCGGCGCCGCTCTCACCGGAAATCGTGAAGCTGATCGACGATTTCCTCGGCCTCACGCTTACCCCGAAAGACGCTGCGCCGCGTATTCGCGAGTTGACGGCGAAGGCGGGGATTTCCATCGAGCCGCGGCTCGAGGCGCTGGAAAAGCGTTTCGCCGCTATCGAGGCCAAGGGCTTCGACCTGTCGAAAGCCCGTTTCCAGGCGGGCTTCGGGCGGCGGCTCGAATATTACACGGGCTTCGTCTTCGAGCTTCAGGTGCCGGAACTTGGGCCTGAAAAGGTGATCGCGGGCGGTGGGCGCTATGACGGGCTTTTGAAGAGCCTCGGCGTCGAACAGCCCGTGCCGGCTGTCGGTTGTGCCTTCACGGTGGAGCGTCTGGCCCGTGCCCTCAAGCTGAAGGGAGAAACGAAATGAGCAATGAACTCATCATCGGTATCCCCTCAAAGGGCCGGCTTCAGGAAAACGCCAATGCCTTCTTCGCCGATGCCGGCATGAAGGTTAAGCAGTCGGGCGGCGGACGGGAATATGTCGGACGTCTGAAAGGCGTCGACAATGTCCACATCGCTTTCCTGTCGGCGTCTGAAATCGCGCTGCGTCTGGAAGAAGGCTCCATTCACCTCGGTGTGACGGGAGAGGACCTCATCCGTGAACGGATTGCCGAGCCGGAAAACAAGGTGGAACTCGTCCTACCGCTGGGCTTTGGCTTTGCCGATGTGGTGGTGGCCGTGCCGCAAAGCTGGATCGATGTTTCGACCATGGCCGATTTCGACGATGTGGCGCTCGCCTTTCATCGCCGTCACGGGCGGCGGATCCGCATCGCGACCAAATATCTGAACCTGACACGCGCCTTCTTTGCCGAACACGGGCTGATGGATTACCGCATCGTGGAGAGCGCGGGCGCGACGGAAGGCGCACCGGCGGCGGGCACCGCGGAAGCGATCGTCGACATTACGACGACCGGCACGACGCTGGCGGCTAACAATCTCAAGGTGCTGGATGACGGCGTAATGCTGCGCAGCCAGGCCAACCTTGTGGCAAGCCTCAATGCGGACTGGTCGGACAAAGCGCTTGCCGCCACCGGCGAAATCCTCGACCGGGTGGATGCGAAAGCACGCGCTGCCGCGACGGTAGAAGTACGTTTCGCAGGCGGTGAGGGTGACGATGCCTTTCTGAGCGAATTGGGCGAGCGTTTCGGCGCGGTTGTGCCCTTCGGCGCGGGCGCAGGTTCGCCTATCCGTATCGTGCATGTCGCCGACGCAAAGCTCTATGCGCTGACGTCGTTCCTGCATGAGAAAGGCAAGGACCGCGTCACAGCAAGCCGCGCAGGCTATATCTTCGATGCGGCCAACCCGTTGCGATCCCGCCTGAGCGAAAGGTTGGGCCGGAAGGTCTGAGGGACCGTTCATGCTGTCATCCCCCGTTATGCTCGCTGTCGTGGTTGTCTTGACCGCCACGCTTTCCGGCATTTTCGGCATGGCGGGCGGGATGATCCTGATGGGATACCTCACCGCTGCTTTCACGGTGGGCGCGGCGATGATGCTGCACGGGGTGACTCAAGCCGTTTCCAACGGCTATCGCGCCGTCATCAACCGGCGGGATATTCGCTGGTGGCTGGTGCTGGAAATCGTCGCGGGGAGCGCGGTGGCGCTCGGCCTCTTCATGGCGGTGCGTTTCGTACCGGACAAGGCGACCGTGTTCCTGATCCTCGGTCTTATTCCGTTTGTCGGGTTTTCGATCCCGAAGTCCTGGAACCTCGACATCACGCGGCCCTTCATCGCGCCGCTTTGCGGTTTCATCGTCACGGCGTTGACGCTGGTCGCTGGCGTGGCCGGACCGATCCTCGACGTGTTCTTCGTCAGAAGCCCGCTGACGCGCCACGAGATCGTCGCCACCAAGGCGGTGACGCAGACGCTGCAGCATCTGACGAAGCTGCTCTATTTCGGCGTGCTGGCCTCGCATCTCCTGCCGCCCGCCGACCTGCCCTGGTGGATCTATGCGATGGTCGCCCCGCTTGCCATGCTGGGTACGACGCTGGGCAAGATGCTGCTCGACCGCATGGACGACACGCAGTTCAAGCGCTGGAGCCGCTGGCTCCTTTATGCGATTGGCAGCATATTGATTGCACGAGGCCTGATGTTAACGGCCGGCATCTAACCCTTTGCGCGCCACGAACTTCTTGCGCCCCGCCTCGCCGAATTTTTCGAGTAGGGGCAGAAGAGGGCGAAGCATCCACGGGAAGGCTGCGACGAAGCGTGCCGTAAGGCTGGCGCTATAGGGCACATAGATTTCGAGCTTTCCGGTATGTATGCCCCGGAGTATCGCCTGCGCGACATCCTCCGGCGTCATGACCTTGTCCACGAAATTGAGAACGGAACCGCCATGCATCGCCTCGTGATGCAGCATGGGCGTGTCGACGGCGGCCGGATAGATGCCCGAAACCTTCACGCCTTTGGAATACATTTCCTGGTGAAAGCCGCACAGAAAACCGCGCAAGCCGAACTTCGAGGCGGAATAGGGCGCACTATCCTTGAGGGCCAGCACACCGCCCAGAGAAACCGTGGCGACCATGGCGCCGTTGCCGCGAGCCGTCATCAGCGGCGCGACGGCGCGCATGATCCGGATGGGCGCGCGCAGATTGATTTCGAGATGGGCGTCGATCACGTCCATATCCAGCGCATCCACCGGTCCCGGCAATCCGATGCCGGCATTGTTCACCAGCGCATAAAGGTCGGGATGGTTGTCGCGGATCGATCCGCAGAGCCGCTCTACATCCTCGCGGTCGGAAAGGTCGCAGGTCATTATCTCCGGTGGCGTGAGGAGGGCCTGCGATGCGCTGCGGATGGATGCTTCGTCCCGGTCGACCAGGATGAGCTGCATGCCGTGGCCGTCGAGAAGGCGCGCAACGGCCTGACCGATGCCGCCCGCGGCCCCGGTAATGAGCGCCTTGCGCCCCGTCAGGTCCCCCGCCATCACGCCGCCTCTTTGACGGCGGCGTCGCGGCGAAGCGCATCGAAACAGCCATCCTCCAGATCGCTCCAGCCGAATTTGCGGCGCACCTTTTTCATGTGCTTGCGATAGGCCGCAATCTCCACATAGGTCGCATGCCGCGCGGAGCCAACGAAATGAATGCCGCCGGTAAGGTCCGGCTTGTCGGTCGCCACGAAACGGTTGAAGGACTTCGCTTTCTTGTCGCCCTCCGCGCGGACCATGATGCCGTGCGCGATGAGATCGGCCATCTGGTCGAAGAGCTTGTAGGCGCCGCCATTGGTTTCCATCATGCCGAGCGAATAGAGGCTCGGATGCTCGCGGCTGAAGAGGTTCATGTAGAAGTCCGGCCGTCCCGACTTCCAGGTGAAGAGGGAGGGATCGACATATGGCACTTTCCACTCATACCCGGTGGCACAGATGATGAGGTCGATCTCTTCCGAGGTGCCGTCCTTGAAGTGGACGGTCTTGCCTTCGAAACGCTCCACGTCCTGCTTTGCCCTGATGTCGCCATGCGCGAGATAGTGGAGAAGCTGGTCGTTGACGATGGGGTGGGATTCGAACACGCGATGATCGGGTGCCTGCAGGCCCAGCCGCGTCAGATCGCCGTTCAACACTTTGAGCATGAGGCCGAACACGCGCTGTTCCAGCCACATGGGAAGGGCGGGGCCGGAGGCGGCGATTACATCGGCGGGAACGCCGAAGAGGCGCTTCGGCACGAAGTGATACCCGCGTCGCAGGCTGATGAAGGCCTTGTCTGCGCTATGCGCGGCGTCGCAGGCAATGTCGCAACCGGAGTTGCCCGCGCCGATGATCATCACGCGCTTGCCCTTGAACTCGTCCGGGTTGCGATAGGTGACCGCATGGCGCATTTCGCCGGTAAACTCGCCCGGGTATTCGGGCATGACCGGGTGCCAGTTTGTCCCGTTCGCGCAGACAAGCGAGGCATAGTCGCGCGTTTCGCCATTCGACAACGCAATACGCCAGCTGCCATCGCCCTGCATCTCGGCCTTTTCGACCGAGGTATTGAAGGTGATGTGATCGCGAAGCCCGTAAGCGTCTGCGAAGCTGCGCATATAGTTCAGGATGTCGCGGTTCGAGGGATAGTCCGGATAATCCTCCGGCATGTCGAAGTCGTGATAATGCGACTGCGTTTTCGACGAGATGAAATGCGCCGAGTCATAGACCGGCGACCCCGGATTGCTCTGATCCCACAGCCCGCCCACATCGCTGTGGCGCTCGAAGCAATCGAACGGAATCCCGTAGCGCAAAAAGGTTCGCACGAGGCTCAGTCCCGCCGGGCCGCCCCCGACAATGCAGACTTTCCCGATATTCGTCGCAGCCATGTTCATGTCCCCTGAATATGAATATCCCTCACATTTGTAAAATGTGATAATTCCTCATATTTAGGAATGCAAGTCGATTCTGAAGGACGGCAGGGAAATGAACGGGAATTCGGGCGTTCGCCGCCAGCCGACACAGGCAAGGGCAAGGGCCCGCGTGGAGAAAATTCTGACGGCGGCGACCGAGCTCATCGAGCAGACGGGGTCGGACCAGCTGCGCATGAGCGAGATCGCGGCGCGGGCCGGCGTGCCCATCGGCTCGCTCTATCAGTACTTTCCCGACAAGGCGTCGATCATTCGCACGCTGGCCGAGCGCATCATGCTGCGTGTGCGGGAAGGGCTGCGGGAAAGTCTTGTCGGCGTCGAAAGCGCGGAAGATGCGCTCGACCGCCTCGACGGGCTCCTGGACGGTTACTACGCCATGTTCCTTCTGGAGCCGGTGACGCGCGATATCTGGTCGGGCACGCAGTCGGACAAAGACATTCAGGACATGGATATCGAAGACAGCCGCGAGAATGCCCGCGTCGTGGCGGAGGCGCTAAAACCCTTCGTGCCGAAGAAGGAGCATAATCGTCTCGATACGGTTTGCTTCCTGCTGATGCAGCTCACCGGCGCGGCGGTGCGTCTTGCCATTGCAGTGGACCGCAAGGAAGGCGACCGCCTCGTCGCCGAATACGGACGCATGCTGCGGCTGGAATACGAAGCCTTCCTGCCCGACAAAGCCTAGAATTCCTCGATTGGAAAGCGTCCCGTCAGGTCGCGCAGGCGGGCGGCGAGCGCGGCTTCCGCCGCCTTGTCGCCATTGGCAGATAGCGCACCGGCAAGGATATCGGCAATCTCGTCCATCTCCGCCCCGCCCATGCCGCGCGTAGTCGCGGCGGGCGTGCCCAGACGCAGGCCCGAAGGCCGCATGGGCGGGTTCGGGTCGTCGGGGATGACCTGCTTGTTGGCGGTGAGGCCCACACGGTCGAGCGTCCCTTGTGCCTGCGCACCGTCCATGCCGAAACTCTTCACCGTATCGATAACCATGAGATGGTTGGCCGTGCCGCCGGTCACGAGTTTCACCTGCCGGGCGTTGAGCCCCGCCGCCAGCGCCTGGGCATTGGCAAGGACTTGTTCGGCGTAGGTCCGGAAAGCCGGGGTCGCGGCAAGCCGGAAGGTGAGGGCGGCAGCGGCCACCTGGTTCATATGCGGCCCGCCCTGAAGCCCGGGAAAGACCGAGGCGTCGATCTTCTTCGCAAATTCCTTGCGGCAAAGGATGAGCCCGCCGCGCGGGCCCCTGAGCGACTTATGCGTGGTCGTCGTCATCACGTCGAACCCCGCATCCATCGGATTGCGCATGACATTTGCCGCGATGAGCCCGCCGATATGGCTGACATCGGCCATGGTGAGCGCGCCGACCTCATCGGCCACCTGCTTGAAATCCGCATAATCGTAACCGCGCGGATAGGAGGAATAGCCGCAGACCACCATTTTCGGCTGCGTCTTTCGAGCGACCTCCCTGAGCGCATCGAAATCGATGGCGCCGGTCGCCGGGTCCGTCCGGTAACGGACGAAATTGAAAAGCCGCCCCATGTGAGACACAGGCGCGCCATGAGTGAGATGGCCGCCATGGCTGAGATCCATCGCGAGGATCGTGTCGCCCGGCTCCAGCAGGCCGAGATAGACAGCCTGGTTCATGGGCGAACCGGAGAGCGGTTGCACATTGGCATGCTCGGCGTGGAAGAGGGCGCAGGCGCGGTCGCGTGCCAGAGTCTCGATCCGGTCGGTATGCTGCTGCCCGCCGTAATATCGCCGTCCGGGATAGCCCTCGGCATATTTGTTGGTGAAGGCCGAGCCGAGCAGCGTCAGCACTTCGGGGAAGGCGTAGTTCTCGGAGGGGATAAGTTCGAGTTCTCGGCGCTGGCGGGTTTCCTCGCCGGTGAGCGCCTCGAATATGTCCGGATCGCTTTCGGCAAGCCGGGATCGTTCTTCGGAAAGGGTCATTTCCGTTCTCCATCAGCCAATAAAAATGCCCGGCCAGCTCATTCAAGGGCTGCCCAGGCGATCGGCTGATAGATCGGGCTCCGCGCTCCATGATGGTTGCCCATCTCGATATCGCCAGTCACGCGGAGATATGTGACCGAGTGGCGGCAGTAGAGCGCGGGGGAGGGTATGAGTCAACGAGGGATGCAGCTGTACCGAAAGCTCCGCAGGGCGCGTGCCCTCGGAGGTTTGACCGGCTGTCCTTCGCAAGAAGGGGCGCGGGGCAGAACTCGAACCGCACATGTTCCTACATGTGACATGTGGCATGTGTAGGGGCGGCGCTTGCTCCACCCCGCGCACGGCATTTTCTCGTGCTTCTACGAAGGCGCTTTTTCAGCCCGCATGCGTCCGGCGAAGCCGGGGTTTGTCACGCCCCGGGTTGCGGATGCCGCCCGGCCTCCCGCGCTGCCTGACAACCCAACAGCGC
>NZ_NYVD01000151.1 GCF_002684405.1 Parvibaculum sp. | reverse complement strand
GCCGCAATTCTTCAGTCGACTTTGGGGCAGCCTCGACAGCACCGCCTTGGACGAAAAGGGCCCGCTTCGGAAACGAGGCGGGCCCTGACTTTTTATCGAATGTTGCAGAACCGCTCAGGCGAGCGAGCCCTTGGCGACGAAGAAGGGGTTGTCGAGGCCCCGCTCGGTCTTGCCGTAAAGCAGGGGCGTGCCGTCGAGCTGGGTGACGGAGCCGCCGGCGGCTGCCAGGACCGCATGACCGGCTGCGGTGTCCCATTCCATGGTCCGGCCATGGCGGGGATAGATGTCTGCTTCGCCCGCTGCGACCAGGCAGAATTTCAGCGACGAGCCCGCAGCCAGAAATTCCTTCACCTTGTAGAGGCTCAGATATTCGTCCGTCTTCTGATCGCGATGGGTCCGGCTGGCGACGACGACCATGCCTTCCTCGGACGGACGGCGAACGGAAATGCGCCTTGGTTCGGCTGCGCCCTCGATCAGCCCTTCTGCATGCGGTGCCAGCTCCTGCTCGTAAGCCTGGCCGGGGCCATAGCCGAGGAAAAGCCTGTTCTTGGCAGGCGCATAGACGACTCCTGCGACAGGTACGCGATCCTCGATGAGCGCGATATTGACCGTGAATTCGCCGTTCTTGTTCACGAATTCCTTGGTGCCGTCGAGCGGATCGACCAGGAAGAAGCGGTTGGAAAATTCCGGGATGTAGCCGGCGGCGGCCTTTTCTTCCGATACGACCGGAATGTCGGGCGTTACCTTTGCCAGCTCGCGCAGGATAATATCCTCCGCCTCCTGATCGGCGGCTGTGACCGGACTGTTATCGTCCTTTTGCTTCACCTCGAAGTCGGTCGCGTAATGGCGCATGATGGCGGCGCCCGCTATCAGGGCGATGCGGCGCAATTCCCGAGCGAGCGTTCCTCGGTCGGTTGCAGGGGCAGGGCTGGACGCTGTCACGAAGCGGGATCCTCCGGCTGGCGGTTCGAAGATGCGGGAGAACAGCACCGGACCGGTGCAGGGTCAAGCCATGATAGGTCCATGGAACGAAAGGGTGTCGGGCTGGTTTTGTCCGCGTTGCGATGCTATCAGATTTCAAAGGCTTGGAGCCGATCCGGCTCGACATCGATGAGACGGAGCCGTTTTCATTCCGGCGAATGCGCCATGAAGAACGGTTCGGGGCTAAACGGGGATTCCACACTTCTCGCGGGGCAAAATGACTGAAATGACCGAAGTGCCGGCGCTGGAACTGGCGGCGCTGATGTGCAGCCGGGTTTGCCATGACGTCATCAGCCCGGTAGGGGCGATCGTCAATGGGCTCGAAGTTCTGGCCGAGGACGATGATGAGGAGATGCGTGCGCACGCGATCAAGCTCATCACCGACAGCGCCGCTCAGGCCTCCGCCAAGCTGCAATTCGCGCGTCTGGCTTTCGGCGCCGCAGGCTCTGCCGGTGCGGAGATCGATCTGGCCGATGCGCGCGCCGTGATCGAGGCGATGACGGCCGGGGACCGCGTCAAGATCGTCTGGGAAGCGCCCGCCGCCAATATGGGCAAGGACTATGTGAAGCTGTTGCTCAACATGGTGCTCATCGGCATGGCCGCGGTGCCGCGGGGGGGCGAGGTCGTCGTGAAAATCGAAGGCGAGATTTCCGCACCGACCATTCTGGTGCGTTCGATCGGGCAGGCGGCCCGTATTCCCGACGAGACCTCGCGTTTCCTGCATGGTCCCGACACGGAGGCTTTTCTCGATGCCCGCGCCGCGCAGCCCTATTTCACCGGCGCGGTGGCCCGGTCGCTCGGCCTCGATATCGAGGCGGGCATGGAAGGCGAGGATTTCGCGATCGTGGCGAAGCCCAAAGGCTGACCCCGGCATTTACCGGCACCTAAGATAATAGAATAAGACAATAGAAAAGGGCGTCTCCCGCGGGAGACGCCCCTTTTTTCTCAACCTTGCGTGACAGTGGAGCCCCCCGGCTCTCCATCAGGCGCTTGCGGTCGCCTTGGCGGGAACGCTGTTCTCCGCCGGGTCACGCAGCACATAGCCCCGTCCCCACACGGTCTCGATATAATGGTCGCCGCCTGTCGAGGCCGCGAGTTTCTTGCGCAGCTTGCAGATGAAGACGTCGATGATCTTCAGCTCCGGCTCGTCCATGCCGCCATAGAGATGGTTCAGGAACATCTCCTTGGTGAGCGTGGTACCCTTGCGCAGCGAAAGGAGTTCCAGCATCTGGTATTCCTTGCCGGTGAGGTGCACGCGATTGCCTTCCACCTCGACGGTCTTGGTATCCAGATTGACGGTCAGCTTGCCCGTATTGATGACCGACTGCGAATGACCCTTGGAGCGGCGCACCACGGCGTGAATGCGCGCGATCAGCTCGTCCTTGTGGAACGGCTTGGTCATGTAGTCGTCGGCACCGAAGCCCAGGCCGCGAACCTTGTTTTCGATGCCGGCAAGGCCGGAAAGGATCAGGATCGGGGTGGTGATCTTGCCTACGCGCAGCTGCTTCAGGACCTCGTAACCGCTCATATCGGGCAGGTTCAGGTCGAGAAGAATAATGTCGTAGTCATAGAGTTTGCCGAGATCGACGCCCTCTTCCCCCAGATCGGTCGTATACACATTGAAGCCGTCAGACTTCAGCATCAACTCGATGCTCTGCGCTGTCGCGCTATCGTCTTCTATGAGCAGAACTCGCATGAGTGCCCCCTTTGAGACAAGGCCAGCCATCCACCCGGCACCATTGGCCCAGTTAATCGATGTTAGGGAAGGTAAGGCGATTTGGTTAATAAAGGTTAATCGCAAGCAAAAAAATTATGAAAATTTTATCTAGTTTTGCTCGCAGCCATCCAAAAACAGTGATTATGCCATGGGATTGCCATGATCCCTGCGGTTATGGAACCTGGATTTTCAATTTGGCTCACCACGGGCTTTTTCAGGGTTTACGCCGTCTTAAAGTCTTGCAGTCGATAATGCGCCTCAATCCGGCCGGAGGGGCTTTCCGCCTCGCCGGCAGCTCTCTACAGGAGCAGGCAAGGTGCGGGCACTTACGGCAGAAATCTCGACGATCCCCGGCATCCGCCATTATGGCCGGGTGGCGAGCATCCAGGGCCTCATGGTGGAGGTGGCCGGGCCGCTGCATGCCATGGGCGTGGGCAGCCGCCTTTCGGTGACCACGCGCGCGGGTGACGAAGTCGTCTGCGAAGTGGTCGGCTTTCGCGACGATCATGCGCTTTGCCTTCCTTTCGGTCCCCTGACGGGGATCGGTGTCGGCTGCAAGGCGGAGCTGTGTGCCGAGGAACCGCATGTCTATCCCTCCAGCGCCTGGCTCGGCCGCGTCGTTAATGCGATGGGCGAGCCGATCGACGGCAAGGGGCCGATCGCGCAAGGGGCGGAGCCGTGTCCGCTACGCAATGCGCCGCCGCCTGCCCATCTGCGTCAGCGGGTGCGGGGCAAGGTCGATCTTGGCGTCAAGGCGCTCAATACATTCATCAGCTGCTGCCGCGGGCAGCGCATGGGCATTTTCGCAGGCTCCGGCGTCGGCAAATCGGTGCTGATGTCGATGCTGGCGCGCAATACCGATTGCGACGTCTCCGTTATCGGCCTTATCGGCGAACGCGGCCGCGAAGTGCAGGAATTCATCGAGGACGATCTGGGCCCTGAGGGGCTGGCGCGTTCCGTCGTGGTTGTGGCGACATCCGACGAGCCGGCGCTTATGCGCCGTCAGGCCGCGCTCATGACGCTGACGCTTGCCGAATATTTTCGCGACAAGGACCAGGATGTGCTCTGCATGATGGACAGCGTGACCCGCTTTGCCATTGCACAGCGCGAAATCGGCCTTGCGACCGGCGAGCCGCCGACCAGCAAGGGCTATACGCCGACCGTATTCGCGGAATTGCCGAAACTTCTCGAGCGCGCGGGACCCGGGACGGGGAGTGGCTCCATTACCGGCCTTTTCACCGTGCTGGTGGATGGCGACGACCATAATGAGCCGGTGGCCGACGCGGTACGGTCCATTCTCGACGGACATATCGTCATGGAACGCTCGATTGCCGAGCGTGGACGCTATCCGGCGATCAATGTGCTGAAATCGGTGTCGCGCACCATGCCGGGCTGCAACAGCGAGGAGGAAAACCTCCTCATTCGCCGCGCCCGCAATCTGCTCGCAACATATGACGACATGGAAGAACTGATCCGGCTTGGTGCCTACCGGCCCGGTGCCGACCCGCAGGTGGACGAGGCGATCCATTTCCAGCCGGCGCTCGACGCGTTCCTAGCACAGCGCAAGGACGAGGCGATGACGCTCGAGCAGGGCTATGCGCGGCTTGCGGAAATTCTCGCGGATCATCCGGCTGTGCCGGAGGAGGATGAGTAATGCGAAATCGCGAATCCCTGATCCGGCTCCACAAATTTCAGGTCGATGAACGCCGCCGCAAGGTCGCGGAGATCGAGCTGCTGCTGACCGAATTCCGCAACAAGGAGCGCGAGCTGGAAGCGCAGGTGCTGGCGGAACAGGAAAAGGCGGGCATTTCCGACGAGGCGCACTTCGCCTATCCGATGTTCGCCAAATCGGTGCAGAAGCGCCGGACCAATATTCTGCAGTCGATAGCCGATCTGGAAGTCCAGCTCGGCGCGGCGCAGGAAGAGCTCGCCGCCGCCTTCCGTGAACTCAAGAAATACGAACTCATGGAAGAAAGCCGCAAGCGCAAGATGCAAAAGCAGACCCAGCGTCTGGAGCAGGCGGCGCTCGATGAGATCGCGCTGCAAATTCATCGCCGCAGCTGAGGTATCCGTCTTTCGGAGCCGAATTTCCATCGAGGGCCAAGAGCGTTAGACTGTCCGCTTCACGAATAACGAGATGCGGACCCAACCTCATGCCTTCATTCGATATCGTCTCGAAGACCGACCTGGCCGAATTCGACAATGCCATCTCCAATGTGGAGCGCGAAATCTCGCAGCGCTACGACTTCAAGGGATCGCATTGCACGCTGGAGCGTAACGAGCACGAACTCACCATCAATGCCGATGACGATCTGAAGCTCAAACAGATGCATGAAGTCCTTCAGGGCCATCTGTCAAAGCGCGGGATCGAAACGGGTGTGCTTGACTACAAGACGCCTGAAAAGGCCGCGGGTCAGGCTGTGCGCCAGAAAGTGGTCATCCGCGAGGGGATCGATCGCGATCTGTCGAAGAAAATCGCCAAGGAGATCAAATCGTCAGGGGTCAAGGTGCAGGTCGCCATTCAGGGCGACGAATTGCGCGTGACCGGCAAGAAGCGTGACGATCTTCAGGCTGCGATCCAGCATGTGAAGGGGCTCAAACTGGAGCAGCCGCTTCAATATGTGAATTTCCGCGACTGATCGTCTTTATATGGATGTGAAAAGGCCCGGCACTGGAAGGTGCCGGGCCTTTGTCGTTCGATCGAAGCGCTCTCAGCGCCTGAAGAAGAGCCGGCGCACCAGATAGATCAGGCTGATGGCGATGAGATAGCCGACAAACCGGATTGCCACGAGTTTCAGCACGTCCGGATTGAGATAGTCCGGAAGCGGGTTCGGCGCATCTGCAAGCACGCGGCGGCCGATGTTGATTGCCTCATGGACAAGCGTGGCGCCGATCGCGAACACGAAAATGCGCCTGTATTGGGTCATCAGGAACGCCGCAATGAGCGCGATGATGAGCCCCTGAATGGAATTGACGTTGTCGAAGCCTTGTTGTGCCCAGGTCAGCGCAGTGTTCAGCACGTCCTGTACCGTATCCATGGAATACCCCCTCTTGATGCACTGCCGGGAAACCCCGCCCGGCGAACAGGGTGCCGCTGACGCCACCTGGCAGCGTGCACCTCTCTAACGGGGGCAAGCCTATCCAAAAATGGGACAGGGTCCAGTGCAAAGCTTGCCGCCGGACTGTCCGCATGCGTTGCAAAAGCGTCATCGCGCCGGAAAACCGGGGCTTTCCGGCGCGACGGCGTTAATCATAACGCAGGTTAGATCGTGCCGACGGTCCGCAGTTTGGCGCGGGGATGGATTTCGCTCTGCGACATGACGAAGGTCTGAGGGCGGAACCTCTCCACGATGGAGCGCACATAGGGGCGGATGCCGGGGCTTGTCAGCAGGACCGGGATCTCGCCGCCTTGTGCGGCGTCCTCGAAGCTGGCGCGCATGTTCTGGATGAACTCCTGGAGAAGCGAGGGCTGCATGGCGAGCTGCTTTTCCTCGCCCTGTCCGACCAGCGCGTCGGCGAAAGCCTGTTCCCAGTTCGCCGACAGGGTAACCAGCGGCAGGAACCCCTTGTCATCCGTGTGGGCCGCGCAGATCTGCCGTCCGAGCCGGGCGCGCACATGCTCGGTAATGAGCGTCAGGTTCTGCGTGTGGCCGACCGCTTCGGCGATGCCCTCGAGAATGGCGGGGAGGTCGCGAATGGAGATGCGCTCGGTGAGCAGCGTCTGGAGAACGCGCTGGATACCGGTGACGGTGATCTGGGACGGCACGAGATCGTCCACCAGCTTCTTGTGTTCCTTCGGCAGTTCGTCGATCAGCTTCTGTACCTCGCCATAGGACAGGAGGTCGGCCATGTTGTCCTTGATGATCTCGGTCAGATGCGTGGTCAGCACCGTGGGCGGATCGACAACCGTGTAACCGCGGAAGGAAGCTTCCTCGCGCAAGCCTTCGTCCACCCAGGTTGCGGGCAGGCCGAAAGCGGGCTCGGTCGTGTGGAGGCCGGGAAGCTGGATCTGGCTGCCCTGCGGATCCATGACGAGGAGCTGGCCGGCATAGACTTCGCCGCTGCCGGCTTCGACTTCCTTGACGCGGAAGATGTAGTCGTTGGAGCCGAGCTGCACGTCGTCGAGAATACGGACCGACGGCATGACGAAGCCCATATCCTGTGCGATCTGACGGCGCAGCGCCTTGATCTGATCGGTGAGCTTGCGGCTGTCCTTGCCGTTGATGAGAGGCAGCAGCGCATAGCCGATTTCAAGACGCAGCTCGTCCATGCGAAGCGCCGAGGTGATCGGTTCTTCGGGGATGGGCTTGTTGTCCTCTTCCTGCTGGACGGCGAGTTCTTCGGCCGCCGCCGTTTCCTTGCGCGATTTGGCGAGATACCAGGCCAGTCCGCCCGAGGCCCCGGCGAGCAGCAGGAAGGGGAATGTCGGCATGCCGGGCAGGATCGACATGGTCGCCATCACGAAGGACGACATGCCGAGCGCCTGGGGGTAGCCGGAGAGCTGGTCGAACAGCGCTTCGTCGGCGGCGCCCTCGACACCTGCCTTGGAGACGAGAAGGCCCGCCGCCGTGGAGACGATGAGCGCCGGGATCTGGCTGACGAGACCGTCGCCGACCGTCAGCAGCGTGTAGGTGTGGGCGGCTTCGCCCATGGTCAGGTTGTTCTGCGCGACACCGACGATGATGCCGCCGATCACATTGATGAAGGTGATGAGCAGTCCGGCCACGGCATCGCCGCGCACGAATTTCGAGGCGCCGTCCATGGCGCCGAAGAAGGAGCTTTCATTTTCGAGATCGGTGCGGCGGCTGCGCGCTTCCTTTTCGTCGATCAGTCCGGCGGACAGGTCGGCGTCGATCGCCATCTGCTTGCCGGGCATCGCGTCCAGGGTGAAGCGGGCGGCCACTTCCGCGATACGGCCCGAGCCCTTGGTGATGACGACGAAGTTCACGATGACGAGGATCGCGAAGACGATCACGCCGATCACGAAATTGCCCTGCATCACGAAGCTGCCGAAGGCCTGAATGACATGACCGGCAGCGGAGGTGCCTTCATGTCCATGGCCGAGAATGAGGCGCGTGGAGGCAAGGTTGAGCGCGAGGCGCAGCATGGTCGCGATCAGAAGAACGGTCGGGAAGGCGCTGAATTCCAGCGGTTTCTGGATGAAAAGCGCCGTCATCAGCACCAGCACCGAGAAGGTGATGGAGATGGCGAGCGAGAAATCCAGCAGGAAAGCCGGCATGGGCAGGATGAGGACGACGATGATCGTCATCACACCCAGCGCGAGCGCGAGATCGCCGCGCTTGGCCATGGCCGTCATGATGCTCATCGGCGTTATGCCGCGCAGGTTGAAGGCTGTTCCCAGCCCGCCTCCCGTCTTCGCCTCAGCCGCACTCGCTTCGCTCATTGCCGGTCTTTCTTCAGAAAGGGGTTTCGTAAATCAGGGCTGGATATCCCGGTCGGCCTTATCAGCCGGCATGGGCGCGGAGTTCGCCGGGCTGCGGCACGCGGACGCCTTGCTCGGAATATTCCTTGAGCTTGTTGCGCAGGGTCCGGATGGAAATGCCGAGAATATTGGCGGCATGGGTCCGGTTGCCCAGGCAATGGTCGAGCGTGTCGAGAATGAGGTTCTGTTCCACTTCGGCGACTGTCTTGCCGACGAAGGAACGGGCCGTTGCATCCGCCACAGCGGCGGCGCGCTGGGCGACGTCGGCTTGCGGCGTGGCGTCGATGCGCGAGCCGTCTGGCAGGCGGATGGCGTCGATGCCGATTTCGTCGTCGGTGGCGAGAAGCACGGCGCGATGCATGGTGTTTTCCAGCTCGCGCACATTGCCCGACCAGTGGTGACGGGTCAGGAAGGTTTCCGCCTCCTCGCTGAAGGGACGTTCGGCGACGCCATTGGCATGGGCGAAATGCGTGATGAAGTGTTTCGACAGCGCCAGAATGTCGGCCGGGCGCTCGCGCAGCGGCGGGAGCTGGAGGTTCACGACGTTCAGGCGGTAGAAAAGGTCTTCGCGGAAGTTGCCGTTGCGCGCTTCCGCGGCAAGGTCGCGGTTCGATGTCGCGACGATGCGGATGTTCACCTTGATCGGCGTCTTGCCGCCGACGCGGTCGATTTCGCGCTCCTGGATTGCGCGCAGGAGCTTCGCCTG
>NZ_NYVD01000150.1 GCF_002684405.1 Parvibaculum sp. | reverse complement strand
CGTCTCGACCAGACCGAGCTTTTCCGTGCCCCTGATTTCAAGGCCCGCCGCACCCGCAAAATGGATTTCGAAGCCGGAGTCGACACAGACGATACCGACGTCCTTGCAGGTCGCCTCGGCGCAATTTCGCGGGCAGCCGGAGACGGCCATCTTCACCTTGGCCGGCGTCCAGGAGCCCCACATGAATTTCTCGATACGCACGCCGAGACCGGTCGAGTCCTGCGTGCCAAAGCGGCACCAATCCATGCCGACGCAGGTCTTCACGGTACGCAGGCCCTTGGCATAGGCATGACCGGAAACAAACCCTGCCTTACCGAGATCAGCCCAGACGGCGGGGAGATCTTCCTTTCGGATGCCCAGCATGTCGATACGCTGGCCGCCGGTGACTTTTACCGCCGGGATGTCGAACTTATCCACGACATCGGCGATGGCGCGCAACTCCGCCGAGCTCGTCATTCCACCCCACATGCGCGGCACGATGGAATAGGTGCCGTCCTTCTGGATATTGGCGTGCACGCGTTCATTGATGAAACGCGACTGGTAGTCGTCGGCATATTCCTCCGGCCAGTCGCAGACGAGGTAATAGTTGAGCGCAGGGCGGCATTTGGCGCAGCCATCGGGCGTCTTCCATTCCAGTTCCTGCATGATTTCCGGAATGGACTTGAGTTCCTTCGCCTTAATCAGGCGGCGGACATCGTCATGTCCGAGTTCGGTACAGCTGCAGACAGGCTCCACCGCCGCCGGGTTATAATTCTCGCCGAGGGTGAGCGACATGAGCTGTTCGACCAGCCCCGTGCACGACCCGCAGGAGGCCGATGCCTTGGTGTGGGCGCGTACCTCCGACAGCGTCGTTAGCCCCTTCTCCCGGATCGCACCGACGATCTCACCCTTGCAGATGCCGTTACAGCCGCAAATCTCGCTCGTATCGGCGAGGGCCGCAACGGCCGCGTTAGGGTCCGCGTTGGCGCCTCCAGCGAAACCCGGACCGAAGATCAGCGTCTCCCGATTTTCGGAGATATCTTCGGCGTCCTTCAGAAGCTGGAAGTACCAGTTTCCATCCTGCGTATCGCCATAGAGAACGGCGCCGATGATACGATCTCCTGAAATCACGACACGCTTGTAGATGCCGCGCGCCGCATCCCGATAGACGATGTCTTCCCGGTTGTCGCCTTGCGCGAAATCGCCCGCCGAAAAGACATTGACGCCCGTCACTTTCAGCTTGGTACTGATGACCGAACCGCCATAGCCCTGCCCATCGGTGCTTGCCAGCGTATCGGCGACGGCCCGGCACATTTCCCAGATCGGCGCGACAAGCCCGTAGACCTGGCCGCGGTGTTCAATGCATTCGCCGACGGCGAGAATATCGGGATCGGATGTCTGCATGAGATCGTCGACAACTATGCCGCGATTGCACTCAAGGCCTGCATGACTTGCCAGAGATGTGTTGGGACGGATACCCGCCGCCATCACCACGAGATCGGCGGGCACGACGCGTCCATCCTTGAGTTTCACCCCTTCCACGACATCTTCGCCCAGGATTTCCTGTGTCGATGCCTCGGTGAAGACCTCGATGCCCCTGGACTCGAGCTCCCGCCGGAGAAGAAACCCGGCAGCTTCATCCAGCTGGCGTTCCATCAGCGTATCCATGAGATGGATAACGGTGACATCCATGCCATTGGTCCGAAGCCCGTTGGCGGCCTCAAGCCCCAGCAAACCACCGCCAATAACGACGGCCCGACCGCCTTTTTTGGCCGCCGCTGTCATGTGACGAACATCCTCGATATCGCGGAAGGCGATCACGCCATCAAGCGATGCACCCGGCACCGGAATAATGAACGGCGATGAGCCCGTAGCGATCAGCAGGCGGTCATAACCCGCGCGTTCGCCCGTAGCGGTGACGATTTCGCGCGTAGCGGGATCGATGGCGATCACCTCCTCGCCTGCGCGCAGCTCAATGCCATTGTCGGCATACCAGTCACGACCATTGATGACGATCTCGTCGAAGGTCGTCTCCCCGGCCAGCACAGGCGACAGCATGATGCGGTTGTAGTTCACTTCCGGTTCAGCACCGAAAATGGTGATGTTGTAGGCATCCGGCGCGCGTTCCAGCAGCTCTTCGACTGCGCGGCACCCGGCCATGCCATTTCCAATGACGATAAGCTTCTTTCTCTTGCTCATGGTCAGGCCGCCTTTTCAATCCTGTGTTCATTGAGAAAGCGCAACACGGCAGAACGTGCGGCGAGGTAGTCAGAATTCTCACCAAGCTCCAACCGGCGCCGTGGACGCAGCAGGTTCACATCATGGATGAGGCCGATCCCCGCCGCCGGGCCGTTGTTCATCATCACGATGCGATCGGAGAGCAGAACTGCCTCGTCCACATCATGCGTGATCATTACGACCGTGTTGCCGAGGCGCGCGTGAATATCCATCACGCTGTCCTGAAGCTGGGCGCGGGTCAGAGCGTCGAGCGCACCGAAAGGTTCATCCAACAACAGCACTTTCGGCTCCATGGCGAGCGCGCGCGCAATACCAACACGCTGTTTCATGCCGCCGGAGATCTCCGAGGGCCTCTTGTCAGCGGCATGGCCCATGTTGACGAGCGCGAGCATTTCACGCGTCCACTCGTCGCGCTCGGCCGTGTTCTTCTTTTTCGAAAAGACCTTATCCACCGCGAGACGGACATTGCCGTAGACGGTGAGCCAGGGAAGCAGTGAGTGGTTCTGAAAAACGACGGCGCGCTCGGGCCCCGGCCCCAGAACGAGATCGCCTTCAAGAAAGACACCGCCCAGCGTTGGTGAATCCAGCCCCGCGATAAGATTCAACAGAGTGGACTTGCCGCAGCCGGAATGGCCGATGATCGAGATGAATTCGCCCTTCCTGATCGACAACTCGACATCGCGTAGCGCTTCGAAAGCACCGGAGCGGGTATTGAACGTTTTGCCAAGCTTGCTGACGTGAAGTAATGCCTGATGATCGCTCATGATGTCAGCCCTCCTGCAGGGTGTAATCGTAGCGGCGGCGCACCGCGTTCATCACCGCTTCGAGTGCGATGCCGACGCCGCCGATAATGACGATGGCAACGATGATCGAGGGGACGGAAAGGTTGTTCCATTCATCCCAGATATAAAAGCCAATGCCGATGCCGCCGGTGAGCATCTCCGCCGCGACGATGACCATCCAAGCGGTCGAGAGCGAAAGCTGCATGCCGGTGAGCATGTAGGGCAGCGTGGAGGGCACATAGATGCGCGTCACCATTTCGTATCGGTTGAAATTCAGAACGCGCGCGACGTTCAAATAGTCTTGGGGGATCGCTTTCACGCCCGCCGCCGTGTTGAGGATCATCGGCCAGATGCTGGTGATGAAGATCACGAAGATGGCGGAGGGATCGACCGCGCGGAAAATCAGCAAACCGATGGGTAGCCATGCCAGCGGACTTACGGGGCGCAAAATACTGATAAGTGGCAGCCACGCGCGTTCGAAGGTCTTGTTTGCACCGATCAGGAAACCTGCGGGGATGCCCACTGCCATGGCCAGAAGAAAACCGGCAAGCACACGGCCCAGCGAGTACATGACCTGCCAGGCAATTCCCATATCGTTGGGCCCATACACGTAGAAGGGATCGGAAAAAACCTCGACGGCCTTGTTCCAGACAGCAGGCACATCCGGGAAAGACGGCACCAGCGTCTGCTGCATGATGGTCCAGCCAAGCAGGACAAGACCGAAGGTCACCGCCGGTAGAAGGACGATGCGGAGAAGCGTCTCCACCCTCTGACGGGCTTCGCTCATACCGGGTGACACACCTGTGGAGGCATCATTCTTCAAGGACGGCGACGGCACGGCAACGGGCTCCGCTTTCACGGACGTGTCCTCCACCGAATCGACAAGGGTCAGCGCTGCAGACTTCATTGGCTCTCTCCCTTACGAGTTGAGCTTGCTGAGTTCGTCCATCGACATGGCAACGTGCTTCACGTCGAACCCGTCGATGTATTCGGCGAGCTTTGCCGGGTCGTAGACGTCGCCATTGAAGAAGGCATCCGAACCCATCTGGACGGGCGAGGTCGCGTCGGCCAGCGTCCAGGGAACCTTGTGAGTGCCTTCCGTCTTCCAGTCGATGGTCGGGACGGGAATGCCCATCCCCTTCACCGCTTCCCGATAAATGTCCGGGCGATAGACCTCGCTTGCCGCCTTGCGGATATCGATCGGTTTTTCGATCTGTCCCCAGCGGATCATTTGCGTGATGAACCAGGCTGCATGGCTCTTCCACGGGAAGGTCGCCGCATAGCGATAGAAGACATTGAAGTCGGGCAGCGGGCGGGGATCCTCGTCAATCGCGTAGCGGAACGTGCCCGTCATCGACATCTTCACGACATCGACCGGCGCATTCACATAGGATTTGCGCGAGATGATCTCGACGACTTCCAGACGGTTTTCCGGCTTGTCCATCCATTGCGCGGCCTCCACGAGAGCGCGGATCATCGCCTTGTGGGTTTCCGGGTTTTTCTCCGCCCAGTCGAGAGTGACGCCGACCACCTTTTCCGGATTGTTGTTCCAGATCTCGTAATTGGTGATGAGCGTCTTGCCCATGCCTGCGATCACAGCGCGCTCGTTCCACGGTTCGCCGACACAATAGCCAACGATATTCTGCGCGCGCAGATTGGCCACCATCTGGGGCGGCGGAATGACGATCAGGCGGACATCCTGGTCGGGATCGATGCCTGCATCGGCCATCCAGTAGCGGATTTCGTAGTTATGCGTGGAAACCGGGAACACCATGGCGAATGTCATGGGAGGCTTGCCCGCAGCCTTGTCGGCGTCGATGACCTTTTTGAGCGCACGGGCCGAAACGGGTCGTTCCTTCATGGCCTCCGGGTCGGCTTCGACCATCCGGTCGTAAAGCTCGTTCGACACGGTGATACCGTTGCCGTTCAAGTCCATCGAATAGGAGGTGATGGTCGGCTTCTTGATGGCACCGACACCCAGCGTCGAGGCAATCGGCATACCGGCCAGCATATGAGCCGCATCTAGCGCGCCGATCGACACCTTGTCGCGAATATTGGCCCAGCTTGCCTCCTTCGAGATCTGGCTGTTGATGCCGTGGTTCTTGAAGTAGCCCTTCTCATGCGCGATCACGAGGGGCGCACAATCCGTCAGCGGAATAATGCCCATCGTGAGGTCGGTCTTCTCCAGAACCTCGCCACTGGCTGCGAAGGCACCTCCGGGCACCACCGCACCTGCCGCTTTCAGCAGGGCCGCTGTTCCAAGAATCTTGCCGCCGGTCGTCAGCACGTCGCGCCGTGCGAGTTTGCGGGGCGTTTTCGAAGAGTCGTCCTTTTTCATCATGGTCTCCTTCGAGGGGTAATCGAGTTCAATGGGCGTTGTTCAGTAGGCGTAAGTGAGCGTGACCCAGCTCTTGTCGCGACTTGCATAGCCGCCATCGCCGTCATAGCTCGCGAATTTGAGATTGAGAGAAAGGCTGTCGGTGAGAACGAGGTTCGCCACCGCGTCGAATTCATTTCCGAGATCGACACCACCTTCATTGGCGGAGAAATCGTGATAGGCAACGCCCAACACCAGCTTGCGTCCGATCGGCAATCCGGTCAGCGCGTAAGACGCCTTGGCATAGGCATCTTCCAACCCCTTGCCGGGCGTCGTCAGGAAGACGTCGGCCCAGCCATTGAAGGCGTGGAGCGTCGCAAGCGGCGTCGAGAACCCCGAGGTGCCGTCGCTGCCCAACACTTCGTAGCCGCCGGTCAGGCTTGCCGGTCCATAAGCCAACATCGCTTCACCGAGATAATAGTCGACGTCCAGTGACAGGGGGTTGTCGGCATAATCCGTCTGATGCGCATATTCGCCGGTGAGTTTCAGGCTCGCCTTATCGGTAAGATGGAACGGCGCCGTTGCGCGCAGGCCGTAGGTCGCGGTCGAGAGGGCTGGCGCTTCATTCAGGTCGACCAGATAGGCGTAGCCGGTAAGATCGGCAAAACCGAGCCCGGTGTATCCGAGATTGACGAGATGCGTGTCGCCCTGGAACTCGCCCGCGGAACTGCCCGCGCCGAAGATGCGGTTCACGCGGCGAACATAGGCGTAGTCGATGGTCGTGCCGGGCAGGCTCTTGTTCGTCACCCGCGCAGCGTCGAATGTCTGTTCGTTCTGCCGCCAGCCGACATTGCCGACGAAGCGCGCATTGTCGAGGATCATGCGTTGACGACCGACGACAACCGTGGTCTCGGGCAGGCCTGTGTAGGAAATCTGCGCGCGATTGACCTGCCCCATATCCGGATCGGCCACGACGGGATAGGTCGTGCGGCCATTTACCGTGCTGTTGAAATCCTCGGCGCCGAAATGGGTGATGAGATCAAAATCGGCCAGGAGCGAAAAGCCGTAGAAGCTTCCGGTCTCGTAACCGAGACGTGCGCGGCCCGTCAGCGCGTCTGCGTCGTTGGCAAAGCCGTCCTGATCCACATGCTCGTACCGCATACGGAGATTGATGAAGGGCTTGCCGTTGTCGATGGCTTCGCCAATCGAATCCGCCGCGGCGGGAGCACTCCAAAGCCCTGCCGTCGTAAGGACGGTAAGAGCAATTCGGGACAGAAATCCGGTCTTGTTCAATCGCATATGGCGTTTACCTCGGACACTCGCGGCTCGCACCGCCAAAAACAAAAAAACGCCTGCCCAGCGATCGCTCGCTGACACAGACGTCGTTGCCTGGATGGGGCCGTCATTGACCCGATATGTCCGCTCCGGCCGCCATTGCCCGAAACGGGGGAGCGCAACGAGTGCGCGCTCAACCTGTGCCCGACGATATGCAATCGAACGTGATGCGCAATAGGTATTTGATTTTAAAAGGAATTTTCTTGCCGCGCTGCACAAGAATTGAACTGTCTGATTAGTTTTCGGACAGAATTTGCCTAGCCCTTGAGCAATCGCGCGATGGAGATGAGATTGTCGGCAATCTCCAGAATCGGCTTTCCCTCCTTCATCGCCGTCTCACGGAGAAGCCTGTAGGCGTCTTCCTCCGACATCTTTCGCTGCTCCATCAGAAGCCCCTTCGCGCGCTCGATGGTCTTGCGGCTGGCGAGGTCGGATTTCGCCTTGTCGAGTTCCTCACGCATTTTCTGGAAGACCTTGAAGCGGAGAATGGCAACATCAAGGATTGGCTTCACTCGCTTCGCATTCAGACCGTCGACGATATAGGCGCTGACGCCCGCGCGCAGCGCCTCCTCCGCAAGGGAGGCCTCGCTTTCTTCCACGAACATGACGATAGGACGGGGCGCAGCGTCGGACACATTCCGCATGCTTTCCAGCGTGTCGCGATCGGGCAAATCCACATCAACGAAGATCACATCCGGCTGGATCTCTTCGACCTTGCGCGCAAGGTCAGTAAGCAACCCCATGCGCAGAATCTGCGCGTCGCCATAGTCCGACAGCCCCGCTTCCACGACGGCCGCGCGCTCATCATTGCTGTCGATGATGAGTATCTTCAGGGGTCTGGAAATATCCGGCTCCTGCGCCATCATGTTGAAATCTCGCCGGGATAAAGTTCCGCCGCCTTTCGGCTAACATGCAATTTGCAGCAAAATCCGTTCCAGTCCATCTCCCGTATTTTTGCAAGGCAAACTACACAGCCAGCTTGAAGAATTCCGAAATGAAGCGCGCAACGGCCGGCGGATCGTTCAACGGCAGGATAGGAATCGTGCTGTCAGGAATGGGATAGTCCGCAATAATGGCCATGATATCGGTGTCTTCGGGGGCGAGGTCCGACGCTTCCTGCCCCTCCCTGCGCACTTCGAGCTTGATATGCGGATGACGCTTGTAGCCCTCCACGATGACCAGATCGACGGGCGCCAGGCGCGCAATATGTTCTTCGAGTAGAGGCTCGTCGTCCTCTCCGACCTCGTGCATCAATGCCCAGCGACGGGCCGAGGCCACCAGCACTTCGTGAGCGCCTGCCTCCCGATGGAGAAAACTGTCCTTACCGGGATGGTCGATATCGAAGGCATGGTGAGCATGCTTGATCGTGGACACCGAAATTCCTCGCTCCGAGAAAAATTCTATCAGCCGGGTGATCAGCGTCGTCTTGCCGCTGTTTCGCCACCCCACAATGCCGACAATGTTCATGCTCTTCCTTCACGATTCCCGGCGAGCTCTTCCGCTCGCGCCAGGTCTTTAATGGTATTCACATTGAAGAATGCCTCTTCATCATCGAAGACGCATTCATGCACGCCCATCTCGGCGAGAGTCCACCACAGGCTCTTGTAACGACCGGACTCAATACCTCCCCGGAGCCGATCACGGCAAGAGACCGGCCAGAGGGCGCACAAAGCCTGAATTCGCCCACCAGCCTTCGCTACAACGGGCAGTCCATCGTCCACCACGGACATCAAGCGCAGTACTAGATCGTGTGGCAGGAAGGGAGTGTCGGACGGAAAGCTGACCAACCAGGCCGACGTGCCTTTCGTCGCCGCCCAGTCCAGCCCCGCCAGCACGCCGCCAAGCGGGCCCGAGCGGCCGCCGAACGCGTCGAACAGGAGCGGCAGGCCGCCATCCCCGGCGTCAACGTAGCGACCGGATTGTTCTAGTCTCACGTTGAGTGCGAACTCGGAGACCTGCGGCTTTACGCACTTGATGACATGCTCGATGAGTGGCTCGCCATTGAGCGACAGCAAAGGCTTCTCACCGCCGCCCATTCGTTCGGCGCTTCCTCCAGCCACTATTACCCCAAGCGGTAACATGAATATTCCAATCTTGCTGTATGCAGTCTGCAACCGTCAGAAAGCATATGCATTTAGCGCCGGCTGATCAGATAGCTACGACATCAAGAGCTTAAAGAACGAAGAGACATTCTTGCTCTATAGCTTCTGGATGACGTTAGGGACCGATAGCACTCCCCATGTAACCGCTGTTTCAAAAAAACAGAGACATAGCGACGTGTCTCAATTTGATGCCATCCCGCGATGGTGGTTGCCGCTAACTTCGGCACATCGTTGAGCTTCAGCCAAAGACGACAGCTCGGATAACGGCCCCTCGGTTCCAAGCCGCCCTTCCCACCCTGCCTCGCCGAACTAATCGATTCTTCGTAGAGAAGATGTCGCGAAGTTTCCAGCCTGCATCGGGAATATCTAAGCTAGTTGTTCAACGTCGCGTAGCATGGAAGCCCTCATGCGGGACGCAGCCCTTCTCATCCGCCTTCATCCGCTCAACCACGAAATCGATAAACGTGCGCACGCGTAGCGGCAGATGCTCCTTGTACGGGTAGCAGAGATAGAGTGCATTTGCGGGCGCAGTGAAGCCCCTAAGGATCGGCACCAACTCGCCGCGCTCCACCAGCCCTCGCGCATAGTCATCACGCATCTGGATGATGCCCATCCCCATCGTCGCCGCCTCGCAAATGGCATCCGGGTCGTTGAGGATGAGGTCCGGCTCCTGCGGAAAGGTTCGCACATTGCCCGCCACGTCGAACTGCCAGGCGATCATCGGATCGCTGAACCGCTTCTGACAAACGATCGTCCGGTGCTGCGAAAGTTCGTCGGGATGCGACGGCTCGCCATGCATTTCCAGATAGGTCGGCGAGGCCAGCGTCCAGTGCTCATTGCAGGTCAGGCGCCGGGCGATCATGGAGGAGTCTTCCGGCGAGAGCACCCGGAAGGCGAGATCCACGCCGTCATCGATGAAGTCGCGCTGCTGATAGGTGAAATCGAGCTCGAAGACGATATCCGGATAGTCCACTCGGAATTCGGCGACGAGCGGCAGCACCAGCCGGCAGCCAAGCCCTCGCGGCGAGGTCAGCCGGATACGGCCGCTCATCGTGCTGCGGGTTTCGCGGAAGATGCCGTCGAGTTCATCCAGCGCGCGCAGCGGCTCCTTGGCGCGCTCATAAAGAAGGATGCCCTCGGGTGTCAGGTTCATCTTGCGGGTGGTCCGCCGGATCAGCCCCACGCCATAGGCGTCTTCCAGCCGTTTCACGCTCTGGCCGACGGCAGGCGCGGAAACGCCCAGCATCTTGCCCGCCGCGGCGAAGCTGCCTGTTTCCGCAGCGCACACAAAAGCCGCCAGGGCATTGGAAAGTTGCGTGGCCATTCAAAAGCCCCCCTTTTTTTATGGGGTTAAACACCGGAAAATACGCGAGGCACGTTAGATGGGGTCACTACGGACCCGTAACAATCTGTCCATTGGCTTGCCCGGCTTAATCTCGGCCTCGCGTGTCCTTCCTGCCACCTTTTCCCCAGGGGCAGCCTGCTCTATTTCGGCTAATTCACAAACATGTTACGTAAAAATGAGCCGTATTGCTTGTTTTCCGGGGAAATGAAACGACGCACATGCCCGGTTTCCAGCCGGATGGCGCGAATTTGCGCAACACGGTGGCCATCTTCCTCATTCACAAGCTGCACTTACGAATGAATTAAGGTGCACCGCACTAATAAAACCGTGATTTCGGCCCTACATCGCTTCAATCGGTATTCCCGGACCGATCCTTCAAGTGTCAACGCCAACCCCTTGCAAGACTGCCAGACCGGCATTCCGGTTTCCGGCCTCTGCGATGGGTCTGTCATGAGTGAGGCCGACCATGGACCATCAGAACGCATCCGAGACCCAGGCAAGCAGCGTTGCCGGCAAATATTCCAGGCGGGCTGCCTATATCGGCGCCGCAATCGTGGTCGCCGGCGGACTTGCCATCGGCGGCGCGCATTTCGACTTCACGCATTCCGATGCAGGCGAGGGGCAGCAGGCGCAACAGGCCCCGAAAGTGACCGTCGAGCGTCCGACCCGAAAGAAACTCATCGAATGGGACGAATATACCGGCCGCTTCCGCGCGGTGAATAGCGTGGAAGTGCGCTCGCGCGTTTCCGGTTACCTGCAGGAGATCGATTTCCGGGACGGTCAGCTCGTCAAGCAGGGCGACCTTCTCTTCAAGATCGACCCCCGTCCTTTCCAGGCCGAGCTCGATGCAGCGAAGGCCGATGTGAGGAGCCGCGAATCCGCCGTCGCCAATGCGCAGAAGGAATACAAGCGCGGTCAGGAACTCGTCCGACGCGGCACCATCAGCAAGTCCACCCAGGATAACCGGCTGGCAGCCCTGCAGGAGGCGCAGGCGGGTCTCGAAGCGGCCAAGGCCCATGTCGAGACCGCGCGGCTCAATCTCGAATTCTCGGAAGTGCGCGCGCCGGTGGGCGGCCGCATCAGCGACAATTACATCAGCCGCGGCAACCTCATCAATGGCGGCGCGCAGGGCGGCACGCTGCTCACGACCATCGTTTCCACGAACCCGATCTATTTCGAGTTCAACATGAGCGAAGCCGATCACCTGAAATATCTCCGCCTTCACCAGCAGGGCGACAGGAGCGTCACCGGCCGCGACGATACGAAAGTGAGCCTGCGCCTGCAGGACGAGAACGGCTTCGTTCACGACGGAAAGATCAGCTTCGTCGACAATCAGATCGATCCGTCCACGGGCACGCTGCGCGCCCGCGCCACCTTCGACAATGCCGACGGCACTTTCGCGCCCGGCATGTTCGCCCGGATCAAGGTACCGGGATCGGCCGA
The DNA here is from genome assembly GCF_002684405.1 of Parvibaculum sp. GTDB lineage: Bacteria > Pseudomonadota > Alphaproteobacteria > Parvibaculales > Parvibaculaceae > Parvibaculum. Next base: position 9,779 of record NZ_NYVD01000150.1, on the reverse strand, counting down.
ATATAATGCGCTGCTGATCCCCGATTCCGCCGTGCAGACCGACCAGACCGACAAGTTCGTCTGGGTGGTGGACAAGAACGACGTGGTGAAACGGCGCGAGGTGACGCTCGGACCGAAGGACAATGAAAAGCGCATTGTCCGCACCGGCCTCGCACCGGACGACGAGGTCGTGGTCCAGGGAACGCAGTTCGTTTCCGCCGACATGACGGTCGAGCCCCAGCCGACCCGTACGGCACAACTGGATCGGGCGGCGCGCTAAGACGCCGCCTCTTCCACCCGACATTTCATTTTCCATTTTCGTCGCGCTCCATGGAGGGCTGCCATGAACGCTGTCAAATTCTTCATCGACCGACCGATCTTCGCAGGCGTCATCTGGACGCTTCTGCTGCTGGTCGGCATCGTCGCCTATTTCTCCATCCCCGTGGCGCAGTATCCCGATATCGCACCGCCCACCATCCAGGTGTCGGCGAATTATCCCGGCGCGTCGGCCGAGACGATTGCCGAAACGGTGGCCGCGCCCATCGAGGAGGAAATCAACGGCGTCGACGGGATGCTCTATATCTCGTCGCAGTCGAGCGCGGCGGGGCAGACCACGATCACCGTCACCTTCAAGCCCGGCACCGATCTCGACACCGCTCAGGTGCTGGTGCAGAACCGCGTCGCGCTGGCCGAACCGCGCCTGCCCGAGGAGGTGCGCCGTCTCGGCATCTCCACCATCAAGGCCAATCCGGATGCGCTGCTGGTCGTGCATATGTACTCGCCCGACCGCAGCCGGAACCAGCTCTACATCTCCAACTATATCCGGCTGCAGATGCGCGACCGGTTGCAGCGGCTGAAGGGCGTCGGCCAAATCCGCGCCTTCGGTTTTCGCGAATATTCCATGCGCGTCTGGATCGATCCGGAGCGCGCCGCCTCGTTCAACCTGACGGGCGAGGATATTGTCACGGCGCTGCGCGGTCAGAATGTAGAAATCGCAGGCGGCACACTCGATGCGCCGCCGACCGACAAGCAGGGTGCCTTCCAGGTGAACCTCGAAGCGCAAGGGCGCCTGAAGACGCCGGACGAGTTCGGCAATGTCATCGTCAAGCAGGAGAAGGGCGGACGGCTCGTCCGGCTGAAGGATGTCGCGCGGGTCGAACTCGGTGCGCAGGACTACAACACCAATGCGCAGCTCGACGAGAATCCCGCCGTCGCGCTTCTCTTCAACCAGCAGCCCGGCTCCAATGCGCTGGAAACGGCGGATCGCATCAAGGCGACGGTGAAGGAAATGTCGAAGGACTTTCCGCCCGGGCTCGCCTATGACGTGATCTGGAATCCGACTCAGTTCGTGGCGGAGTCCGTGCATGAAGTGGAGAAGACGATCTACGAGGCGATCATCCTCGTCTCCATCGTCGTCTTCATCTTCCTGCAAAGCGTGCGGGCTTCGATGATCCCCATCGTCGCGATCCCGATTTCGCTTGTCGGCACCTTCGCAGTGATGCAGGGCTTCGGCTTCTCGCTCAACAATCTGTCGCTCTTCGGACTGGTGCTCGCCATCGGCATCGTGGTCGACGACGCCATCGTGGTGGTGGAAAATGTCGAGCGCCGGATTCACGAAGGTCTCAGCCCGCGCGACGCGGCCCATGCAACGATGGACGAGGTGGGCGGCGCACTCGTCGCCATCGCGCTGGTGCTTTCCGCCGTCTTCATTCCGACGGCCTTTCTCGAAGGGATTTCCGGTGAGTTCTACCGGCAGTTCGCAGTGACGATCGCCTCGGCGACGGTCATCTCGGCGGGCGGCTCGCTCACGCTTTCACCCGCACTTGCCGCTCTTCTGCTGAAGCCGCGCAAGGCGGCTGAAGACCGCAAGGCCTGGGAGCGACCGCCCGCCTGGTTCTTCGAGAAGTTCGACCGCGGGTTCGACGCGACCGCCAACGGCTACTCGCTGCTGGTCCGCCGCCTCATTCGCGGATCGGCGATGATGCTGGTCGTCTATGGCGGGCTGATGCTCCTCACCGGTTTCCAGTTCGACCGCGCGCCCAAGGGCTTCGTGCCGCCGACGGACCAGAACTACGTCATTACCGTGGTTCAGCTTCCGCCGGGCGCCTCGCTTGCCCGCACGCAGGCGGTGATGAACCGCGTCATCAGGGACGGGCTTGCCAATCCGCAGATCGAACATGCGGCGGCCTTTGCCGGTCTCAATGGCGCGACCTTCTCCACGGCATCGAACTCGGCGGCCATCTTCTTCACCATGAAGGATATCGGCGAGCGCGTGTCGAGCGGTCACGACGTCAATGAAGTGCTGACGGAACTGCGCAAGACCTTCGGCGCCTATCAGGATGCGATGATCATGGTCGTGCCGCCGCCGCCCGTACGCGGCATCGGCAATGCCGGCGGTTTCAAGGGCTATGTGCAGGACCGCCAGGGCATCGGCTACAAGGCGCTGGAGAAGGAAGCACAGGCGCTCGCCAAGGCCGCCAATGGCGCGCCGGCGGTGACTTCTACCTTCACCATCTTCAATACCTCGACGCCGAAGCTTCATGTCGATATCGACCGCGTGCGTGCCGAGCAGCTCGGCGTCGCCGTGCCCGATGTGTTCCGGACGCTGGAGGTCTATCTGGGGTCGGCCTATGTGAACGACTTCACGGCCTTCGGTCGGCCGTTCCGCGTGAATGCGCAGGCCGAGGACATCTACCGCAAGACGCCGGAAGACATTGCGCGGCTCAAGGTGCGCAATGCGGAGGGCGGCATGGTGCCGCTCGGTTCGGTCGCGACCTTCTCCAACACGACGGGGCCCGATCGTGTGGCGCGCTACAACCTCTATCCGGCCGCTGCCGTGCAGGGCGATACCGAGCCCGGCTATTCGACCGGACGGACGCTCGATGCGGTCGAGGCACAGGCGAAGACGACACTCGACCAGGGCTTCGGCTTCGAATGGACGGAGCTTGCGCTTCAGCAGAAGCTTGCCGGAAACACGGCGATCATCGCCTTCTCCATGGCCGTGGTCTTCGTCTTCCTGCTGCTGGCGGCGCAGTATGAGAGCCTGAGCCTGCCGCTTGCGGTCATTCTCATCGTGCCGATGTCGCTTCTCTCGGCGGTGACGGGCGTGCTGATGCGCGGCCTTGACGTGAACATTCTCGTGCAGGTCGGCTTCATCGTGCTGATCGGTCTTGCCGCGAAGAACGCGATCCTGATCGTGGAGTTCGCCAAGCAGGCGGAAGACAGCGGCCGGCCGATAGCCGAAGCGGCGATGGAGGCGGCACGGCTGAGGCTCCGACCCATCGTCATGACGTCCTTTGCCTTCATCCTCGGCGTGGTGCCGCTGATGCTCGGCACGGGCGCGGGCTACGAGATGCGCCAGTCCCTCGGCACCGCCGTCTTCTTCGGCATGCTGGGCGTGACAGGCTTCGGTCTTCTATTCACCCCGGTCTTCTACGTCGTGGTGCGGCGAGGTGCAGCGAAACTGCGCGAGCGCTTCGCGGAGAGGCGATTGCGGGAGACACACAGCAAATAGCGCGAAGAGGCGGCGAAAACCTTTGCCTCCCCTTTTTTTCTTATCGAGAATTCATAATCCGCTGGCCCGTTGCGACGAGAGCCGTGTCTCAGTGCCGGATGGAAAGTGGTACCCATGGGTGACTCGCTTAGTCAATTCAGTCGGCCGGAATCGTTCACGAATAGGCGTTTCGTGCCTCAACACCATGAGTTTCGCCAACATTCTTCACGCGCTTCAAAGTTCGGCCATGTTCACGCAGTTTGCGGTGTGCGTTTGCAGCTACTTTCATGAGATTTGGTACGATGACTGGATCAAAGATACTTCTTTCCTAGTCCAAGTAAGTCGGTTGATCATGAAACCCGCAAACAATGATGGCCGAAACAGAATCGACAATTCCTTCTGCGGCTCTAGTCAACCCCGCTAGCCACAGATCGCAGATTCGTAGCCGCCTCTGCGAGAGCAAAGTCTGACCGTTTTCTAGATTTTCCCAACTCCTCAAAGGAAGATACGGAACAAGTATCCCGCCAGAAACAACACGATCCCCCCACCGATGCGCGACGAGACCTGTGCGTAAGGGAACAGCGCCATGCGTCGGGATGCCCCCAGTACTTCCAGATCGCCGCTGCCTCCCCTGTTCGCCATGCAGAGCCCTGCGGCGATTACAGCTTCGACAGGATAGAAAGAGAAAAATCTCGCGCTCAGGGCGGTTCCAAGCGTGGCGCCGAGAACAATCACCCCGGCGATCACGAAGTTTTCAAAGGTCAGGGCGGAAAGCAGTTCGTTCAGGTCGGTCATCGCCCCCACGGCAACCAGCACAAGCACGATGAATGCCTTCAATCCCCATTCGTTCATTCTACCGAGGGCCAGAACGAGCGAGGCTGGGAGAATGTTCGCGAGGTTGAGACCAACGAAAATGACGACCACCCACGCAAACAAATGGATCTGCGGCACGAGGGCATAGAGCAACATCGAAAGCAGCAGCATTGCGACCGTGAAGAAAATCGCACCCAGAATGTTCGGGTCGTTGCCGGGGTCCGGCTCGGATTCGGTCCCGAGCAGCGGAATCTCGCGCGCATCCGAGCGCCGGCTCAGTTTTCCGTTCCCGGTCAACGAAGGAAAGCGATTGCCGATCCTGTTCAGCGCCGATGCCATCAATATCGCCATCATGTTCGCAATCGTGAGGATCGAGATCGCGAAGCCGTAATAGGTCGCCGCATTGTCTCCGGTGACATCGGTATAGATTTCGGCCATCGGGATGGCGCCCGCGCCGTTCCCGCCTCCCATAACGGGCAAGACATAATGGGTGATGATACGGGCGGGTTCGATCTGAAAGACCAGACCGATCAGGATACCTGCCCCCGCCGCGCCGACGATGCCGCACAACATGACCGGCACCAGCCCCAGAACGGATTGCAGCAGCGTCTCCCGATCGACCGACAGAATCGAGCCCGCGACCAGCGCGACCAGCAGGAAATAGAGAAAGCGGTTACCGACGACGGACTCCGCCAGAAATGCGCGGTCGTCCGGTCCGATCCAGCCGAAATGCACCATCACTGCGGTACCAACAAAAGCCATGATGAGGCCGCCCCCGACATAGCCCCGCCAGATCGGCAGTTTCTCCCCGATGGCGTAAAGGACGAAGCCGATCGACCACATGACGGCGAATGCGCCGACAATGCCCGCATCCTGCAAATGGCCGCTTACCAAAAGAACGGCGCTCAACGCCGCCATGATGGCGAAAGGCGCAATCTGCACGCCCCCCAGTTCATACTCGACGGCTTTCCTGATCGACGCATTCATGCGCGCTCTCCCCTCTGAGTTCCCCCGCACCGCCGGCCACCTACCTGCCGTCGACGACGATACATTCGCGTGGCGGCATACGGCCCTCGATGACTTCCACCGCACAGACGGATGCGATCATATTGGTCCGCGCGAGGCCTTCATGCGTGGACGCGCCAGCATGCGGTGCCGCGATCACGTCGTCGCGCGCGATGAGGGCGTCCGTCACGCTCTTCATCGACGGATCGCTCTCGCTTTCATAGACATCCAGCCCGGCACCTAGGATCCGATTGTTCTCCAGCGCCTCCAGCAAGGCCCGGTCGTCCACGAGGCCGCCTCGGGCAGCATTTATCAGCACCGCGTTGGGCTTCATTTTCCGAAAGGCTTCCGCGTCAACGATATGGCGCGTTTCCGGGGTCAATGGCGTATGGAGCGAGATGTAGTCGGACTCGCTAAGCAGCGTGTCGAAATCGACCCTCGACAATCCATAGGCGTTTATGTCCTCGTCCCGGAGGCGCGGCGTACACACCATGATCTCGACTTCAAAGCCCTGCAGCCTCCTGGCAAGGCTTCGGCCGATCCGCCCGAAACCGAGAATGCCGACCTTCTTCCGGTAGAGGTCGGTTCCGACAAGAATGTTCCATTTGCCACCATTCATGGCGTTCTGGGCTTCCCGGAAACGGCGGCCGGCGGAAATCATCATGCCGATTACCTGGTCGGCGACGGAGGCATCGTTTCCGCCCGCGGTGATTGTCACCACCCTGCCAAGCTCCTTCGCCGCTTCGGTATCGACCTTTTCGTAACCGACGCCCCGCCGGGAAACGATGGCGAGGTCGGGCAGCGCGCCGAGCGCGTCGCGCGTAATGTTCGCATGGCCGACGATCCAACCGCCGGCACCGTCCAACAGCTTTTTCATGTCGTCTATGTCGAGTTGCGCCTCGGTCTTGCCGTCCGGCAGCGTGGCGATCTCGATCTCAATGTCGTTGCCGCGCAGAAACGCAACGGCTTCGTCATCGAAGAACTTCTGGGTGACGACCACCTTTCTGGGAGGTTTTGTCATGTCTGATTACCTTCTGAAGGTTTATGCAAGCCAGTCATGCTCGGCGAGGTAGCGCGACTGGAAGGTTTCGATCTCGTCGCGCCATTGCAGCGTCATCCCCACCGCATCGAGCCCGTTGAGAAGCATCGTCTTGCGGCGCTCGTCGATATCGAAATGGAAGCTGCGTTCCGGCGTCACGATGGTCTGCGTCTCTAGGTCGATCGTCACTTCGCCGGCGCCTACCTCCGCGTGCTCGATCAGGATCCCGACCTGGGAGTCCGACGCCTCGACCGCCAGCAGACCGTTTCTGGCGCAATTGTCGAAGAAGATGCCGGCGAAGGACGGGGCGACGATCGCACTGATCCCGAATTGCCGCAGTCCCCAGACCGCGTGCTCCCGGCTCGACCCACAGCCGAAATTCGCGCCGGTCACCAGAAAGCTCGCCTCATTCCAGGGCGGCCGGTTGAGGATAAAGTCCGGACGCGGGTTTTCGTTCTCGTCGAAACGAAGATCGTGAAAAAGCCCCCTGTCGAGACCGCTCCTGTCGATCCCCTTGAGGAAGGTTTTTGGCATGATCACATCGGTGTCGATATTCGCCGCCGGGAGCGCGGCCATGACGCCGGATTTGCGCGTAAACGGTTCAGCCCGCATGGCTCGCCTTCATGCTCCTGACATCGCAAAGACGGCCGGCGACGGCGGCGGCGGCGACCATGGCGGGGCTCATCAGATGCGTGCGGGCTCCCGCCCCCTGCCGTCCCTCGAAATTCCGGTTGGTGCTGGAGGCACAGCGTTCTCCCGGCGCCACCACATCGTCATTCATCGCGAGGCACATCGAACACCCCGATTGCCGCCACTCGAAACCGGCATCGATGAATATTCTGTCGATGCCTTCCGCTTCGGCCCGCCGGCGTACCTCGCTCGAGCCCGGCACGACCGCCGCGGCGACGCTGGGGGCAACCTTGCGCCCCTGCAAAACGGTGGCGGCGGCCCGCAGATCCTCAAGTCGCGCATTCGTGCAAGACCCGATGAATGCGCGATCTATGGTGATGTCCCGCAACCGCATGCCGGGGGCAAGCGCCATATAGTCGAGCGCGCGTTCCGCATCCCGCCGCCTGGCGTCGTTGGTTTCGTGAGCGGGATCGGGAATGACATCCGTGATGGGCGCCGCCTGGTCGGGGCTCGTGCCCCAGGTCACCATCGGCGCGATGGCCGCCGCATCGATTTCGACATATGCGTCGAACGCCGCGCCGGGGTCGGTACGCAGCGACTGCCAGGCGGTCAGCGCTTTTTCAAGAAGCGCGCCCCGCGGGGCGCGCGGCTTGTCGGCAAGATAGGAAAAGGTCTTTTCGTCCGGCGCGATCACGGCGCCGCGCGCACCGCATTCCACGGCCATATTGCAGACCGTCATGCGGCCTTCGATCGAGAGATTCCCGATTGCCGATCCGGCGAATTCGACGGCATAGCCGCGGGCCCCGTCGGCGCCGAGTTGGCGGACGACGGCCATGATGATGTCCTTCGCCGTCACGCCCACCGGCAGCGCCCCGTCCACCTCTACCCGCATATTGCGCAGCCGGGTGTAAACGAGCGTCTGGGTCGCCAGGAAATGTTCGATATCGGAGGTGCCTATACCGAAGCCGAGCGAGCCGAACACGCCATATGTCGTCGTGTGGCTGTCACCGGCAGCAATCACCATCCCCGGCAAGGCCAGCCCCAGTTCGGGCATGACGACATGCTCGATACCCTGCTGGCTGTGAAAGAGATCGAAAAGCTCGATCCCGAAATCGTCGCAGTTTTTCTGCAGGTAGGACATCTGCGCATCGTTCGCCCGGTCGGCGCGCAACGCATCCCGGTCCGGTCTGGTCGAATTGACGTGATCCACGACCGCGATCGCCGAGCGGGGACGGAACACGTCCCGTCCTGCCTCGCGAAGACCGGTAAACGCCTGCGGGCTCGTATATTCGTTCAACACCGTGCGGTCCACATAGAGGAGAACCTGCCGGCCTTCCCCGTCGAGGCGCCGGACAGTGTGACTGTCGACAAGCTTGTCATACAATGTTCGGGGCTGCGTCATGTGCCGTCCACGGAATATATCTGTTCGTCCGGCGAAGCTAGCAAGCCGGGTGCCTTATTCGTCTTGCGAAATTCGTATCAATCGATACCCGACGGGCCTTCGAGTTCCACGTCGAGCAGACGGACATATTGCTGACCGGAATGCATGTCGCGTTCGACCATCCCGCCCTGCGGGTTGGCGCGCGGATAGGAAATCTTGACGAGATCGAAATCGGGGACCGGAATTTTCCTGACCAGATCGGGATCCGTTCCGAAGAGCTTTTCGAACACTTCCGGGCTCAACCCCGGGCTATCCTTGTAGCGCTGGAAATTTTCAGCGCTGTCGAACCAGATATCCATCGTGACCCAGAAAGGCCCCGCTTGTTTGGAACGAATATGCCGGCAAACATTGCGCAATTTTGTCACGACGATTTTCCCTTTCTCGGGCTGCGACGACCGATTTTAAGAATTCACCCAGACCGTTCTCACAAGCTGCAGCGGATCCTCGACCTCGACGACATGGTTGAGCTTGAACTCATAGACCTGACCGCGGGGAATATCGGCCGGCGTGAACGGAAAGCCGTAGCTCGGCAGTTCCTTGTTCATCACGGCGGGGTAGTGGAAGAAATACGGATTGCAGGCATGGGCAATGGAGTTGGCCAGCTCCTGCGTCTTGGCCGTGGCAATGAACAGAACGCCGATTTCGCGGGGGTTCGGCGTTCCCTCCGGCACATCCGCCCCATCGACCGCGTTCCAGCCATACATTCTGAGCGAGATATGGAAATCGTCGTCTTCCCCGGGCGGCAGGGTCTGACGGGCCCGCGCATAAAGCACGTCCAGGAAACGATCATGGAAGCCGGAGACATCCTGCAGAACGTCCGGATCCTGAATGCCGACGAGCATGATCGTCTGATAGCGGCCGCCGCCGGCCCCTTCCAGCTTCATCGTATAGGTACCGGGGTTCCAGGCCGCTCCCGTGACGCTAACGCTGCGGCCGTCTCCTTCCTGTTCGTAGCGGGCGTTGTTTACATCGAACTGGCCGCCCGGCTCGTTCAGAAGGTAGGGGTTCGTGTTTTCATAGAGCATATGCGCGGAAACGCTGTAGGGCGTGCAGGTATTGCGTTCCGAGAGCGGCTCGACCTCGAACCCGTCCCGGCCGACCGTCAAGAGAACGCCCGAGCCGAGCGTCGGATTGACCGAGCATTGGACGCCGCATTCGCCGATCTTGCCCGCATGCCATGCGGCCCCCCAGCCCGCGCCCTTCCAGATCGGGAAGCTGGCGAGCACGGCCGGGTCGGTCGAGCGGCCGCCGAGGATCACATCGGCACCCTGCTCCAACGCGGCGATATAGGGTTCGACCCCCATCAGGGCGACGATGTGGTCGCAGGACTCCACCGTTTCATCTTCCAGCGCGCCCAGCGGCGGGAGAGGCTTTATCCG
>NZ_NYVD01000149.1 GCF_002684405.1 Parvibaculum sp. | reverse complement strand
CCTGCCGCGCACAGGACGGGCAGGAGATGATGTTGACGCCGCGATGGCGAAGCCCGAGCGACTTCAGAATGTCGAAGCCGACCTTGATCTCCTCCACCGGATCGGCGGAAAGCGACACGCGGATCGTGTCGCCGATCCCCGCCCAGAGAAGAGACCCGAGACCGATCGAGGATTTGATGGTACCCGAGCGGAGCCCGCCCGCCTCGGTAATGCCCAGATGCAGCGGACAATCGATCGCGTCGGCAAGCTGCTGATAGGCCGCGACCGACAGGAACACGTCGGAGGCCTTCACGCTGATCTTGAATTCGTGGAAATCGTGATCCTGCAGGATGCGCGCATGGTCGAGCGCGCTTTCCACCATCGCCTCGGGGCAGGGCTCGCCGTATTTTTCCAGCAGGTCCTTTTCGAGCGACCCGGCATTCACGCCGATGCGGATGGCGCAGCCATGATCCTTGGCCGCCTGAATGACATCCTTCACCCGCGCTTCGGACCCGATATTGCCGGGATTGATGCGCAGGCAGGCCGCGCCCGCCTCCGCCGCCTCGATGGCACGCTTGTGATGGAAATGGATATCGGCCACCACCGGCACGCTCGCCGCGCGCACGATTTCCTTCAGCGCGGCGGTGGACGCCTCATCCGGGCAGGACACGCGAACGAGATCGGCCCCCGCCTCTTCGATCCGCCGGATCTGGTCGATCGTCGCAGCCGCGTCGGCGGTCGGCGTATTCGTCATGGATTGCACGGAAATCGGCGCATCCCCGCCAATGGCGACATTCCCGACATGAATCTTGCGGCTCGGCCTGCGGATGATGTCGCGCCAGGGTCGAATGCTCATAGCGGTTCCAAACTCTCGCTAGCAAGGGGCCGGGGCCGTGTGAGGCAGCCTGCCGCCGCCGCATCCACGACCCGTTCGGCCCACATATAATGTGTTGATCGCCGCCGCGCCATCCGGGGCATGATCCCGGGCCGCGAAGGCGCCGCCCACCGCCCCATTGGCCGCACTATTGAACGGGCGCGGCCTCTTCGTCGGCCGCCGCGGCCTCGATCTCGGTTTTGGGCGCCGCGGCCAGAAGCGTATCGGCAACGAGCGGCTTGCCCGTCAGCACCAGCGTGGGCGGGCCGGCAAGACCCAGCGAACGGCCATCCACCACGAGTTCGATGGCGCTGGCATCGCGCGCCACCAGCACGGCCCCGCGGTCGGCGGGGACGCGATAGAGATCGCCACGCTTGAAGGTCTGTTCGATCAGCACCCGGCCATTGGCATCTTCCACCCGGATCCAGGTGTCGTCCTTGCGGGCCCTGAGCGCGACACGGCTGCCGGCATTCTCCACACCATAGACGGTGCCTTCGGGAATGGCGGGAAGCGGTTCGACGGCGGGACGGGCCGCAAGCGGCTGGTCGACGGTTTCCGAGGCGTCCATCATGGCCGCCTCGCCGCCCGGCACCAGCTTCGCCCCGGGTACGCCCACACCGAGCCGCATGGAGGAAATGGCGCCTTCGCGCGGCGTCGCCGCGGAGGCGGTATCGCCGCGCGGCATGCTCTCCAGCGGATGATGCGCAGCGGCGGAATTATTGGCTTCGGCGGCCTGGATCGACGGATCGGTCTCCTCGGCGGGGATCGCCCCCTGACGGTCGGCCACCATCTGATCGGCGGATTTGCTCATCAGCCACACGCCGTAAAGCCCGGCTGCGACGATGAGCACCACGACGAGCCCCATACCGCGCGGCATGCGCCGCTCGCCGGCGGCTTTCGGGATGAACCGGGAAGCCGGCTCCGTCGCCTCCTCCAACACATCCCCGTCAAGCTCGCTCTTGTAGCGCTCGACCACATGCTGGCTGTCGAGCCCCAGATATTCGGCATAGGAGCGAACGAAACCCAGCGCATAGGCGCGACCGGGCAGGCCCTCATAGCGGCTTTCTTCCAGCGCTTCGAGATAATCCCGGCGAATATGAAGGATATGGGCGATGCTGCGGATCTCTTCGCTGCGGCGAAGCCGCACGGCCCGGAGCTCGGCCCCGACAGAATGCGCCTCAAGCGGCTCTTCATGCGTGATGTCACGCAAATGCAGCCTGCGGCGTCCCCCCTCGGAGCGTCCCTCGGCTGGAAGCATCGTAACTTTGGTCATACGTCTCGGCTCTTCATCGAAATGAGCCATCCAAAATGCTCGACTTTGGTCAACCAAGCCTGCTTTGCGCGGCCGTCATTCAGGATGTCATGCATGCGTCCGAACGACTGCCCCTGCCGCCCGATACAACTTGCCCCCAACTGCATCTGAGTATTGAGAATAAACCAAAACTATTGATATTTCGCAACACTCGAAACGAAAAATCGGGCCCAACTTGGGCAATTTGACCGATAAAAAACTACGTTTTCTTAACAAAACCCGGCTGCGGCAAAAAAACTCCGCACTCAGACGGATATTCCCTCCGCCTCGGCATAGGCCTTGAGCTGCGGCCGGACGGATCCGTCGGGCAGTTTCATAAGCCCTTCCATGAAGGTCTCCAGCTTGCCCACATCGAGCGAGCGCACCATCAGCTTGACCGGGCCGATGGCGGCGGGGGACATGGAAATACGCCTGAAGCCCAGCCCGACCAGCGCCATCGCCTCCAGCGGCCGGCCCGACATCTCGCCGCAAAGCGTAACGGGCGTTTCATATTCGGCGCATTTGTCGACGACATGCCTGAAAAAGCTCAGCACCGCCGGGCTCAGAAGGTCGTAGCGGGTCGCCACGCGCGGATTGCCCCGGTCGCTGGCAAACAGGAACTGCAGCAGATCGTTGGAGCCGATGGAGACGAAATCGACCAGCGGCAGCAGCGCGTCGAGCTGCCAGATCAGCGCCGGGACTTCGAGCATGGTCCCGACCTCGATCTTCGACGGCCGCTCCTTGCCGAACTTGTCGAGCCGGGCAAGTTCCTTGTCCACCAGCGCGCGCGCCCGCTGATATTCGGCAACCTCCGCCACCATGGGGAACATGAGCCTCAGCTCGCGCCCCGCCGCCGCCGTCAGCAGCGCCCGCAGCTGATGGCGCAGCAGCGCCGGACGGTCGAGGCTGATCCGGATCGCCCGCCAGCCCAGCGCGGGGTTTTCCTCCTTGAGCTGGGCGAGGTTCATATAGGGCAGCATCTTGTCGCCGCCGATATCGAGCGTGCGGAAGACCACCGGCATGTCGCCCACATGGTCCAGCACCGCGCTATAGAGCTCCACCTGATCGCCGAGACTTGGCAGGGCCGCCGCGATCATGAACTGCAACTCGGTCCGGAAGAGGCCGATCCCCTCCGCGCCCGACTCCGCCACATGCGGCAAATCGACCTGCAATCCGGCATTCACGAACAAGGAGATGCGCTGCTGGTCCTGCGAAATGGCCGGCTCGTGCCGGATCGCCTGATACTGCTCCTGCCGCTTGGCGCGGAAGCGCGCCTTTTCGGAGTAGGAGGAAATGACTTCCTGGGTCGGCCGGATATAGATCTCGCCGGTATCGCCATCGACGATGATGGCCTCACCGGATTCCACATGATCCAGCGCCTCGTCGGCCCGGCCCACCGTGGGAATGCCCAGCGCGCGCGCCACGATGGAGACATGCGCATTGGGCGCACCCTCTTCGAGCACCAGGCCGCGCAGCCGGTCCTTGTCATAATCGAGGAGCTCGGCCGGCCCCATATTGCGCGCGATCACGATGGCGTCGACCGGCAGATCCTCCGACACCGAGGAAAGCGTGACGCCGGTCAACTGACGCAGCAGCCGGTTCGCCAGATCGTCGAAATCATGCAGCCGGTCGCGCAGATAGGGGTCGGCGGCCCGCTGGAGCCGGGCGCGCGTGTCGTTCTGCACGCGCTCCACCGCGGCTTCCGCCGTCAGGCCGGTATTCACCGCCTCCGACATCCGCTGCAGCCAGCCGCGATCATTGGCGAACATGCGATAGGTCTGCAGCACCTCGCGATGCTCGCCCGCATGGCTGAGATCTTCGGTCTGCAGCATGTCGTCGATGGACCCGCGCAGCGCATAGACGGCCCGCTCCAGCCGCTCGCGCTCCGCATCCGTATCCTCGGCAATGAGCTTCGTCACATGGACGCGCGGCTCATGCAGCACCGCATGACCGAGGGCGATCCCTTCGGCAAAGGACGACCCTTGAAGGTAAAAGGGCTTGGCCTCTTCTTCTTCCAGCTCGCTCGGCGCATCCAGAAGCCCAGCCGCGGCCACGACCTCGGCCAGCACCATGGCGACCGTCTGCAGCGCTTCGACTTCTTCTTCGGTGTAATGGCGCTTGGTCCGGTTCTGCACCACCAGAACGCCCATCACGCGGCCCGAGCGCAGGATCGGCACACCCATCAGCGACTTGTAGATTTCTTCGCCCGTTTCCGGCCGGTAGGCAAAGGCCGGATGCGATTGAGCATCGGCCAGATTGAGCGGGCGCGCATGCGCGGCGATATCGCCCACCAGGCCTTCGCCCACGCGCAGCCTCGTATGATGCACGGCGGTCGGCTTCAGACCTTCGGTGGCGAAAAGTTCCAGATCGGTCGTGCTGCGCTTGAGATAGACCGAACACACCTCCGCCACCATGTTGGAGGCGATCAGCACCACGATCTCGTCCAGGCGCTTCTGGGCGGTCTCGGGCTTTGCCATAACCTCGCGCAGACGACGCAAGAGTACGCGCGGCCCGCCCACCGAGGCCGGCATCAGCTCAGGCCTCCCGGCCGGCTGGGGCTCCTGCTATTGCGAGACATGGTCAAGGGCGCGCCCCCCCTTACTCGGAATCCAGCCCGTAGGCGGAGTGAAGGGCCCGCACCGCAAGCTCCGTATATTCGGCATCGATCAAGACGCTGATCTTGATCTCGGAGGTGGTGATCGCCTGAATGTTGATCCCCTTTTCCGAAAGCGTGCGGAACATGGCCTGGGCGACGCCTGCATGGCTTCGCATGCCGATACCGATGACAGACACTTTCACCACGCCGGGATCGGTCCGCACCTGTTCGCAGCGGATACCGGAAATCACCTTGTTGATGACCTCTTCCGCGCGCGGCAGTTCCGCCTGCGGCACGGTAAAGGTCATGTCGGTGCTGCGACCGTCATCCGAAACGTTCTGGATAATCATGTCGACATTGATGGACGCGTCGGCCAGCGGACCGAAAATGCTCGCGGCAATCCCCGGCTTGTCCTCGACCTTGACGAGAGTGATCTTGGCTTCGTCCTTGGAATAGGCGATGCCGCTGACGACCTGCTGCTCCACGATTTCTTCCTCGTCGCAAACTAGAGTACCGGGAACGAAGTCTTCCCCCGCGAACTGCGGCGCATCGGGCGCGTCGAAGCTCGAACGCACCTGCAATCGCACCCGGTGGACCATGGCGAGCTCGACGGAACGTGTCTGTAGAACCTTGGCGCCCAAAGATGCCATTTCGAGCATCTCTTCGTAGCTGATTCTATCAAGCTTCCGTGCCTTCGCAACGATCCGCGGGTCGGTGGTATAGACACCGTCCACATCCGTATAAATGTCGCAGCGATCCGCCTTGATGGCCGCTGCGATGGCGACCGCGCTCGTATCCGAGCCGCCACGCCCCAGCGTCGTGATCCGGTTGTCGGGCCCGAGCCCCTGGAACCCGGCAATGACCGCGACCTGCCCCTGGCTCAAACGCTCGACAAGCTGCGTCCCGTCGATGTCGGTAATGCGCGCGGCACCGTGGGCGCCGTCAGTGCGGATCGGGATCTGCCAGCCGAGCCAGGAACGGGCATGAACGCCCATTTTCTGCAGCGTGATCGACAAAAGGCCGACCGTCACCTGCTCGCCCGTGGCAACCACCGTGTCGTATTCGCGCGCATCGTGAAGCCGGTCGGCCTCGCGCGTCCATTCGACGAGCTGGTTCGTCGTCCCCGCCATTGCCGACACGACCACAGCCACCTCGTGACCATGATCCACCTCGCGCTTCACATGCGCGGCGACATTGGCAATCCGCTCCAGATCGGCAACCGAGGTGCCGCCGAATTTCATGACCAGCCGGGCCATTCGCTCACCGAATTGCGGCCGACCCCCGGCCCGCCGCCCTGTTTGAAACTTGTCCTCATGCGCCCGCCGGGTCCGGTCCTGTCTTCACTGGACCCCGCCGCCCGGAACGCCCTATATCAGTCGCTTGTGGGTGGACCTCTCGGCGAGACTGGCGCACCGGCCTCCTCAGGTTTCCGGACGACAGCTCTCGACCCGCTGAACGCGGCACATACATACTCGCATGGGCAATGGCCCGCAACCGGCGCAGAATGACGGCCACGCATAAGTTTCAGGCCAATCAGACGCTACGGCAGACGCAAAAAGCAGACAGCACGGCTGAAGGCGGATCGAACATGACAGCAACGGACAAGGCAGGCGCGGCGGCTTCGGACGCCTATACCAGCATCGACGAGGGAGAGATCGCCCGCTTTTCCGCCATCGCCGCGGAATGGTGGGCGCCGGAGGGCAAGTTCAAGCCGCTCCACAAGTTCAACCCGGTAAGGCTGTCCTTCATCCGGGAGCGCGTCATCGCCCATTTCGGGCTCGCCGCCAAAAGTCCCAAGCCTTTCAAGGGGTTGCGTTTTCTGGACATTGGCTGCGGCGGCGGCCTGCTCTCCGAGCCCATGGCCCGGCTCGGCGCGGACATCACGGGCGCGGACGCGGCGGAAAAGAACATCAAGACCGCCTCGGTCCATGCCATGGAAGAGGGGCTGACCATCGATTATCGCTGCACCACGGCGGAAGAGCTGGCTGCGGCGGGCGAGCGTTTCGACGTCATCCTCAATATGGAAGTGATCGAACATGTGGCCGACCGCGACCGGTTCCTCATCCATTGCGCGGAAATGCTGAAGCCGGGCGGGTTGATGTTCGTAGCCACACTCAACCGCACGTTGAAAGCCCATGCGCTGGCGATTATCGGCGCGGAATATGTGCTGGGCTGGCTGCCGCGCGGCACGCATGACTGGAAAAAGTTCATCACCCTCGCCGAGATGGAACAGGGCCTGACCGGGGCCGGTCTCGACATCCTCGAATGGCAGGGCGTCAGCTACAATCCGCTGCTCGACCGCTGGAACCTGGGCAAGGATACCGACGTCAATTACATGGCTCTCGCCACTAAAAAATAGTTTTCGCTATACTTCTTGACGCAACCGCCCGTCTCGGCATGATCCCCCTCAACGGCATTTGAGGGGATAACTCGATGAAGATCAGTGCACAGGCAACGATCCTGCTGGGCGCTTTCCTGCTCCTTGCAGGCTGCGGCGAAGACAAGGCGCCCGAACCGGTGAACCTCACCCAGCGGCAAGCGTCTCTCTATCAGGCGTCCTGCCATACCTGCCACACCGTGCCCGAAACGGGTGCGCCCCAATCGCATGATCTCGCCGCCTGGAAACCGCGCGTGGCGCAGGGCGAAGACACGCTGCTCGATCACATTCTGAACGGCTTCAACGGCATGCCGCCGCTCGGCCAGTGCATCGAGTGCTCGCGCGGGGACTTCATCGCGCTGACGCGCTTCATGGCCGCGCCTGCCCCGAAGGACACAGAGGAGACGACACGATGAAATTCTCGCGCCGCCATTTCATGCTTCAGGCCGCGGGTATTTCCGCGCTTGCCGCAACGGGCACCCTGCCGGGCACCGTCACCCGCGCCTTCGCCGAGGCGAAGCAGGAAGCGCTCCCCTGGCACAACTGGTCGGGCGGCCAAAGCTGCACGCCCGAACGCCGCGCCGCGCCCGCCGGCACGGAAGAACTGGCAAGCCTGCTGAAAACCGGCCCCGCGCCTTTGCGGGCTGTGGGCGCCGGGCATTCCTTCTCGCCCATCGTCCCCACCTCCGGCACGATCTTTTCCCTCGACCGGATGAGCGGCGTGATCGGCAGCGATCCGACGACTAACGAAGCCGCCGTGATGGGCGGCACGCGCCTCGGCGCGCTGGGCGCGAGCCTTGCCGAGCGCGGCCTTGCGCTCAACAACATGCCCGACATCAACAAGCAGACCATCGCAGGCGCGATTTCCACCTCCACGCATGGCTCGGGCGCCAATATCGGCTCGCTCTCGACCTTCGTGTCGGGCCTGCGTCTGATGATGGCCGACGGCGAAACCATCGACTGCGACGCCGACAACAATGCGGACCTCTTCCAGGCCGCCCGCGTCTCCATCGGCGCGCTTGGCGTCATCACCCAGGTGAAGCTGAAGGCGCGCCCGCTCTACAAGCTCAAGCGCCGCACCTGGGTCATGCCCATCGACGACATGCTGGAGGAAGCGCCGAAATTCTGGCGCGAGAACCATATCTTCGAGTTCTACTACATCCCCTTCTCGGGCATGGCGCTCGGCATTTCCAACAACATCACCGACGAGCCGGAAACGCCAGTCCCGCCGCAAACCGACGACGACTCGCTTGAAGAACTGAAGATGCTGGAAGAGTGGCTGGGCTGGGCGCCGTCGGCCCGGCGCTGGATCCTGCAGAAGATCATGGGCGACATCGAACCGGAAGAGCGCGTGGACTATTCCCACAAGACGCTCTCCACCGAGCGCGGCGTGCGCTTCAACGAAATGGAATATCACCTGCCCCGCGAAAAGGGACCGGAGACGCTTCGCAAGATCATCCGCAAGATCGAGGACAACAATCTGGAAGTCTTCTTCCCGATCGAGTTCCGCACCGTTGCCGCGGACGACATCTGGCTGTCGCCCTTCCATGAGCGCGAAAGCGCCTCCATTGCGGTGCATCGCTACTACAAGGAAGACTACAAACCCTATTTCGCCGCAATCGAGCCGATCCATCGCGCCGTTGGCGGGCGTCCGCATTGGGGCAAGCTCAACACGCTGACGGGAGCGGATTTCGCCAGGCTCTATCCCCGCTGGGAAGACTTCAAGCGCATCCGCAACGAGCTCGACCCCAAGGGCCGGCTTCTGAACGACTATCTGAAGGGATTGTTCGCCTAGACCTCTTCAGGCCCGGCCGCTCCGTCATTGCCAGCAAAGCGAAGCAATCCAGAGCCGCGCACTCAGAGCCGGATTGCTTCGTCGCTTTGCTCCTCGCAATGACGACGCAAATTCAATCCGGCAGTAAATGCCTAATTGGCCTTGTCGCGCGGCAGGGTCGGCAGGGGGGCGAGTTCGACGCCCTCCTCGATCAGCTCTTCGGCCTCTTCGAGCGTCGTTTCGCCGTAAATGTCGCGATGCCCGGTTTCGCCATAGTGAATGCGGCGGGCCTCTTCGGCGAACCGATCGCCGACATAGTCGAAATTCTGTTCCACATGGCGGCGCAGCGCCGTCATGAGCTGCGAGACCCGTTCCACCGCTTCCGCCTGCGCATCGTTCGTCACCTTCGGCGCACCGCTTTTGGCGATGGCCGGCGCCATCAGCGCGCGACGCACCTTCTTGCTGTTGCAGACGGGGCAGCGCACATCGCCCGCCGCCGCCTGTTCCTCGAAACCCGCAGACGAGGAAAACCAGCCATCGAATTCATGGCCCTTCGTACAGACCAGCGCGTAATGGATCATGCGCCCGGCTCCGCCAGATGCCAGTCGCGATCATGCGTCAGGCTCGGCACGGCCTGCCGCGCCGCCTGAACGGCCGCAAGGTCGATTTCGAATGTGGTCACGCCCGGTTCCTCACCATCGATCTCGGCGACGATCTCGCCCCAGGGCGAAACCGCCAGGCTGTGGCCATAGGTTTCGCGCCCGCATTCATGCACGCCGCCCTGCGCGGGCGCGAGCACATAACATCCCGTCTCGATTGCGCGGGCACGCAACAGCACATGCCAGTGCGCCGCGCCGGTCTTGCGGGTGAAAGCGGCCGGCACGGTCAGAATATCCGCCCCCGCCTTGGCAAGCGTTCGATAGAGATGCGGGAAACGCAGATCGTAGCAGACGCTGAGGCCGATCCGCCCGAGGGAGGTATCCGCACACACGGCCCGCTTGCCCGGCTCGTAATTCCGGCTCTCCCGATAACTCTCGCCGCCCTCAAGATCGACATCGAACATGTGGATCTTGTCGTAATGCGCGGCGACCTCGCCATCCGGCCCGATGAGATAGGAGCGGTTGGCCACCTTGTCGTCGCTCACCTTGATCGGCAGCGACCCGATGACGAGCCAGAGACCCCGCTGAGACGCCAGCGACCGAAACATCGGCAAGGCCTCGCTATCGACCTCGTCTTTCACCTTGGCGAAGAGATCCCGCGACTTGTTTTCCAGCAGCGAGGTCATTTCAGGCGTCGCAATGAGCGTCGCGCCGCCATCCGCCGCCTCGCCGATGAGACGGCAGGCCTCGGTCAGATTGGCTTCAGGGTCGCGCCCGCTGCGCATCTGGACCAGGCCTGCGGTGAAACTCGTTTCGGTCATCTCTTCTCAGCCTTTGCGGATCAGGCCGACAGCAACGGATCGAGCTTGCCTGCCCGCTCCAGCGCATAGAGCTCGTCGCAGCCGCCCACATGCCGCTCGTCGATGAATATCTGGGGAACCGTGTGGCCGCCATTCGCCCGCTGCATCATTTCGCGGCGCTTGTCGGAATCCATGCCGACATCGATCTCGGTATAGGAAACGCCCTTTTTGCCGAGCAGCGCCTTCGCCCGGTGGCAATAGGGGCAAAGCATGGTGGTATAGATCGTCACATCCGCCATCTGCGGAACTCCTTCAAAACAAACTCTTATTCATATAATCGCCCCCTCGCCGGTCACAACCCGCGCCAGCGCAAGCACACGGACCTCCGCCGCGCCGGCCCCGATCAGCGCCTTCGCACAGGCCTCGACGGTCGATCCGGAGGTGATGACATCGTCCACAACTACCACACAGCGCCCCTGAAGGCCCGCCCGGCGCGCCTCGGCAACCTTGAAGGCCCCTCTGAGATTGCGCCGTCTGGCCTCGCCCGAGAGCCCGACCTGCGGCCTTGTCGCCCGGATACGCAGCAACGTCCGCCCCTCGAAAGGCACGCCGGAGAGCCGACCGATCCACCGCGCCAGCTCCGCCGACTGGTTGAACCGGCGTGAAAAGAGCCGCGCCCTGTGCAGCGGCACGGGCAGGATGAGGTCCGCCCCGTCCAGCATCTCCGCTCCCGCCCGCATCATCCATCGGGCAAAAGCAGGCGCCCCTTCCAGGCGGTCGCCATATTTGAAGCGGGAAATCAAGAGCCGGCTCAGATCGTTATATTGCATTGCCGCCCTCGCCGCGCGATAGGCCGGCGGATGGGCGAGCGCCACCGCGCTTACCATTTCCCCGTCCGATGGATGCGATCCGCCGGGCTGATAGGCGAAGGGAAGCCCCGTGACCCGGCATCGCGGCTCCTCGATGAACGCCGCCTCCCCCCAGCATTCGCCGCACAAGGTGCCGTGCTCGCCCACACCCTGCCCGCAGGCAAGGCAAACGGGCGGCAGCAGAAAATCGGCAAGACGTGAGAGCCCCGTCACGGCCGGGGTGGCAATCGGCATGAGGCAAGGTTAGCCGAGGCCCGGGGGCCTGCGAAGCGCGAACATGCCTTGCAGCCGCGCCCGGCCCGACACAATATGCCGGCCATGACGAATGCCCCCTCCCAACACCTCATTTTCGACCGCGCCGCCCTGAAACGTCGCCGAGAGCGCGCGGCGGCGAATTTCGGCGAATACGACTTTCTCCTCACCCGGACGATGGAAGAGGTGACCGAGCGCCTCATCCACACCAACCGGGACTTCCCGCTGGCACTCGATCTCGGCAGCCATGACGGCGCGCTGGGCCGGGCGGCGCTTCCGCCGGAAAAGATCGGCGACATCGTCTCCGCCGACCTGTCGCTTGCCATGGTGAAGGAAGCGCCCGGCGCCCGTCTCGTCGCCGATGAGGAATTCCTGCCCTTTGCGGGCGAAACCTTCGATCTCGTCACCAGCATTCTCTCGCTGCACTGGGTGAACGACCTGCCCGGCGCGCTCATTCAGCTACGCCGCGCGCTGAAACCCGATGGCTTGTTCATCGGCGCCTTTTTCGGCGGCGAGACGCTGACCGAGTTGCGCCAGTCGCTGGCGGATGCGGAAATCGAAATCGAGGGTGGCCTGTCGCCGCGCGTCTCGCCGTTCGCCGATCTGCGCGATGTGGGAGGACTGCTGCAACGCGCGGGCTTTGCCCTGCCGGTCGCCGATTCCGACCGCGTGACCGTGCGCTATGACAATGCGCTGAAGCTGATGGCGGATCTGCGCGGCATGGGCGAGACCAATGCGCTCGCCGAGCGCCGCCGCCAGCCGATGAAAAGGCGGACGCTGTTTCGCGCCGCCGAAATTTACGCAGAGAAATTCGGTCTGCCCGACGGACGTATCCCCGCCACCTTCGAAATCGTGACGGCGACAGGATGGGCGCCGCATGAAAACCAGCAGCAACCGCTCCGGCCCGGCAGCGCCACGCACAGCATGGCCGAGGCCCTCGGTTCGAAAGAACAGACGGCGGGCGAGAAGGCTCCCTTCGGAAACCCGTCCGGAAAGAAGTGACGCGTCAGCCGGTCATGGCGTCGGCGATACGCTGGAAGAGATCGACCATCACGGTGCCGCCCAGCGTATAGACCGTCGATGAAATCGCCACCGCGATCAGACTGGCGATCAGCGCATATTCGATCGCCGTCGCCCCGCCTTCATCGCGCCCGAAACGCGCAAAAATCTCCGTCAGCCTGCCCATCGCTCACCCCGCCTCTGCAGGCGCCGGCGAAGCTCACATGAGCAGGTCGCGCAGCGCCGCCACCAGCGGTTCATCCGCCGGCGGCATTGGATAATCCCGCATCCGGTTCGGCCTGACCCAGTTGAGCTCCTGCCCTTCCAGCGGCTGAACCCTGCCCTCCCAGCGCCGGCATACGTAAAGCGGCATCAGAAGGTGAAACGTCTCATAGGCATGGCTCGCAAAGGAAAGCGGCGCGAGACAGGCCTCCGTCACGTCGATACCCAGTTCCTCCTGCAATTCCCGAATCAGCGAAGCTTCGGGCGTTTCCCCCGCCTCCACCTTGCCGCCCGGGAACTCCCAGAGGCCCGCCATGGGCTTGCCTTCCGGCCGCTTGGCCATCAGCACGCGCCCATCCGCATCGACCAGCGCGCAAGCGGCCACGAGCACTATCTTCGTTTCGCTCATGCGGTCACGCGCTCCTCATATCATCGGGAAACGGAGTTAATTTCAGACACACGGAGGGGCCGGAACCCGGCAAAACCGCGATCAGGGTAAAGGCCGAGTTAAGCATGCCGCGCCCCGCCTGCGGGGTCCTAGCTGCGGTAATCCGCATTGATGCTGATATATTGATGCGTCAGATCGCATGTCCACACCGTGGCCGATGCCTTGCCGACGCCGACATCGACGGCAATGTCGATCTCCTGGCCCTTCATGTGCCGGGCGACCGGCGCCTCGTCGAAATCGGGGACGGCCTGGCCGCTCTTGGCCACGTCGACACCGCCGATCCGGATCACCAGCTTGTCCCGGTCGGCCGCCTCGCCCGACTTGCCGACCGCCATGACGATGCGGCCCCAATTGGCGTCCTCGCCCGCGATCGCCGTTTTCACCAGCGGCGAATTGGCGATCGCCATGGCAATGCGCCGCGCCGCCTGATGGCTTTCCGCGCCGCTCACCGTGACCTGGACGAATTTCGTGGCGCCCTCGCCGTCCCTCACCACCTGATGCGCAAGATCGAGCATCAGCTCGTCCAGCGCCCGGCGGAATTCCCGCAATTTGGGATCGCCTGCCCGGCGAACCGGCGTGGCGTCCTTCATCGCGGCGCCGGTGGCAAACAGCATCACGCTGTCGCTGGTCGAAGTGTCGCTATCCACCGTAATGGCGTTGAAGCTGTCGCGCGCGCCGAGCATCAGCAGCGTCTGCAGCGTTTCGCGAGACAGCGCCGCATCGGTGAAGATGAAGACGAGCATGGTCGCCAGATCCGGCGCGATCATGCCCGAGCCCTTGGCGATGCCGTTTATGGTCACCTCGGCATCGCCCACCTTGCAGCGCCGGGTGGCAAGCTTCGGATAGGTATCGGTGGTCATGATCGCCTGCGCGGCGGCGTCCCAATTGTCGGGACGCGCATCCTTGAGCGCGGTCTCGATACCGGCGACCACGGGAGCGGGATCCATCGGCACGCCGATGACGCCGGTGGAGGCGATGAAGACATCCCTCTGCCGGCAATTGCCCGCATTGGCGGCGGCCGCCGCCGTCGCCTTCACCGTCTGGACGCCGGCCCTGCCGGTAAAGGCGTTGGAATTGCCCGAATTGACGACAAGCATCCGCCCGAGACCGCCATCTTCAAGATTGCCCCGGCACCAGTCCACCGGCGCGGACGCGGTCTTGGAGGTCGTAAAGACGCCCGCGGCCTGCGTACCGTCCGTCATGCGCACGACCAGAAGATCGGTCCGGTTCTTGTATTTGATGCCCGCCGCCACGGTCCCGAGCTCCACGCCCTCGATCGGCGGGAGCGCCGGATAGCTCTTGGGCGCAAGCGGGGAAACGGCGGGCGCTTCCTTCTTCTTGGCGGCGGCGGTCTTGCTCTTCGCCTTGGGCGCGGGCTTTTTCTTGACGGGCTTCTTCTTTGCGACCGGCGTGGCCGCGGTCGCCTTGACGGTCTTGCGCGTCGCCCGGGTCTGCTTGGCCCGGCTATGGGGCTTCGCCTTCACCCGCGGCTTGGCTTTCGCCTTGCCGCTGACCTTCTTGCGAGGTTTGACAGAAGTTTTCGTGCCGCTCCGGCTGGTCGTCTTCACTGTCATGTGCCGTCTGCCCCTCGTCGCGCCGCTATCCGTGTCGGATCGCTGCTGTCCTGCCGCCCGTCGCCGGGCGCGCTTCGATTCGAACTATCGTTTCTATCTACAGCAATCAGGGCGCATCCGGAACAATCTGCGGCTGGGAGGGATTGGCCCGGACCTCACCGCCATTCGCGCCGACGATTTCGATATCGGCCTTGGCCCGCATCTCCTTCATGAGCTTCTGGCCTTGCTCCTGCGCCAGACCGCGAATGACGTCCTGTCGGGCTTCCTTAAGCGTGGGCTTCTTCACGTCTCGCATCTCCAGAAGCTTGATCACATGCCAGCCGAACTGGGTCTTGACCGGATCGGAAACCTCGCCGGGCTTCATCTTGAACACCGCATCGCCAAAGGCGGGCACGACATCGCCCTTCTTGAACCAGCCGAGATCGCCGCCATTCCCCGCGCTGGGGCCCTTGGAGAATTCCTTGGCGACATCGTTGAAACTCTTGCCGCT
>NZ_NYVD01000148.1 GCF_002684405.1 Parvibaculum sp. | reverse complement strand
GAGATCGAACAATTGCTGGCCGATTTGCCGCCGGTGCAGGGATCGCCCGTGCTGATCAATCTGCGGCAGAGGCTGCTGCTGACGGGCGCGACGCCGCCCGCGGGCATGACGGCGAGTTTGGGGGGCGGCAGTGGGGGCGGACGCGATTTTCTGACCTTGAGGCTCGATGCGCTTCTGACGGCGGGCCGGGCGAATGATGCCCTTGAGCTTGCCGCCGCCGCGCCGAAAAGCCGTTCGGCTTCGATTGCCATGGCGCAGGCGCGGGCCGCGCTGGCGCTGGGCAAGGGGAATGAAGCCTGCGATGCGTTATCCGCGTTGCCGGCCAATGGCGATCCCCGGACGGAGCCTCATGCCGCCTTCGCGCTGAAGCTTTCCGCCTATTGTCAGATTCTCGGCGGAAATCCGGCGCTGTCCGATATCACGGCGGATCTTGCGCGGGAGGAGGGGCTGGACGATGCGCTCTTCTACTCGCTTCAGGCCGCCGCCGCCGACGGGATCCGGCTGAAGGCCCCGCAGCCGGAAAGCCTCAGCGAAATCGATTTCGCCTTTTACGGCCTTGCTAAGAAGGATTTGCCGTCCGGGGCCGCTTCCATCGCCGTGCCGTCGGTTCTGCCCGCGCTGGCGCAGGACGCCAAGGCCGCGCCGGAAATACGGATCGCCGCGGCCGAGCGGGCCGCCGAGCTCGGGCTGGTCGGCGGCGATGTGCTGGGGGCAGCCTATAAGGCGGCCAATTTCACGCAGAAAGATTTCGACGGGCTGAAATCGGGCGACTATCCGGACAGTTCGACCATGCGGCGCGCGCTTCTCTTCCAGGCGATTGCGCGCGAAGTCATGCCCCGCAAGCAGTTGCAGATGATGGCGCTGGCGCTTTCGACGGCGGAACCGGCCGGGCTTGCCTATCCGACGGCGGAGGCCTTGAAGCCGTCGCTGGACCGTATCCGGATCGGTGCCGAACTTGCCGGCGTCGCGCCCATCGCGGTGCGCGCCTATATCGTGCTCGGCGATGCCGCCAAGGCGACGGCCTGGCGTGAGGCGATGACCTCCGCAGGGGGCGGGTTCGGCCGCGGCACGCGCGAACTCGATGCCATGCTGCGCCTGATGAAGGGCGACAAGATCGACTTGCCGGACGATATCGGCGCGACGCTGCTCGGCGACCTCCGCTCCGGCGTGACGTCCACGCAGCGCTTTGCCGCCGCCGAGGCGGTGATGCTCGATGCGCTGGGCGCCGACCTGCCCAAGGAAGTCTGGAATACGATCCTGGACCGTCGGGATTTGTTCACCGGCGCTGCGCCGCGTGAGGCATTGTTCGATCAGATGCAGGCGGCAAGCACGCGCGGGGCGCGCGGCGAAACCGTCTTGCTGGCGCTGACCGCGCTGGCCGATCACGGACCGTCCGGCACGCATGCCAATGCGGTGGCGGAAGCGGTGAAGAGTCTTCGGAATATCAAGCTTGAAGGCGAGGCGCGGCGCCTCGCCATAGAGGCGCTTTTGGCGCGGAGTAGCATAGGACGCGGGTAAGTAAAACATGGCTAATCAACCATCGGTGACCAAGGTAACTGAAACCGGGGAGGCCGTTGGGGGGACGATCGAAGGTCAGAGTTACATCGAGGCCTTTCTTGAGATGCTGAGTGCGGAACGGGGTGCCGCGCGCAACACGCTCGAGGCCTATCAACGCGATTTGAAGGACTTCGCCGGCTTTCTGGCGGGGCGCCGACGCGGTGTGCATGAGGCTTCCACGGAAGATATTCGGGCTTATCTGGAAGCGCTGAACAATCAGGGGCTTTCCGCCGCCACGGCGGCGCGCCGCCTGTCGGCGGTGCGGCAGTTCCATAGTTTTCTGTACGCCGACAGCGTGCGGACGGACGATCCGTGCAGCACGGTCGAAGGACCGAGACGGGCGAGGCCTTTGCCCAAAACGCTTTCTGTGGCGGAAGTCGATGGTCTGCTTGCCGCCTCGCGGGAGACGGTGGATGGACGCAGCCATGAGGAAGAAGTGCTTGCCTACAAGCGCGCGCGACTGGTCTGCCTGATGGAGGTTCTCTACGCGACAGGGCTTCGCGTGTCGGAGCTTGTCGGCCTGCCGCTTTCGGCGGTTCGGGGCGATCAGCGTTTCCTCACCGTGACGGGCAAGGGCGGCCGGGAACGGCTGGTGCCGCTGTCCGATACGGCGCGGGCGGCGATCAATGACTATGTGCCGCTCAGGGCGCGCCGGCTGGGAGACAGGGTGTCGCCCTGGCTCTTCCCGTCACGCGGGCGGCAGGGCCATCTGACGCGGCATCGCTTTGCGCAGCTTCTGAAAGACCTCGCTGCTTCCGCCGGGGTCGATCCCAAACGCGTGTCGCCGCATACACTGCGCCACGCCTTTGCTAGCCATCTGCTGGCCAACGGGGCCGATCTGCGCGCCGTGCAGCAGATGCTCGGTCACGCGGATATTTCGACCACGCAGATCTATACGCATGTGCTGGATGAGCGGTTGAAGGAGCTTGTGGAAACCAAGCATCCGCTGGCGAAGAAAGACTCCGCTTAAACAGGCTCAGGTCGCGAGCGGCCTGAGACCGGTCTGGCGCAATATGTCCGCAAGCTTGTCGGGATTGCGCTGGACATAGAGGGCGGCAATGCGGCCGTCCTCGATGCGCAGGCTCACGGCGGAGTGCAGCGTGTCGCCTTCGGTGAGAAGGTAGCCCGGCAAACCGTTGAGCCAGACCGGACGGGGGGTGATCCGCCCCTCGGCTTTTCTCATAATGCCCATCCAGAACCGCGTGATCTTGTCCGCGCCGTAAAGCGGGTTCAGCGCGGCGGCCACCTTGCCGCCGCCATCGCTGTAGAAAATCGCGTCTTCCTTCATGCAGGCAAGGATTGCTTCCGGATCCCCCTTCATGAGGGCCTGCTGGAACAACTCCGTCAGGCGAGCATGTTCGCGGGCCTCGGTGTTGAAGCGCGGGCGTTCGGCCTGGACGCGTTTGCGCGCGCGCGACAGCATCTGGCGGCAGGCGGCTTCCGACTTTCCGATCAGGTTCGCGATTTCCGCATGGCTGTAGTCGAACGCCTCGTGAAGCAGGAACGCCGCGCGTTCCTCGGGCGAGAGCCTTTCCAGCAGATGCAGCAGTGCCATGGAGATGTCGTCGGCAAGTTCCAGACGCTCTTGCGGCGTCGCGGGGCCTTCCGCGTCGCCGGTGACCATCGGCTCGGGCAGCCAGGGGCCGACATAGGTTTCGCGACGGGTGCTCGCCTTGCGCAGATGGTCGATGGCAAGCCGCGATGTTGTGGTGACGATGAAGGCTTCGGGCGAAGCGACATGCGCGCGATCCGCGCTCTGCCAGCGCAGCCATGCCTCCTGCACGATGTCTTCCGCCTCCGCGATGCTGCCCAGCATCCGATAGGCCACGGCGAAGGCGCGGGGACGATGGGTCAGGAAGGCCGTTTCGGCGTCGGAAGCGGGAGCATGGGTCATTCGGATGTCCTTCGGCGCGCGCAGCATAGCCCATAGGGGGCCGTGCCGCCGGACCGCTGTGGCGTTACCTGTATTGGGTAAGACGCAAGGGCAGGCCGGATTGTGACAGGCCGGGCTTTAACCCTTTTAAGTCTCTGAATCGGCAGGATGTTTCCCTAAAGCCGACTTGCAGTTGACAAGGGGGCGGGGTCGGGCCAGTGTCCCGGCGCAATCTCCCGCAACGGGGCCGACAGGCTGGCGGGAATGCAGTTCAGGCGGGTGAATGGACGGGGGTTCCCGGAGCGCAATGCATACTTATCTCGATTTCGAGAAGCCGATTGCCGAACTCGAAGGCAAGGTGCAGGAGCTGAAACGTCTTGCACAGGACGACCCGTCCATGAGCATCGGGGACGAGGTTTCCAAGCTTGAGCAGAAGGCGGCGAACCTGCTGACCGAGACCTATGCCTCGCTCAACCCCTGGCAGAAGGTGCAGGTGGCGCGCCATCCGGCCCGGCCTCATTTCAAAGATTATGTGGAACGGCTCATCGAGGATTTCACGCCGATGGGCGGCGACCGCGCCTTTGGCGAGGACTCCGCCATCATGGGCGGTCTCGGACGGTTCCGCGGCCGGTCGGTGATGGTGATCGGCCATGAAAAAGGCTCCGACACGCAGAGCCGCATCAAACATAATTTCGGCATGGCGCGGCCCGAAGGATACCGCAAGGTGATCCGGCTGATGTCGCTTGCCGAACGGTTCGACATTCCCGTCATCACCATGGCCGATACGTCGGGTGCCTATCCCGGCATGGAAAGCGAAGAGCGCAGCGTCGCGGAAGCTATCGCACGCTCGACGGATCGCTGCCTGTCGCTGGGCACGCCGCTTATTTCGGTGGTGATCGGTGAAGGCATGTCGGGCGGTGCCATCGGTATCGCCTGCGGCAATCGCGTGCTGATGCTCGAACATGCCGTCTATGCCGTGATTTCGCCCGAGGGTGCTTCGTCGATCCTGTGGCGCAGCTCCGACAAGGCGAAAGAAGCCGCAACCGCGATGAAGATCACCGCGCAGGATCTGCACAAGCTCGGCGTTGTGGACCGCGTGCTGGAAGAGCCCGTCGGCGGCGCGCATCGCGAGCGCGCGCAGATGATCCGCGAGACGGGCGACGCCATCGAGGAAGAACTGGCCGGGCTCGAAAAACTCGATTCCGACACGCTGCGCCGCTTGCGCCGCGAGAAGTTCCTCGCCATGGGGCGCCAGGGTATCGCGTGAAGGGTATCGCCTGAGCGGCGCTACTTCAGCATCTCCGCAAACGCATCGCGTACATCGTCCGCGAAATAGTCCGGCTCTTCCATGGCGGCGAAATGGCCGCCTTTCTCCATGATCCGCCAACGAACGATATTGTAGCTGCGCTCGGCCCATGAGCGCGGCGTCACAGGCAGCACGTCGATCGGATATTCCGAATAGGCCACGGGCACGGTGACGCGCTCGCCGGGCTTCAGCTGGTGAGAGCCTTCGGCGGGGCCGGCCTTGTAGAGCGTGTTGGCGCTGTTGATCGTGCCGGTGAACCAGTAGATCGAGAACTGGGTCAGAATGTCGTCATAGGGGAAGCGCCGTTCCATCCCGTCTATCGTATCGGTCTTGTCGGTGTCGCCGAGACGGTAATATTTGTCGGCAAGCCAGCCTGCCAGTCCGGCGGGGCTGTCCATCAGGCCGAAGGCAAGCGCCATGGGCTTGGTGGACTGGATGGAGCGATAGCCTTCTTCCTGCCGCCACCAGCGCTGCATCTCCCCGATCCATTTCGACTCTTCGTCGCTGACCGGCTTCTGGCTCTCGTCCTTGAGGGTGGGGCGCAGCGGCAGCATGGTGAGGTGGATGGCGCGCACCGCATCGGGGTGCTGGAGGGCGAGGCGCGACGTGACGAAGCTGCCCCAGTCGCCGGCCTGCGCGGCATATGTGTCGTAGCCCAGACATTCCGTCATCAGACGATGCCAGAGATCGGCAATGGCGGCGGGGCCGATGGGCTTTCGCGGCAGCGAGGAAAAGCCGTAGCCGATAAGCGAGGGGACGATGACGTCGAAGGCGGGGCCTTTTCGTCCGAAGCGCTCGGGATGGGCGAGCGGCTCCACCACATCGAGAAACTCGCGAAAGGTGGACGGCCAGCCATGCGTCATGACGAGCGGGATCGGGTCTGGGCCGCTATCCGTCTTCGTGCCGCGCTCATAGATGAAGTGGATCGTATGATCCTCGCCCTCATCGTCGGTGAAGGTTGCGCGGAACTGGGGAAAGCGGTTGAGTTTTTCCTCCGCTGCGCGCCAGTCGAAATCGTCGCGCCAGTAGGACACCAGCTTTTCCATATAGGGAAGGCTGGTGCCGTAGTCCCAATGGCGGTTGCCTGCCGGTTCGTTCGGGAAGCGCGTGCGCTGCAGGCGGCGGCGCAGGTCTTCTACCTCCTCCTCGGCAATGTGAACCGTAAACGGGTCGGCGGGAACGGTTCGATGCGTCATGCGTTTCAGCCTTTGATCTTTTTCACGAAGCTCATCACTTCATCGGCGAAAAGGCGCCCCGTTTCCCAGGCGGCGAAGTGGCCGCCGCGCTCGGGCTCGGACCAGTGCACGATGTTGAAGCCCTTTGCCATATAGCTGCGCGGGCCGATGCAATAGGCGGTCGCTTCCTGCGGGAACTTTGCCATGCCGGTCGGGATTTCGACCTTCGTGCCCGGCGCCATGTTGACGCCGCCTTCTTCCATCATGCCGCGATAAAACCAGATGGCGCTGCCGAAACTGCGGCTCACGAGATAGATCATGATGTCGGTCAGCATCGCATCCTTGGAGAAGGCGTTTTCCAGATGGCCGGGTACGTCGCCATGGGTGCGGTCCGACCAGGAGTGGAACTTCTCGACGATCCACGCCGCCGCGCCGACGGGGCTGTCCATCATGGCGTAGGAAAGCGTCAGCGGCTTCGTCATCTGGATCTGCATATAGGCGCCGTCCATGCCGAAGGCCGCGCCGGCGGCTTCCGCCCATGCCTTTTCCTCGTCCGTTTCGGGGAGGGCGGGAACGCGAAGCCCGTTCATATTGATGTGGATGGCCTTGCAGCCGCCCTGCTTGTCGGTTCCGTGCTCATAGCCGATCCAGCCGGTGACGACCGAGCCCCAGTCGCCGCCCTGTGCGATGTAGCTGTCGTAGCCCAGCACGTCGCGCATCAGCTTGTCCCACAGCGCGGCGGTCGCGCGCGGTCCCATGGGTTTTGCGGGCTTGCCGGAAAAGGCATAGCCGGGGAGCGAGGGGATGACGAGGTTGATGCCGTCTTCCGCGTTGCCGCCGAATTTCTCCGGATGCGCGAGCGGTTCGATGACGTCATAGAATTCGAAGATGGAGCCCGGCCAGCCATGGGTGAGAAGAAGCGTCTCCGGCGAGCTGCCCGAGCCTTTCACGTGAACGAAGTGGATATCGAGGCCGTCGACATTGGCGATGAACTGGGGAAAGGCGTTCAGGCGTTTTTCCGCCGCGCGCCAGTCATAATCGTTCAGCCAATAGGTGCATAGTTCACGCATATAGGCCATGTCTGTGCCATAGGCCCAGCGATCGCCGCCTTCTTCGATGGCTGGCATCTCGTGCCACTCATAGGCGCGCACGCGCTCCATGATGGCGTCTATTCCGGCTTGCGGAATGTCGATGGTGAAGGGTTGCGGCGCGCCCATGATTTCTCCCTTATGCCTTTGTCGTTTTGCTTCTGTCGGCGCGCCGATTATGGCAGCGCTGCGGGGTGCCGCAAGCGGCGAAGCCTGCAGCATAGATTGCCGCAGCGTTGGCGCCTCTCTAATGTGATGGTCAAGAAACAAAAATACATTTCCGGGGAGAAAATATGGCTGAGCAGTCGGTCAAGGCCGCGCCTGCAACGGCAGCGCGCGCCGGGGGGCTTTCAAAACATTACGCACTCATCATCCTGACGCTCGCCTATACGTCGAGCCATGTGGATCGCGGCATCGTCAATATCCTGATGCCTTCCATCAAGGCGGCTTTCGATGTGAGCGACACGATGCTCGGCCTGATGGGGGGGCTCGTCTTTGCGCTTTTCTATGCCACGCTCGGCGTTCCCATCGCCATGTGGGCGGATCGCGGAAACCGCCGCAACATCGTCGCGCTGGCCGTCACCATCTGGTCCGGCATGACGGCGGCCTGCGGTATGGCGGGTAGCTTCTCCCATCTGCTGGCGGCGCGCATCGGTGTCGGCATCGGCGAGGCCGGATCGAGCCCGCCTTCCCATTCGATGATCGCCGACCTTTATCCGGAGGCGCAGCGCTCCACCGCCATGTCCTTCTATTCGGTCGGCGTTTATGCCGGGGCGATGATCGGTCTGATCCTCGGCGGTTATGTGGTGCAGCATTATGGCTGGCGCGAAACCTTTTTCGTGGTCGGTCTGCCGGGGCTCATCATTGCGGCGCTGGTGCGCTTCACCATCCAGGAGCCCGTTCGCGGCCAGGTCGACGGCCTCACGCATGTCGTGGAGGAAAGGCAGAAGGGAAGCCTGTTCGCCCAGACGAAGCGCTATGCCGGCAATCTGTGGCAGGTCTTCGTGCATCTCTGGCATACGCGGTCGGCGCGTCACATCATCATCGGCCTTACGCTCGTTTCCTTTGTGGGCTATGGCGGACTGATCTTCGGGCCGTCCTTCTTCCGCCGCAGCCTTGGGCTCGGCGAGCAGCAGATCGGTCTTATCTTCGGTCTGACGGCGGGTTTAGTCGGCGGCATCGGCGCCCTGATCGGCGGTTTCCTCGCCGACCGGCTGTCGCGCAAGGATATGCGCTGGAACGCATGGGTGATCGCGGTCGCCAAGATTGTCGGCATGCCGCTCTTCATCGTGTTCTACAGCTCGTCCAATCTCGACATCATGGTGCCGGTCTATGTCGTGTCGATGCTGCTGGGTGCGTTCTATCTCGGCCCGAGCTTCGCCATGATCCAGAGCCTGACGCCCCTTCACATGCGCTCGCTTGCCTCCGCGGTGATGCTCTTCGTGCTCAACTTCATCGCGCTGGGCTTCGGTCCGCTGACGGTCGGGTTCCTCTCCGATCAGCTGGAGCCCTATTTCGGTGTGGAGAGCCTGCGCTGGTCGCTGCTGATCACGAGCTTCCTCGGCGTCTGGGCGGCGGTGCATTACTACTGGGCCGGCCAGACCTATGAGCAGGACGTGGCAAAGCTGAAAAAGGCACATGCCGCCGCCTGACAAAGGTTGCCGTTGAAAAAGAAACGCCCGCTCTCTTTCCAGGGCGGGCGTTTTTTATTCCGTCCGGGGCGTCCGTCTTAGCCGAGCGCACCGTGGCAGTGTTTGTATTTCTTGCCCGAGCCGCAGGGGCAGGGGGCGTTGCGCGAGACCTTGCCCCATGTGGTCGGGTCGTTGGGGTCCACCGCCACGCCCGGATCGTTGCGGACGGTGCGCTGAAGCGTTGCGAGATCGCCGCCTTCCATTTCGTCCTGGCCTGTCGTCAGGTCCTGATGATGCGCATGCATCTCGGGAAGCTGCTCGTCCTCGATACGCGGCGCCTGGTCCTCGGCCACGAACTGGGCAGTGCTGATCTGGCGCGTCACATCCACACGAAGATTGGTGAGGAGGTTGTCGAACAGCTCGAAGGCCTCGGCCTTGTACTCGTTCAGCGGATCGCGCTGCGCGTAGCCGCGCAGGCCGACAGCCTGGCGCAGATGATCGAGCATCAGCAGGTGGTCGCGCCAGTGATGATCCAGGGTCTGGAGCACGACGGCCTTTTCGACCTGCCGCATGAGGTCGGGTCCGACCTGCGCGGCCTTGCCGGCCATGGATTCGTCGGCGGCGCGATAAAGGCGCTCGCGGATTTCCTCGTTCGCGATGCCTTCTTCCTCCGCCCATGCGTCGATGGGCAGGTCGAGGCCGAGCGTGTCTGACACTTCCTGCTTGAGCGTCGCGATATCCCATTCCTCGGCATAGGCCTTTTCGGGAATGCAGCGCGCCACCACGTCGTCGATCACCTGACGGCGCATATCGCTGACGGTTTCGTTGAGGTCCTTCTCCCGCATGAGTTCGATGCGCTGGTCGAAGATGACCTTGCGCTGATCGTTCATGACGTTGTCGAACTTGAGCAGGTTCTTTCGGATGTCGAAGTTGCGGGCTTCCACCTTGGACTGGGCCTTTTCAAGCGCCTTGTTGATCCAGGGGTGGATGATCGCCTCGCCTTCTTCCAGGCCCAGCTTCTGCAGCATGCCGTCCATGCGGTCGGTGCCGAAGATGCGCATCAGGTCGTCTTCGAGGGAAAGATAGAATTTCGAGCGGCCGGGGTCGCCCTGACGGCCGGAACGTCCGCGCAGCTGGTTGTCGATGCGGCGGCTTTCATGGCGCTCCGTGCCGACGACATAAAGGCCGCCCGCGGCAAGCGCCGTTTCCTTCTTCTTCGCGATGTCCGCCTTGATCTCTTCGACCTTGGCCTTGTAGGCGGCTTCGTCCTCGATGCCCACCGTCTCGTCGTCGATGCGCATGTCGAGATTGCCGCCGAGCTGGATGTCGGTGCCGCGGCCGGCCATGTTGGTGGCGATGGTGACGGCGCCGGGCACGCCGGCCTGCGCGATGATATGGGCTTCCTGCTCGTGATAGCGCGCATTCAGCACGTTGTGCTTCACCTTGCGGCGCTTCATTTCGGCGGAAAGCGTTTCCGATTTCTCGATGGAGACCGTGCCGACCAGAACGGGCTGGCCTTTCTTCTGGCATTCGACGATTTCGTCGACGATGGCGTCGTATTTTTCCTTCGCCGTCCGGTAGACCTCGTCGTCCTCGTCGATACGCGCGATCGGTTTGTTGGTCGGAACCTCCAGCACCTCGAGGCCGTAAATATCGAGGAATTCGTCGGCTTCCGTCAGCGCCGTGCCGGTCATGCCGCCCAGCTTCTCGTACATGCGGAAGTAGTTCTGGAAGGTGATGGAGGCCAGCGTCTGGTTTTCCGGCTGGATCGGCTGGCGCTCCTTGGCTTCCAGCGCCTGATGCAGGCCGTCGGAATAGCGCCGGCCTTCCATCATGCGGCCGGTGAACTCGTCGATGATGACGACCTTGCCGCCTTTGACGATGTAGTCGCGGTCGCGCAGGAACAGCTTGTGGGCGCGCAGTGCATTGTTCACGTGATGGACGATCGAGATGTTCTCGATGTCGTAGAGCGAGCCTTCCTCGAGAATGCCGCGCTCGAGCAGAATGGCTTCGGCGTGTTCGTTACCCTCTTCGGTGAGGGTGACGGTGCGCTGCTTCTCGTCGAGTTCGTAATCTTCCTCGACGAGTTCGGGAATGATGTCGTCGATCTTGAGATAAAGATCGGACTTGTCGTCCAGCGGACCGGAGATGATGAGCGGCGTGCGCGCCTCGTCGATGAGGATGGAGTCAACTTCGTCGATGATGGCGAAGGGATGGGCGCGCTGCACCATGGCTTCGAGCTGATACTTCATATTGTCGCGAAGATAGTCGAAGCCGAGTTCGTTATTGGTGGCGTAGGTGATGTCGGCGGCATAGGCCTCGCGGCGCTCGTCGTCGTTCATGCCGTGCAGGATGACGCCGGTTTCCATACCGAGAAAACTGAAGATCTCGCCCATCCAGGCCGCGTCGCGCTTGGCCAGATAGTCGTTCACGGTCACCACATGGACGCCCTTGCCGGGCAGCGCGTTCAGATAGACGGCGAGGGTGGAAACCAGCGTCTTGCCTTCGCCGGTCTTCATTTCGGCGATCTTGCCGTCATGAAGCACCATGCCGCCGATGAGCTGCACATCGTAATGGCGCTGGCCGAGGACGCGCTTGGCGGCCTCGCGGACAACGGCGAATGCTTCGTCGCGAATATCGTCCGTCGTGGCACCGTCGGCGAGGCGCGCGCGGAATTCCGCCGTCTTGCCCTTGAGCTCCTCGTCGCTCAGGGCCTCCATTTCCGGTTCGAGGGCGTTGATCGCCTCGACGCTGCTCCGGTAACGTTTGATCTTGCGGTCGTTCTGCGAGCCGAAAAATCGCTTGGCGAAAGCGCCAAAGCTAGCCATCAGGTCAAATCCTCTTGCGCTGTGCCATCGATTGCGGCCGGGCATGCGGGATAGGCTTTCCGGCGGCCAGGCCCTCAAGACCCTTGCCTTGCCCCGGAGCCCAGATCCCCTTCCAAGGCAGAAAGCCAAGGGAGATGTAAGGGGGCCTCAATTTCTTGTCAATGTAACGGCGGGGGCGCGGCGGGGGGTGCCGTCCTCACAAACCTCCTTGTGCGCGCATGGGGTGCGGTCCATGATCTCGCCCCACGCCCGGCAGGCGGGCGAATTGACACAATTCGGGCCCTTTTCGGCCGCAGATTCCCGTTTTTACGCGGGTCGGTCGCCATCCGGGCGCAGGGCCCGCGCCGCACATCCCGAAATATGAAAGTCCTGTCATGTTTGCCTTTCGCACTATTCCCGTTGCTCTCGCCGCTTCCGCGCTGAGTGTGTCCCTCCTTCTTTCGGGCGGGCATGCCATGGCGGCCGAGCCCGCCGCGGTCCCCGCGCCCGGCGCCGGGCAGGCGCCCGAACCCACCGACGTCATTGCGAAGGTGAATGGCAGCCCGATCACCTATGCCGATGTGGCGCTGGCCGACGAGGAGATGGGATCGTCGCTTCAGGGCGTTTCGGAGAAGATGCGCTTTCAGTATCTGCTCAGCGCGCTGATCGACCGCAAGGTGGTCGCCGAGACCGCCCGCAAGAAGCATGTGACCGACGATCCGGGCGCGAAACGGCGGATCGAGTATGCGCAGGAAAAGGCGCTGCGCGATTTCTACTGGCTGCAGCTGATGCAGGACCGGATCACCGAAAAGGCGATCGAGGCCTATTACCAGAAGAATATCGCCGATGCCCCCGCCGAGCGGGAAGCGCATGCGGAGCATATTCTCGTGCCCAGCAAGGAAGAGGCGCAGAAGCTTGCCCAGAAGGGCCTCGACTACGAGACCAAGCTGGCAGCCGTAAACGCCGAGAAGGAGG